>JAHZAR010000143.1 GCA_019423835.1 Clostridiales bacterium | reverse complement strand
GCCGGCCCTGATCTGTGCGGAGATTGATACAGATCGGGTGCAGGAAGTCAGAGCAAAACTCCCGGCCTATAAAGATCGGAGACGGGAGCTCTATATCATCTGACCAAAAGCCTGATTTTAAAATCATATAGTGCCTGTATTAAGAGACCATGCTGCCGTCTGCACACAGGTACTTAACAGGGCGCTGCAGGACCGGTTTCCCGGAATCGGAAACGGATCCTGCAGCGCCCGTTTTCTGCTTTATGGCAGCAGATAGGGAGGAATGAATGATGGGATATCTGTGCGCGGCCGGTTCGGCGGTACTCTATGGACTGCTGCCGTTTTTGTCAGTCGTTTTCTATGGAGGAGGCGGATCTCCGCTCCTGCTTGTGGCTCTTCGTTTTTTACTGTCATCTCTGTTTTTCTTGATTCTCTCGCAGGTGAGAAAGAACAGCCTGCGTGTGGGGAAAGGGAAAATTCTTCAGATTTTTGTCCTGGCTCAGGGGTATATGCTGACCAATCTTCTGTTGTCACTTTCTTATGAATATATTCCGACAGGAATGGCAACAGCAATCCACTTTATCTATCCGATTCTGGTGCTTCTGGTCTGCACAGTTCTTTTTAAGGAAAGATTGACCGGGACGGGGATTCTGTGTGCGTTGCTGGGAGTGGCTGGTGTTGCCTGCTTTTATACTCCCCAGGGGACAGCCTCCGTACCCGGTATGATTATGGCGCTGGGGTCTGCGTTTGCGTATGCGTTTTATGTGATATTTGACGACAAAGCGGGACTCTCCGAAATGCCACCGCTTTCATTTGGTTTTTATCTTTCTGTATTCTGTGGGCTGGAAGGGATACTGGCTGCTTCCCTTTCAGGGGAAATGAGTGTGAATTTAAGTATTTCTGCCTGGCTTTCTGTAACAGCAGTGGCGGCGGGGCCTACTGTTTTGTCTGTTCTGCTGGTGCAGCTTGGCCTTGCGCGGATCGGCGCAGGAAAGGTCTCGTTTCTGAGTACATTCGAGCCGCTGACCAGTGCCGTGCTGGGAATTTTTCTGCTTGATGAGAGTGTGACGCTTTTTACCGGACTGGGAATTGCCTGTATTCTGCTCTCGGCGGTTCTCCTGGCAGCAGGAAAAGAATGCAAGTAAAAATTTCTGATGCTGCTTTCTTCTTTGTGTGACATGAACTTTGTTACAGATTCAATCGCCGAATGTTTTCCCTCCTCTGTGCCCATGCTAAAGAGTATCAGATAAAAAAGGAGACATACGCCATGAAAAACAGAATTCAGGAAAGAGGTGCAGCCTATATTTGCCAAACTGGAAAAGGTTCCCTTGAAAAAGAGGGCTTCTTATTGTATGATAAGAAAAGATTTTTGTGGGCTGCAGGGCTCTTCAGAGCGGAAAGCGGCAGACTTGCACAAAAGAGCAGAAAAAGGAGGAAGCATATGACCTGTCAGGAGGCAGAGCGTCTTGTGACGCCGTATATCAGGGATGAACTGTCCGGCGATGAGCTGGAGGCGTTTTTAAATCACATTGATGAATGCCCCAACTGCCGGGAGGAGCTGGAGATCTACTTTATGGTAGATGTGGGCCTTAGGCAGCTTGACAATGGTTCCGGAACTTATGATATTGCGGGAGATCTGGAACGGAAAATAGAGGATTCCTATCTGAAGGTCAGTCATATGTGGATGTTCCGCATTTTCAGGTATGCGGTCAACACGCTGGGCGCTATGGCTATGGCGGTGATGGTGCTTCTGCAGTTTCGGATCTGGTTTTTTTAATCAGAGACTGAGGCAGACAGAAGACTGCCCCGGCTGAAGACCAGGGAGCGGATGCCTGCAGGCCAGGAGACCGAAAGGCTTAAATACAAGCAGGGAGAGAAAAGCATGGAAAAAGTAGTTTTGATAGATGGACACAGCATTTTGAACAGGGCCTTTTACGGGGTGCCGGAGCTGACGAATTCCAGGGGGCTTCACACAAATGCGGTGTACGGTTTCCTGAACATTATGTTCCGGGTGATCGAGGATGAGAAGGCCGACTGTCTGGCAGTGGCTTTTGATTTGAAGGAGCCCACCTTCCGCCACAAGATGTATGAGGCTTATAAGGGGACGAGAAAGCCCATGCCGGAGGAGCTGAGGGAACAGGTTCCCGTAATCAAGGAGGTGCTCTCCGCCATGGGAATCCCGAGCCTTTCCGTGCCGGGCTACGAGGCAGATGATGTGCTGGGGACGATTGCAGGAAGGTGCGCAGCTTCGGGAGCCGAGGTTTCCATCGTCTCAGGGGATCGGGATCTGCTCCAGCTTGCGGACGAACATGTGAAGATCAGGATGCCCAGAACGAACAGAGGCGGTACAGAGATTAAGGATTTTTATCCGGCAGATGTGAAAGAACAGTACCAGGTGACGCCGAAGGAGTTTATTGATGTGAAGGCTCTGATGGGGGATGCGTCCGACAATATTCCGGGTGTCCCCTCCATCGGCGAGAAGACAGCTACGGCTCTTATCACCACATATGGCAGCATTGAGAATGCCTATGCCCATCTGGATGAGATTAAGCCGCCGAGAGCCCAGAAGGCCCTCAGGGAGCACTATGACATGGCACAGATGAGCAAGGAGCTTGCCACTATCTGTACAGACTGTCCTGTGGAGTTTTCCATGGAAGAGGCGAAAATCGGGGATCTGTACACACCCCAGGCCTATGAGCTGATGAGCCAGCTGGAATTCAAATCCCTGCTGCTTAGGTTCGACGCAAACGCCAGAACAGAAAATCAGGTGGAGAAACAGTTTCGGGCTGTGACCGGCCGTGAGGCCGCAGAGGCTGTCTTTAAAAAGGCCAGAAAGGCGAAGGACGCAGGCGCGCAGATGATTGCGGAAGGGCAGAGCGTGCAGGCGCTGGGACTGGCATTTGGGGAGACAGACATTTACTGCCTCGAGGCAGGCGGGGATGTGACGGGAGAGTACCTGGCCGGACAGCTGAATGAACTGATCGCCTCGGGAGTCAGAATGAGCTTTCTCGATCTGAAGAGCCAGCTCGGCTTTCTCCCTGCGGCGCAGACAGAGTGTGACAGACCTGACGGGAAGAGCCCGGAAGGGAGAGAGGAAGAAGGCTGCGGCCGGCTCCTGTTTGACGCAGGGGTAGCCGGCTACCTGATCAACCCTCTGAAGGATACCTACGATTACGACGATCTGGCCAGAGATTTTCTGGAGCTGACCGTTCCGTCCCGGGCGGACCTGATGGGAAAGAAGAGCTTTGCACAGGCTCTTTTAGAAAGACCTGAGAAAGAGGGGGACGGTGAAACGACCGCCGAGGCTGAGAAAAAAGGTTTGCGGGCAGCCGGGTTTGCAGACTTTGAACAGATGGAGGGGGCAATCCCCTTTGACGAGACAGAGAGCAGCACAGGAGATGAGGAATCCGGACAGATGAGCCTGTTTTCCTTTATGGATTCGTCAGAGGAATCCTTAAAGGAAGGAAAGAAGCAGGAAAAGACAGACCCCGTCAGAGAGGAACAAACAGCCGGGCGGGTCTCCATCCGGACCGCGTTAAATGCGGCGGAGCAGTGTGTCTGCCATATGGCCTACACAGCATGGAAATCCAGGGAGAAGCTGACGAAAAAGCTGGAAGAGATGGACATGAAGGAGCTCTTCTATACCATTGAGATGCCCCTGATTTTCAGCCTGTTTCACATGGAGCAGGCGGGAATCTGCGTGAAGAGGGAGGAGCTTCACGACTACGGGGAGAAGCTGAAAGTCCAGATCGAGAGGCTGGAACAGGAGATCTACGGGGAAACGGGGGAGCATTTTAACATCAACTCTCCAAAGCAGCTGGGAGAGATTTTGTTCGGCAAGATGGAGCTGCCCTATGGGAAAAAGACAAAGACCGGCTATTCCACTGCCGCCGACGTGCTGGAAAAGCTGGCGCCGGAGTATCCTGTGGTCCGGAAAATTCTGGACTACCGCCAGCTGACCAAGCTCAAATCCACCTACGCGGACGGCCTGGCCGGCTATATCAGGGAGGACGGGCGGATTCACGGAACCTTCAACCAGACGATCACTGCCACCGGGCGGTTAAGCAGCACAGAGCCGAATCTCCAGAATATTCCGGTGCGGATGGAGCTTGGAAGAGAGATCCGCCGCGTCTTCGTGCCGGAGGAGGGCAGCGTGTTTGTGGACGCCGACTATTCTCAGATTGAGCTGCGGGTGCTTGCCCACATGTCAGGGGATGAGAGGCTGATTGAGGCATACAGGAAGGCGGAGGATATCCATGCCATTACGGCTTCGGAGGTA
The DNA here is from genome assembly GCA_019423835.1 of Clostridiales bacterium. Lineage (GTDB taxonomy): Bacteria > Bacillota > Clostridia > Lachnospirales > Lachnospiraceae > Otoolea. Next base: position 370 of record JAHZAR010000143.1, on the reverse strand, counting down.
TTCCATGTGCCCCTTGAGGAGGTGACGCCTCTCCAGAGAAGAAACGCCAAGGCTGTCAACTTCGGGATTGTCTACGGAATCAGTGCCTTTGGGCTCAGCGAGGATCTGAGCATTACGAGAAAGGAGGCGCTTCAATATATTAACCGGTATTTTGAAACCTATCCGGATGTGAAGAAATTCCTGGACCGCCTGGTGGAGGAGGGAAAGGAGAAGGGCTATGTGACGACCATGTTCAAACGCAGGCGTCCGGTTCCGGAGCTTTCCTCCAAAAACTTTATGCAGCGCTCCTTCGGCGAGCGGGTGGCCATGAACTCCCCTATTCAGGGAACGGCTGCCGATATTATCAAGATAGCCATGAACCGGGTAGACA
>JAHZAR010000142.1 GCA_019423835.1 Clostridiales bacterium | reverse complement strand
GGAACCTATAGAGTCCAGGAGCTAAAGGAGCTGACTATGTACCAGTTCTAGGATGCAATGGAAAAGTTTAAACGCTATCCGAACAAATCGGATCCTTCCATGCAGACAGAACCGCCGGAGAAGATGGACGGAGTTCCCTGGAATTAGCAGCACAGGTAAAAGAAATGGAGTTTAAAGGACAGTTAAAAAGTATTTCCTGTGATTATTTTACCGGACATACCCTAATCACCTGCGAAACCGATGAAATGGCAGCTCCCCGGCTGGAGGAGCTGCAGGGCATTCCTCTGGCTATTACGTTTAAAAAGTTTCGGAAGAAGCGGAGCCTGGACGCCAACGCGTATTACTGGGTGCTTGTCGCAAAACTGGGAGATAAGCTGAACCTGTCAAAACCGCATCTGCACAATATCCTGTTAAGGAGATACGGGCAGCCTGCAATCATTGACGGCAAGATGATTTATCTCGTTCTTCCAGACAGTGACCAGGGAGCCCGGGCCGCGGACGAAGCAGAGACCTTCCACATCAAGCCTACTTCTGAGGTGAAGACTGGAAGGGATGGAGAACGGTTCCGCACCTATGTGATGCTCCGTGGATCCAGTACCTACAACATGGAGGAGATGGCCCATCTGATAGACGGATTGGTTTCTGAATGTAAGGAATCTGGAATTGAAACAGCATCTCCAGAGGAATTGAAACGGATGCTGGAACTTTATGAGGCAAATCGGGAACGCAGAGGAGAGACCGTATGAAGAAGCTCTGGAGTGTTTTTACAGAGGATATGGATCACTGCTATTTTACCGGAAGTCCGTATGTGGAACGACATCACATATTTGAAAGCCGGAAAGGAAATAGGAAGAAATCAGAAGCCAGAGGATTTATTATTCCTTTGCGGCCCGATCTTCATCCCAACGGAGCTTCCTTTCAGAGAACGCAGGAAAATGCAGGAATGGACAGGTATCTAAAGCAGATGGCTCAGCGATACTACGAGAGCCATTACGGGAGTAGGGACGAGTTCATCAAGGAATTCGGACGCTCCTATTTATAACAACCTCCTATGGCACAATAATATATCACGAACGATGATGCCATTGGTGATACAACCGGCCGGGGACTTGACCGTTCCCCGGCTATTCAAAAAAGAAAGGCGGGAGAGCCTTGAATTATATCGCAGAGATTAACGGATTTGAGCGGTGGCTCGAAACCCATTCCCTCCCCACCCTGACGCAGCTTCTGTGGTACAAGCTGCTGTATCTGAGCAGCAGGGCCGGATGGCCGGAATGGACGCAAGTAGATAACCGCCGCTTGATGGTGTCCCTGCAGATAGCAAGAGAAGCATCCCTGACAGAGAGCAGGGACCGGCTTGTGAATGCAGGGCTGGTAGAATACCAGAAGGGACGTAAAGGGGTCCCGGGGCGTTACCGCCTTATCTCATTAGCTACGGAATATACTTACAATTTGAAAGTACAACCCGAAGTATATCCCGTAGTACAACCCGAAGTATATTCCGTAGTACAAAGCGTAGACATAATAAACAATAAAAACAAACAAAAACAACAAAAGAGTAATCCTGACGGATTACCAGAAAAGACGGACGCCTTTTCTGACCAGCTTGCCACGATTCGAGAGTTATACAACTCCGTCTGCGGGTCGTATCCCCGCCTGGTGAAGATGTCAGAAGCAAGAAAGAAGGCAGTCCGGGCCAGGCTGCGCGCTGGTTATACGGTGGACGATTTCCGGAGACTGTTTGAGATGGCCGAGGCCAGCAGTTTCCTGAAGGGGAAAAACAACCGGAACTGGACAGCCACGTTTGACTGGCTGATCGCGGATGCCAACATGGCAAAAGTTCTGGACGGCAATTACAGCGACAGAAAGAGTGTATCTTACTCTGTGGCAAAGAATGTGGAAGAAGATGCCTGGAAACAGCACCGGGATTATTACGGCAGGGCGAAGAACCGCTTCCACAACCTGGAAAGTCACGGATATGACTACGAGGACATACTGGAGCGGATGGGAGGAATTTATGGGCAGGAAGAAAATACCGAAAATCAGCCGGGAGGAGATTAACCGTATCTCGGGTGAGAAACAGGACAGAATCCTGAGGTATATGCGGGAAACAGGACCGCTGACCATACAGGCGGCAGCAAAAGCTCTGAAGCTGACGCACAGCGATGCCAGAAACCAGTTTGGAAACCTGAGAACGAAAAATGCTATTGACTGTGTGGGACGCTGCAGGAAGGGCTATCTGTATACGGTTCACAGGGAAGATGTGAAGACTTACTGGGAGCAGATGGAAGAACTTCAGGTGGGAGAGGCAATTTGGCCTGAGACCATAAAGAGATTCCGGGAGCGTACTGCCACTGGAGCTGTTTATTACTATCGGGATGAAGAAGGAACCAGAAGACGGACGAAGGTGGCGGATACCAGATACCCGCATATCTGCCTGTTTGACAACGGGCAGACCTATTCATGGGCGGATGTGGTGCGCTGCAGCAGAAAGGGTGTCCACACTCTGGGAGAATGGCCGAGATAGGGAGGAGACATGAAACACATTTACGGGAAGTATTACATCAAACCGGAGACTGCCGGACGATTCCAGATTCTTCAGGAAACGTCCAGAGGATACGCGCCCATCGGCTGTTATTTTAGTCCGGCTCTGGCAGCAGAAGAACTGGCAGACCGGGAACATGGAGAGCGGTGGATCAGACAGCGAATAGAGGAGGAAATGAAGCGTGAAGCAGAGAATCAGCCAGGAAAAGGTCCTAGATGTTATTAAAGTATACATAGAGCTCCATGGATATCCCCCAACGAACCGGGAGCTTGCGGAAAAAACAGGGTATTCCCTTTCCTCCGTGAATGGCTGCCTGAAGAGTATGCTGAAGGAAGGAATTCTGGAAACGGATCATCCGCTGGGTTCGCCCCGTGCAATTCGGGTTCCGGGGATGATATGGCAGGAGGGATGATATGGACGAGGTAAAAAGCGGACTGACGTTACAAATGGCAAAAGCGATGGCGGATCGGGCGATTCTGGATGTCAAAAACGGAATTGTGACAGCCGGATATGCGCTCAGGGCTATCCGGAATGAAAAACTCTGGAAAGAACATGGATATACAAGTTTTGACGCATTCATGGAGATATGCTACCAAAAGGATAAGAGCTGGGCTTCCAACTGCATCCGGGTGTACGAGCAGTTCGGGGAGCTTGCCGGGCCGGAGCAGATGCCAAGGCTGCAGGCAAAGTATCAGGAGTATTCCGCCGGCGGGCTCATTGAGATGCTGTCCATGTCGGAAGAACTGAGAGAGCAGGTGACGGCAGACATGCCGGTGAGGGAAATCCGGGAGCTGAAGCGGGAGGCCCGGAAAGTTGCGACGTCGGAACCGGAGACAGATCCAGAGGGGGAGCAGCTGGAAGGACAGATGGAAATCTATGATTTTCCGGAATTTATGCCGGAACCGTGTGCTGCAGAAACGCAGCAGGAGGAAAAAACGGAGCCGGAGGAGTGGGAAGAGAAAGGCAGCTGGATCGCCCGGGAAACCGGCGGGAGCGATGTGATCCATGTGACAGAGCTGGCGGATGATATGGATGAGTGGGACGGCCAGGGTGAAGAACCTGCTGCCGAAAGGCAGCCGGAAAGACACTGGGCTAAGACCTGCATCACGGGGTGGAGCAAATATGGGAACTGCGTCTGCTGCGGAGCGGGAGGAGTCAAGTGCTGCGTATCTTGTGAGGAGCCATGTAACAGCCGATGCGGCTGGATCCCAGAGGAAACGGAAGGACAAAAGGAAGGCCCGGAGGATCAGGAGAAGAAGCCAGACACAGAAGAAAAACAGGAGGAAGGGCCAGAAGGGCAGCAGGAAACAGCACAAAGAAAAATAAGCACAGAGGGATTGCTGAAAAAATACGAAAGGGAACTGGCCGAGATGCAGGAAGCCTTTCAGGATACGCCAGAAGAAAAATGGCCTCCGGTCGTTGAGAAAACACAGATCCTTGCGGATGCTTTAAGGCTTCTGGCAGAGCAGGAAAGGAAACAGCAGGAGGAATTGGAACCCTTGGAAAAGGAGCAGCCAGAGCTTCCGAGAATGAGAAACAATGATCAGAGGAAGGAATGGCTGAGAAACTACCAGGCCTGGGGGCTGTGGTATGAGGATGAACATATCGGAGTCCGGTATTACAAGTATGAGTTTGACAATGGGGCTCGTCTGATTGCCGAGGAATATCCAGCAGCAGGAAAACGAGATTTTACAGCATATTATCTGCATCTGGTGGGCGGGCCGGAACCGCCGAAGCATCCAAGCTATGGCTGCCCCAGATGGAGCAGGCACGCTAGGTATGACAAGCATCCAGACAGTGAAACAGAGCTGGTAGAGTTTTTAAAGGCGTTGCAGAGATAGGAGGCGCCTATGAAATGGCTGTGTATTCAGGTATGTGAAAAGGCCTTACTGACCATAGAGGTAACAGAGGAGATGGAACGGGACTTTTATGAGTGCTGGAAAATGGCAAACCATACAGATACTTTAAAAGATTGCAGTACCTGCAGTTGGCATGGACAGGACATTACTTGCGGGACATCTGCCTGCGAGATTGTGGCCGAATGGGGCAGCAGGGAAGGGAGGATCATATGGAGCGATTAACAGAAAAAGACGTATGCGGGAACTGGAGTCTGAAAGGACTCCCATGGAAGGATTTGTATGAGGGGACACCCATTACACGAGAAACCTATGAGATTTTGTATGGGGCGCTCTGTAAGCTCTTAGACTACGAAGAAACAGGTTTGACGCCGGAGGAAATCGAAAAAC
>JAHZAR010000014.1:35112-36313 GCA_019423835.1 Clostridiales bacterium | reverse complement strand
AGGGAAAACAGGAGATTGACGAGGCGGTGGTGCGGCTTCTCAGAGAGGTGGGGATGGATGATTACCATGCCAGAAGATACCCTCATGAGTTCTCGGGAGGCCAGAGACAGAGAATCGGGATTGCGAGGGCTCTTGCCGTGCGGCCGCAGCTGATTATCGCGGATGAGCCGGTATCTGCATTGGATGTGTCCATTCAGTCTCAGGTCTTAAATCTGATGAGTAAACTGAAGAAGGAATTCAACCTGACCTATATTTTTATTGCCCACGATCTGAGCGTTGTGGAGCATATCAGCGACCGGATCGGGGTGATGTATCTGGGAAATTTTGTGGAGGAGGCAAACAAGGAGAATCTCTATAAGAATCCCATGCATCCGTACACACAGGCTCTGCTGTCCGCAGTTCCGATCCCCGATCCGACGGTGAAGAAGGAGAGGATCATCCTGGAGGGAAGCATACCCTCGGCGATCAATCCGCCGTCCGGCTGCAAATTCCACACCAGATGCCCGAAATGCATGGAGATATGCAAAAAAGAGGCTCCGAGAAAATACCAGGTGGGGGAGGATCACTTTGTGTACTGCCACCTGTATGACAACGCGGAGTAGAAAAAAGAAAGAGAGCAGGAGAGGGGAAGGCGGTGGGCAGCAGGAATCCAGCCCGTTTTTTGTTCCGGCGAGGCCGCCAAAAAACGGGCTGGATTCCTGCCTTTTGCGTCAGAAATTTTTTCATGGGAAGAAGGTTGCATTTGAAGGGGAGTGTGATATGATGCTCTGTAGAGGAAAGGGTGAGAGGAGGAATAAGCGATGAAGCTGTTTATCAGCGCTGATATTGAAGGCTGCGTCGGAACGACGCTGGCCAGTGAAACCCATAAGGATATGCCGGAGTACCGTCAGTTTGCCAGACAGATGACAGAGGAGGTGGCGGCAGTCTGCGAGGCTGCTCTGGAAGCCGGAGCTGAGGAGATTGTGGTAAAGGATGGTCATGGAGACGCGACAAATATTGATTTTGCCGCTCTCCCTGACGGTGTGACTCTGATCAGGGGAAAGAGCGGGCACCCCTACAACATGATGTTCGGGCTGGATGACACCTTTGACGCTGTGCTCTATGTGGGATATCATGCTCCGGCGGGAGATGGAGGAAACCCGATCAGCCATACATCCACGGGAAACAGCAGTCAGATTTTCCTGAATGGAAAGGTGATGAG
>JAHZAR010000014.1:11449-35102 GCA_019423835.1 Clostridiales bacterium | reverse complement strand
TTTATGCTCAATACCTACACAGCTGCCATGATTGGTGTTCCGGCCATCTTTGTTTCCGGCGACGAGGCAATCTGCTCTCTGGCCAGAGAGATGGTCCCTGCCATTACGACAGCGGCTGTAAAGAAGGGAGTTGGAGGAAGCACGATCAATATGAGCAAGGCGGCGGCAGATCGTCTTCTGAGAAGCCGTGTAAAGAAGGCTCTGAGCCGCGGCCCGGAAGCCTGCCGCATTTCAATGCCGGAAAAATTTGAGTATGTGGTGCATTACAAGGATCTGAAAAAGGCCTATCAGATGTCATTCTTTCCGGGAGCAGAGCAGGTGGACGAGAGGACAAACCGTGTGGTGAGCAGCAATTACCGCGATATTGTGACGGCACATTCGTTTATGGTATATTGACCGCTCTGCAGTCAATATACCTGCGCATGCCGGGCGAATGATACAGACGGAGAAAGATAAGGAGGAGTTTAACATGGCAGATTTAAAAATGATAGAGGATCTCACCAACGCCTTCGGGCCAAGCGGATTTGAGGAGGATGTGGTGAGAGCAGTTAAGGCTCACAGCGGAGCGCTTTGCCTTAAACATGACGCCATGCATAATGTATATGCATTTATGGACGAGCAGGCAGGAGATGCTTTCAGCCGGGGTGAACTCAGGCAGGGAGAGAGGAGGAGACCTGTTCTGATGCTGGATGCCCATTCCGATGAGGTGGGCTTCATGGTCCAGAATATTGAGGAAAACGGTCTTCTGGATATTATCTGTCTGGGGGGAATCCACAACACCAACATTCCGGCCCATTCAGTGATTGTCAAAAATGGGGCGGGAAAGAAAATCAGGGGAATCACGACCTCAAAGCCGGTGCATTTCCTGACGGCAGCCGAGAGGGCAGATAATTCCTTAAATATAGAAGATATAAGGATTGACGTGGGTGCTTCGAGCCGTCAGGAGGTGATGGAGGACTATGGAATTTCCGTAGGCGATCCGGTCATGCCTGATGTCCGGTTTGAATATGATGAGGAACATGGGATCTGCTATGGAAAAGCCTTTGACAACCGCCTGGGGTGTGTGAGTATTCTTGAAACCATGAAGGCTCTGCAGAAGGAGGAGAAAAATCTGGCAGTCCAGGTCGTAGGAGCTTTTGCCGCCCAGGAGGAGGTAGGAACAAGGGGAGCCCAGGTAACTTCCCAGACAGTTCTGCCGGATCTGGCGATCGTGTTTGAGGGCTCCCCGGCCGATGACTTCTATTTCAGGCCGGGAATTGCCCAGTGCAGCCTGAAGGAAGGAACCCAGATTCGCCATCTGGACGCAAGCTACGTATCCAACCCGGAATTTATCCGTCTGGCTCATGAGACAGGGAAGCAGTGCGGTATTAAATATCAGGATGCCGTGAGAAGGGGAGGCAGTACCAACGCGGGAAAGATCAGCCTCACGGGAAAAGCCGTGCCGGTTCTGGTACTCGGAATCCCATCCAGATACGTTCACACCCACTACAATTTCTGTGCTATGGAGGATATCGATGCAACTGTGAGGATGGCAGTCGAGGTAATAAAGAGCCTTGACAGAGAAAAGATTGACCGGGTGCTGCGCAGAGGAACGATTTAGCAGAAGGTTGGGATCAAAAATACGGGAAGCGGGCTGCTGCAGAGTGATTATCCTGCAGCAGCCTTTTTAGACTCTGAAGAAGCAGAAAAACATTTAGTGAGTTTAAGGAAAAACAAATAAAAATCTGAAAAATAAGAAAAAGATACCTGTTTTATATTGTATAATTAAGGCGAAATGTTATATAATTAAGAAAATAGTTGCGCTGACTGTATAGGGTTTGTATTTTCTGTCCGGGGTGAGGCTGAGACGGCAGCCCGAATAGCTGTCTGCCAGGGGAAAACGAAACACCGGAGCTGCGGCACGCCAGACTGGAATATGAAAATATACGCAGCAGCGCAGACAGGCCATTTTGGCAGGAGGAGGTATTTTATGGAACATACAATGCTGAAAATCCGCGCAAAGAACACGCATCTTCCGCTCAAGGCGGTTCCGGGGCATTTTGCTACAAATCACGCCCACATTAACTATTACATTGATATGACGACAGTGAAGGCCCGTCAGAGCGAGGCGGAGGAGATGGCAAAAACACTGGCAGGCCAGTATGTGAATAATACGGTAGTGGATACCATCGTATGTCTGGACGGAACCCAGGTCATCGGAGCTTATCTCGCGGAGGAGCTTTCCAAGGCCGGCTTCATGTCAAGGAATGAACATAAAACGATCTATATTATTACCCCGGAATTCAACAGCAACAGCCAGATGATTTTTAAAGAAAATCTCAGACCCATGGTGGCCGGAAAGCATGTGATTCTCCTGCTGGCCAATATCACCACCGGTCTGACCCTCAATAAGGCGCTGGAGTGTATTGGATATTATGAGGGGATTCTGGAAGGGGTGGCCGCCGTGTTCAGCGCCCAGACGGAGGTGGACGGGGTACATATCAACAGTGTGTATTCCGCAGAGGATCTGCCGGACTACCGGTTCTACGATTACAGGAACTGTCCGTTCTGTGAAAGAAAGATGAAAATTGATGCCCTGGTAAACAGCTTTGGGTATTTCAGGCAGGAATAAAAGAGGCAGGAATACAGCAGGGTGGAAGTCTGAGAAAAGAAGGATAAAGGGAAAGAAAGATGCAGGAAGATAAAAAGAAGGAAACTGACGATTCAGCAGAAAAGGGATGTCGGGAGATAAGAAGGAAGTTTCTGGCTCATATCAGCGAAGATGGAAAACGCGAGCAGACGATTTTGGAGCACCTGGAGGGAACGGGAAGGTTGGCAGAGCAGTTTGCAGATGTATTCGGATTCGGAAGCTACGGTTATGCCTTGGGGAAGCTGCACGATATAGGAAAATATTCTTTGGAATTTCAGAAGAGGCTCACGGAAAATGGGAAAAAAGTAGACCATGCCACTGCCGGAGCCAGGCTGTGCTGGGAGCAGAAAGGGCCCTACAGCCCGTATGGAATGCTTGCCTACGCGGTGGCAGGACACCACAGCGGCCTGCCTGACACAGGCGGAGATGGGGACTTGGCTGGAAGAGGAACCTTGAAAGGGAGAATGAAGAAAGAACTCTGCAGCTTTGAGGAGTACCGAAAGGAGGTTGACTTTCCTGCCCTTTCTGCCCCTGCAAATTTCAGAGGAACAGACAGAGGGGAGGATCCGGGATTTGCTCAGTCTTTTCTCATCCGGATGCTGTATTCCTGCCTGGTAGATGCGGATTTTCTCGACACGGAAGCATTTATGAAGGAAAAAGTGGAGAGGGATTCCGGTGAAAAGCTGGAATCCCTTTTAAAAAAGCTGGAAAAGCATGTGTCGGGCTGGCTGGATAATTACGACAGGAGGACTGTCAACGGGAGAAGAAGCGAGATTTTGAGGGAGTGTCTTGAGAAAGGGACGCTCCCCCGCGGTCTGTTTCGGCTGACGGTGCCTACTGGAGGAGGAAAAACTATATCTTCTCTGGCCTTTGCTCTCCGCCATGGGGCAGAGCACGGGATGAAGCGGGTGATCTACGTGATTCCGTATACCAGCATCATCGAACAGAATGCAAAAATCTTCAGCGACATTCTGGGAAGAGAGAATGTACTGGAGGATCACTGCAATATCGATTATGAGAGTGACGAGGAACTGAAAACGCTTCACCTGGCTGCTGAGAACTGGGACAAGCCTGTGGTGGTGACGACGAATGTTCAGTTTTTTGAATCGCTGTTTTCCAATAAATCCTCAAAGTGCAGAAAACTTCACAATATAGCGGACAGCGTGATCATATTTGATGAGGCACAGATGCTGCCCTGCGAGTACCTGAAGCCCTGTATCGCAGCGATGGAGGAACTGCTTTTGAGGTACAGGAGTACGCTGGTACTCTGCACAGCGACACAGCCGGCCCTTGGCGGACTGTTCAGAAAAAGCATAACGTGGGAAGAACTGTGCCCTGATCGTGAGGAGCAGTTTCAGTTTTTTAAGCGCTGCCAGATACTCAACCTTGGAAGAATCCGGAAGGAGGAGCTGATTGACAGGCTGGAGCAGGAAGACCAGGTACTTTGCATTCTGAATACAAAGCGGGAGGTTCAGGAGGTCTATCAGGAGCTGAAGGGGAGAAGGAGACAATTATCGGAAGGAGAGATTTTCCACCTTTCAACCCAGATGTATCCGGAGCACAGGAAGGCGGTTCTGGAGGAGATACGGAAACGGACGGGGAAAAGGGCGGAAGGAGAATCGCAGAGTGGAAAAACTGGGATAAGGGAGGAAACAAAAGAGGCAAAAACTGCAGAGAATGTCTGCCTTGTGATTGCGACGAGCCTGGTGGAGGCTGGAGTGGACCTGGATTTTGCATCTGTGTACCGGGAAATGGCAGGACTCGACTCGGCCATACAGGCGGCCGGGCGCTGCAACAGGGAGGGAAAACGCCCTCTGGAGGAGAGCAGGACCTGGCTTTTTGAAGTGGAGGGAGAAAGGAAAACCACGGAGCAGGAGCAGAGGGCCGCGGTGATGAGCGGAATGCTGGAGAAGCTGGAACGGGCAGGAAAAAGTCTGAATTCCCCGGAGGCAGCGGAAGAGTATTTCCGCTATCTGTACCAGTTTAAGGGAAGCGAGCTGGACAGAAAGCATATAATGGAATATTTCCGCCCGGGAAATTTCAGCTTCACCTCTGCCGCTCAGGAATTTAAGATGATCGAGGAACACACAGTATCTCTCCTGATACCGGTCGAGGAGAGTGCAGAAAAAATTGCGGAGGAAATCCGTTTAAAAGGCTGCAGCAGAAAGCGGATGCGTGAGGCAGGCAGATACAGTGTGAGTGTAGACAAAAAGAAAATAGAAGAGTTCTGCCGAAACGGCATCGCTGAGCTATTGACAGAAGGGGAAGGAGACGGATTGTACGTGCTGAAGAGGAGAGAACAGTATTCACAGGAGGTTGGACTTTTGATGGAGGTGGAAACAGGGAAGGCAGTTTGGATGTAGAAAGAGGAGGAGGGGGCCGTTCGGCCCCCTCTTCCTCTTCTTTCATAGATAAAACTAAAAGAAGATATTTCAATCCACACCCGGTATCGGATAAGAACACTGAGTGACATAGATACCATAACACAAGAAGCGGTGAAAAAAAAGAGCTAATAGCAAAAATCAGATTGACTTAAAAAGAAAAAGTGATATGATAGGAATATAATTTTAAAAATAAAAAAAGATGAATTTTAATTTAGAAAAGGACATGCCTAAAGGGAAAGTGAAAAGACACGGAAAGGAAGATGAGATGGTTTTATATCATGGGAGCAGGCAAAACGATGGGCCAGTCGGTTTGGAGGCCTAGGATATATTAATTTTTATGAATATGTCCCGAATTATGAGCTGAGGTATTTGAGTTTTGAAACAATGACAGAGGAGTGGTTAGACTTTATCATTGCATGCAGGAGAGGAATTCCGCACATATATGATATTGTTGAGGGGTCAATGGCAGATGATAAAATTTTTAATTATGTGCAGAATGTTGTAGACGGAAAAATTTCAAGGGCTGCGTTTTGGGAGCTGGCAAAATTCAGTTACCCAACCCACCAAATCAGTTTCCACTCGATTTCTGCGTTAAATACCATAACCTATATAAGAAGTGAGGAAGTTCGCCATGAATAAAAACAATAATGATTTATTTTACGTGTGCAGTCTGATTGAATTTGTCGGACGCAGGACAAAAAACAGAAGAAGCACTGTGGCAGAGCGCATAGGGATAGAACGTCTTAAGCGGCTTTATGAATATGCGGATGTGTTTCACTGTGAACCAATTGAGAAAACAGCCGGGGAGTTAATTGACGAATGCAAAATTACAGAGGGAAATTATGATAATGTCGCAGCATGTATGTACGAGCCGCCTGATTACTGGACTTTGGGCGAGGTGTTTGAGAGACTGATAGAGGACTGCTTTCCGGAAGGTGAAGAAGTTAAGGGTATATGGGAGGTTTATCACTCTTGGATTGAGGAAAGGCTGTCCGATTACAATACAGATTTATACTATCAGCCCCGCGATTATATTGCCGCCTGTTACAGACAAAATGCAGTTATATAGCAGAATTCCCCGTATGATAAAATCGAACACGCGCAAGGGAAATATGACCGAAGTGAGACGGTAAATCCAGTAAGTGCAGTCGAGCAATGGAAAATACCTCAATGAATATATAGCGATCAAATACAGCAAAAGAAAGGAGCCATACATATGGCAAAAGGAATCAAAGTACGGGTGTGGGGAGATTATGCTCTTTTTTCGCGGCCGGAGATGAAAGTGGAACGGTGCACCTACGACGTGATGACACCCTCTGCCGCCCGGGGCATATTGGAGGCAATCTACTGGCATCCTGGCCTCAGATGGAAGATTGACAGGATTTATGTCAAGAAGCCCATCCGCTTTACCAGTGTCAGAAGAAATGAGGTGAAAAGCAAGCTGTCTGCGTCCAATGCCCTTTCCGTTTACAATGGAGCGAAAAAGGATCTATACATCAGCACGAAGGCCGATATTGTACAGAGGGCGTCACTGATTTTAAAGGATGTAGAATATGTGATAGAAGCCCACTTCGAGATGACGCAGAATGCCAATGAAACAGACAATCCGGGAAAGTTCAAGGACATTGTAACCAGAAGACTCAATAGAGGGGAATGCTTTCATATGCCCTATTTTGGATGCAGGGAGTTTCCCGCCTACTTTGCTCCCTGTGAGGAGGAAGTGATTTCCACTGCCTATGAGGGGGAGGAGGAAAGGGATTTGGGATATATGCTTTATGATATGGACTATTCCGATCTGAAAAATATTCAGCCCATGTTTTTCAGGGCCGTTCTAAGGCGGGGAGTGCTGGAAGTAAAAGACTGTGAGGTGGTACGGTGATTTTACAGGAGCTTGTAAGGTATTATGAAAGGCTGGCAGAGCAGGGAAAAGTGTCAAAGCCAGGCTGGTGCAGCGCGAAGGTGTCATACTGCCTGGATCTGAGACCCGATGGGACAGTGGCAAGAGTAATTCCCTGTTTGAAAGAGGAAGAGCGCGGTAAAAAAAAGGTTCTGGTTCCGCAGGATTTTACTGTGCCGGCCATGGTTTCCCGTTCCTCAGGCATTGCACCGAATTTTCTCTGTGACAATTCCAAATACCTTTTGGGAATAGACAAAAATGGTTCGGGAAAACGGCTCAGGGAGTGCTTCGAGGCAGCTAAGAACAGGCATCTGGAAATTCTCGACGGCGTTTCCGGAGAAGCCGCAGAGGCCGTCCGTGCATTTTTCAAGAGCTGGGATCCGGAGAAGGCAGCAGAAAATTCTGTGATCCGCGAAAAGTGGGAGGAGCTTACAGCCGGTGGAAACCTTATTTTTTCCGTTGGGATGGATGAAGCACAGAAGGATGAAAGCATCCGGCGTGCCTGGGAAGAAAGCCAGAATAAAAAGGGAGCAGGGGAAGAAAAAGCCGGGGTTTGCCTTGTGACAGGAAAGAGGACAGAGATCGCAAGAATTCACAATACGATCAAGGGAGTTTCGGGTGCACAGTCCAGCGGTGCGGCTCTGGTATCCTTCAATGCAGACTCATTTACTTCCTACGGAAAGGAACAGAGCTACAATGCACCAGTGGGAATCTATGCGGCCTTCGCCTATACGACGGCTCTCAATTATCTTCTGTCCCAGCGCAGATATGTGTTCCAGTTAGGAGATGCGACTGTGATTTTCTGGTCTGAGAGCGGGGAAGAAGCCTACCAGCAGGCATTCTGGATGGGAATGGAGGCCAGAGAGGACGATCAGGAAAAAATCCGGGAACTGTTGGAGGCAATGCAGAAGGGCAGACCGGTGGCAGTCGATGACATTTGCCTGAATCCTGAACAGAGTTTCTGCGTTCTGGGACTGTCGCCGAATGCGGCGCGGCTGTCTGTACGTTTCTTCTATAAGAACAGTTTCGGCAGCATTCTTACCAATCTGAAACACCATTATGAGCAGATGGAGATTGTCCGGCCTTCCTGGGACAGAACAGAATATATGAGTGCAGGAAGGATGCTGTATGAAACGGCCAATCAGAAGTCCCGTGACAAAAAAGCGCCGCCGAATATGGCTGCTGCCGTTTTCAAATCGATCCTGTCGGGAGCGAAATACCCGGAAAGCCTTTACTCCAACGTGCTCATACGGATACGGGCCGAGAGCGGTTCAGGAAAAGTGACAAGGGGACGGGCTGCTATTATCAAGGCCTATCTCATACGAAATAAAGAGGAACGACTGATAAAGGAGGGAACATTTGTGAGGGTAAATGAGTCCTGCGTCGACACAGCCTATGTGCTGGGACGCATATTTGCAGTGCTGGAGGAAATTCAGGAGAAGGCGAATCCAGGCCTGAACAGTACAATTAAAGACAGATATTTTAATGCTGCCTGCTCCAGGCCGCAGCTGATTTTTCCCACGCTTTTCAAGCTGGAGAGCAGCCATATCAGAAAGCTGGAAGACGGAGCCGCTATTTACTATGAGAGACAGCTTACAGAACTCCAGGGGATGCTCCAGTCAGAGAAGGAAGAAAATGGAATAAGGAAAAAGGCGAAATCCTACCCAGCCAGCCTGAACCTGGAAGAACAGGGAGCGTTTATTCTGGGGTACTATCACCAGGTACAGAAGAGATATACGAAAAAGGAGGATAAATAAATGAGCGAGGCAATTAAAAACAGATATGAATTCGTGGTATTATTCGATGTGGAAAACGGAAATCCAAACGGAGATCCAGATGCAGGCAATATGCCGAGAATTGATCCGGAGAGTAATTTTGGACTTGTGACGGATGTGTGCCTGAAGCGGAAAATACGAAATTATGTGGAAACAGTAAAAGAGGGGGAAGAAGGATACGGAATTTATATCAGAGAAGACGTGCCTCTCAACACAAGTGACAAGAAGGCATTATCCTATATCGGAGTCGAAGATTTGAGCGAAAAGGGGCTTAAGGAATTAAAGAAAAATGATCCGGAAGCGGACAGAAAAATCAGAGATTTTATGTGCCGGAATTTTTTTGACATTCGGACCTTCGGAGCAGTTATGACAACCTTTGTGAAAGCGTCATTAAACTGCGGGCAGGTGAGGGGACCTGTGCAGATTGGCTTTGCCAGAAGTATTGACCCGATTGTGAGTCAGGAGCTCACCATAACCAGAGTGGCGATTACCACAGAGGAGGATGCGCTGAATAAAAAGACGGAGATGGGAAGAAAGAATATTGTCCCATATGGCCTGTACCGGGCAGAGGGATTTATTTCTGCAAATCTGGCAAGAAAGGTGACAGGATTTTCAGAGGAAGACCTGGAACTCTTATGGGAAGCGATTATCAATATGTTTGAGCATGATCATTCCGCCGCACGAGGGAAAATGGCCGTCCGCAGGCTGATTGTGTTCAAACACAGCAGGGAGCTGGGAGACTGCCCGTCGTACAGGCTGTTTGATGCTGTCGAGGTAAAGAGAAAGGATGGGGTGGAATTTGCAAGGCAGTATTCAGATTATGAGATAGCAATTCACAGAGAGCAGATCCCGGAAAGCGTTGAGGTGATGGACAAGATCTAACAGACTTTTCAGAGGGACTGATAACAGCCTGTATGGTTCATACATGCCTGCTATACATATATTGTACGTATATTCCAAGACAGGAGGCGGCAGAGGAAAATGGCAGTATATCCTCTGCCGCGGAGAGGGGAAGGCAGTTAAACGATGGAATACAGAGAAGAGGATTATCTGATGATTTCCGGAATTCAGCATTTCAGGTTCTGCAGAAGACAGTGGGCAATCATCCATATAGAAAAGCAGTGGGAGGAAAATGTTCATACTGTGACGGGAGAGCTGATGCACAAGAAGACCCATGATCCCTATCTGGCAGAAAGGCGAAGGAATGTTCTGATCAGCAGGGCCCTTCCGGTACATTCCCGGCTGTTGGGGGTGAGCGGAGAGTGTGATACAGTGGAATTCAGAAAATCAGAGAATGGAGTTAAACTGCATGGGCACAGAGATCTCTATGAGATTTATCCGGTAGAATATAAGAAAGGAAGCCCGAAAATTACAGAGGAGGATCGCCTTCAGCTTACCGCTCAGGCCATGTGCCTGGAAGAAATGTTCTCTGCCAATATTGCTGAGGGGGCTATTTTTTACGGGGAAACAAGAAAGCGGGAGGCTGTGGCGTTTACAGATGAGCTCCGAACAGAAGTGAAGGAGATGTTTGAAGAAATGCACCAGTATTATAATCGCGGCTACACTCCGAAGGTAAAATGGAGCAAAAGCTGCAATGGCTGCTCCCTGAAAGACATTTGCCTGCCAAAGCTGGGAAAGACACAGTCAGTGAAGGCATATATCAGCCAGACCGTTGGGGAGGAAGGATGAAAAGACTTTTAAATACATTGTATGTCACATCGGAGGACAGCTATCTGGCTCTGGACGGTGAGAATATTGTGGTATTTGCAGGAGAACAGGAGGCTGGCAGGCTTCCGCTTCATACGCTCGAATCGGTAATTTCCTTTGGATACCGAGGTACAAGCCCTGCCCTTATGGGAGCGTGCGCAGAGCGGGGAATCGCTCTTTGTTATCTGACACCCCAGGGAAAATTTCTGGCAAGGGTAAGCGGGAAAGTTAAGGGCAATGTACTGCTGCGTCAAAGGCAGTTTGAGAGCAGCAGAAATGGAGAGGAGAGCCTTGCCATTGCGAAAAACTGCATGATCGGAAAGGTGCATAATGCCAGATGGGTGCTGGAGAGAGCCATAAGAGATCACGGAATGCAGATAGATGCAAAAAAGGTGAAAGAAGGATCCCTGCACTTAAAGGAGAGTCTGAAATGCATAGAAAGGAGCCAGACGAAGGAAGAACTGAGAGGCTATGAGGGAGAGGCGGCAGCGGCGTATTTCGGTGTATTTGATGAACTGATCCTTCAGCAGAAAAAAGAGTTTTTCTTTCAAGGGCGCAGCAAAAGGCCGCCTATGGATAATGTCAATGCTCTGCTGTCCTTTATCTACACGCTTCTTGCCAATATGGTTTCTTCGGCTCTTGAGTGCGTGGGTCTTGATCCCTATGTGGGATATTTTCATACGGATCGCCCGGGAAGGGCATCTCTGTCCTTTGATATAATAGAGGAGTTCAGGCCGGCTTTGGCGGATCGATTTGTATTGTCGCTGATCAATAAAAAGCTCGTGAACGGAAAAGGGTTTAAGAAGAAAGAAAATGGAGCGGCTATTATGACGGATGATACAAAACGGATTGTGCTGACGGAGTGGCAGAACAGGAAAAAGGAGACACTTACACATCCGTTTCTTAAGGAAAAAATAGAATGGGGAATGGCCCCTTACGTCCAGGCTTTGCTTCTGGCCAGATATCTGAGAGGAGATTTGGATGGTTATCCGCCTTTTTTATGGAAGTAGAGTATGGGACAGGAAGGAGAAAGCGAACCTGAGAGAAAAACAGAAAACACGGCGATGAGAAAGCGAGTATGGAAATGTATGAATGAAAAAGTGAGAAAAACGGGGAAAGCCTCAGGGAGGGAGAATGCTTGTATTAATCACTTATGATGTCAACACAGAAACACCGGAGGGAAAAGCAAGACTGAGAAAAGTGGCAAAACAGTGCGTCAATTACGGAAGGAGAGTCCAGAACTCCGTATTTGAGTGTATTCTGGACAGCGCCCAGTGTGTAAAACTGAAATGTGAACTGGAAGAGCTGGTAGATAAGCAGACAGACAGCCTCCGTTTTTACTATCTGGGAAATAATTATAAGACTAAGGTAGATCATATTGGAGTAGAGAGAGGGACGCCCGCAGATTCTGTACTGATTTTCTAGTGCGAATACCAGTTACACATAAAATTCTCAGGGGATTCGCACCGAAAAAACTGCACAAAAAATTATAAAATGGACAGGATAGAGGGAAAAAATGGTGTGTAATAATAAAACATAAATGGGAAAATGTGCAGACTGCTGAGAATCACACGAGGTATTTGTGCAGTTTTGCTGTCGCTCCCCTCGCGGGAGCGTGGATTGAAATTGCATTCCAGCCCTTAAAATTGTTTCGCAGGCTGAGTCGCTCCCCTCGCGGGAGCGTGGATTGAAATTTGAAATACATGAAAGCTGCACAGAAACAATCAGTCGCTCCCCTCGCGGGAGCGTGGATTGAAATTCTGTACTTTCATTATTACCATATCAATTTAATATGTCAGTCATCTAAAAAATATATTTTACAGGTGTCTCATAATCAGTGTAATATATGAAGTATAGGTAAAAAATTACAATCGACAGGAGGCAATTTCATGAAAGAAAACCATAGCTTAGAAATGATTGGAATTCAGAATACCACAGGCAAGGTTCACTACAACTTAAGCCCTGCCCGTCTGGTAGAGGAGGCTCTTCGCCGCGGTGAAGGTGTGTTAACAGATACAGGTGCTCTTTCTGTTACTACAGGCAAATATACAGGACGCTCACCAAAAGACAAATTCATCGTGGACACAAAGGATGTTCATGATAAGATTGCCTGGGGAGATGTAAATGTTGCGATCTCTGAGGATGCCTACCAGTCAATTAAAAATAAAATGTTTGCATATCTGGCAGATAAGGAATTATATGTATTCCAGGGCTTTGCAGGAGCTGACAAGAAGTACACAAGAAAGTTTATGGTTGTCAACGAGCTTGCAAGCCAGAACCTGTTCATTCACCAGTTACTGATCAGACCGACAGCGGAGGAGCTGGAAAACTATGGCGCATCTGATTTTACCATCGTTGCCGCTCCTGGCTTTACCTGCGATCCGGCGGTAGACGGAACAAACTCCGAGGCAGCTATCATTGTCAACTTCCAGGACAAGATGGTCCTGATTGCCGGTTCCAAGTATTCCGGAGAGATCAAGAAATCCGTATTCTCCGTAATGAACTATCTGATGCCGGTTGAGGACAATGTACTTCCGATGCACTGCTCTGCCAACATGGATCCTGAAACACATGAGACAGCTGTATTCTTCGGCCTCTCCGGAACAGGAAAGACAACCCTCTCCGCAGATCCCGGAAGAAAGCTGATCGGTGATGATGAGCATGGCTGGTCTGACAACGGCGTATTTAATTTTGAGGGCGGCTGCTATGCAAAGTGTATTAATCTGGATCCGAAGAATGAGCCGGAAATTTACAATGCCATCCGTTTTGGAAGCGAGGTGGAGAACGTAGTTCTGGATCCGGAAACAAGAAAACCCGATTACGATGATGACTCTATCACGGAGAATACCCGTGTGGGCTATCCGATTACCTACATTGACAATGCTCAGATTCCGGGAGAGGGAGGAATTCCGAAAGTAGTTATCTTCCTGACAGCTGATGCATTCGGTGTGCTTCCGCCAATCTCCAGACTGGACGAGAATGCTGCAATGTATCACTTTGTGACAGGTTTCACATCCAAGTTAGCCGGTACAGAGCGCGGAATCAAGGAGCCGCAGCCTACATTCAGTACACTGTTCGGTGAGCCGTTCATGCCTCTTGATCCGTCTGTATATGCAGAGATGTTAGGTGAGAGAATTAAAAAGTACAACACAAAGGTTTACCTTGTAAATACAGGCTGGACAGGCGGTCCTTACGGAGTGGGAAGCAGAATGAAGCTGTCCTACACGAGAGCCATGGTAACGGCAGCATTAAACGGGGAGCTGGAGAAGGCTGAGTACAGACATGATGATGTATTTAATGTAGACGTGCCGCAGTCCTGCCCAGGTGCCCCGGCAGAGATTATGAATCCGAGAGATACATGGGCTGATAAGGCAGCTTACGATGAGGCTGCTGCCAAGCTGGCTAAGATGTTCAAGGATAACTTCGATAAGAAGTATCCGAATATGCCGGAAGAGATCAAGAATGCCGGCCCAAGAGCTTAATAGAGGGCACTGGACCTGCCGATTCCGATAGGGAAGAGAAGGGAGCAGCAGAATATAGAGCAGTGAACCCGATATCGGGCGGAAAATAAGAGACAGCAGGACAAGCTGAAGAAGGCTGCTGCAGGATGCAAAATCCGGCAGGAATCGTTTCGGAAGATTATTCCGGTTATACGATCCATCCGGGGCATCGGCGGCAGCCTTTTCTGATCTGCAGGAAAAAGCCTGCTGCGTTAAAGCATAAAAATGTTAATTCCTGCAGAGCAAAGAATGCTCCGCTATGGGTGCCATCCGCCCGTATGGAATTTGTTGTTTTGCAGCTGTACCTGGCGTACCAGTTCTTTATTTTACCTATACAGAGCTTCTGGAGAATGTGTACGTTTTTTAGTCCTCCCTGCAGAGCAGCTTGGCCAGCTGGCAGGCACACGGGTTTAGGGAACGGCTGGTATCCTCCACGAAGCAGATGGAACGCAGGGGAATTTTTTCAGCAAGAGGAATTTGAAATACCTTCCTGCTTTCCAGGTCTTCCCTGGCAAGGTTTTCTGAGACAAAGCCGATTCCCATGTTATTGCGGATCAGGGGGAGAAGCTGGTCGGCGGTAGCAGCTTCTATGTCCGGAAGAAGCGTAAGGCCGAGGCTCTGGTAAAATGTATGGTAAAATTCATATGTTCTGGTGGCTTTTCCGAGGCAGATAAGGGGGTAATCAGTCAGCTCGGCCAGGTGCCGGCTGCTGCCGGACAAAAACGCATAGCTGCTGCCTCCCACGAGAATTTCACGAAACTGCTTCAGCGGAGTTTCGCGAAGAGGGGGGGACGTTTCGGAAGGAGAGGTGACAACTGCAAAATCTACCAATCCTTTTTTGAGAGCAGAGACAGCCTGAGGTGTGGAAAAGTTTGTTATCCGGATGCGTACTCTTGGAAACAGGGTGTGAAATTCGCTGAGCCTCGACAGCAGAAGCTCATGGAGGGCCGCTTCACTGGCGCCGATACTCACAGTTCCATCCTGTATGCCCTTTCCGCGGCCCAGCTCCACTTCTGCCATCTGAAGCTGCTTGTAGGCGATGGAAACATGGTGGAACAGACGCTCTCCTTCCGGCGTCAGAGAAACTCCCCGGTTGGAGCGGATAAACAGGCGGCAGCCGAGCTGATTCTCCAGATTGTTCATGGAACGTGTAATATTGGGCTGGTTGTTCATCAGAATATTGGCGGCCTGGGTAAAGCTCTTGTACTTTGCGACATAATAGAAAATACGGTAATAATCGTAGTTGATCTCCATGACTTCTCCTTATCTGCACAATTCTTATATCAAAATGACATATCGAAGATATCCAATTCATTTGACGCTCCTAATTATACCTGAAAGCATGGGAGAAGTAAAGACAGAGTGAAGGGAGGAAAAACCGTGAAGGAGCAGGCTCTGGCTTACGCCGCCTGCTCCTTCTGGGCCTTTTTTACCAGGATTGAAACATCCCTGAGAATTTCAAGATGGACAGAGAGCGGAAGATGGTCGACTGTCATCTCTCTGAGCTTTGTGGTGCCGTCTACGCCGCCGGCTGCTATAACGCGGCGAAGCATTTCTGTCTCCTGCGCCTCGCTGGGAAGAAGGAAGGTTCCTGTTTCCATGGAAAGCAGTGCTGCTGCGCCGATTCCCCACCAGTTAGACACGCCTCCGGCCAGCACGCAGTCGGCAGAAGCGGCAGCGCAGATGATTTTTCCGCAGGGAACAAAGGACTCAATTTCTTTTTGGAAAGCACCCATTCCCATCTCATTTCCGCCGTCGCCGATGGAGAGGGTGCGGATATTTCTCCGGGCAGCCAGCTCCAGAAAACAATCGGCGTCGGCTGTCATGAAGTCGATGATCTCACCGCGCATATTGTGATAATGGCCGTCTGCGGCTTTTCCAGGCCGTTCCAGCGTGATCACATGAGTAGGGCGGAGGGTATCGAGAAGCTGCTCGGAAAAGGCGCGGGTTCCCTCTGCCGGAAGTACGGTGACAGGTACATCTGGGCACCGCACGGAGAGAGCTGCCTTAACTAATTCAGACGAGTGTGCATCCGTTGCCACAGTGACCTGGCATCCGTTTGCCTTCAGAGCAAAAGCCAGATCGGCGGATCCCAGAGGACCGTCCGTCTCCCCGATCACGGAGCCGTCAGGGCAGAGTACAGGAAAGCCCGTAAGAATCAGAGCACGCTCTGCACAGCAAAGTTCCTTGGATGCCAGTGATAATGAGGATGGGGGAAGAGAACCCAACAGGCCGCGTCCGCCAAAATCCTGCTTCATCACTGCATCCAGTTTGTCAAAAAAATTCATATGAAATCCTCCCATTATGAGGGCTTTTTACCTGTTTCCGGGTTCAGGCCGGTTGGAACAAATAAAAAAAGCCACTCCTCCTGTTCAGATTCATGGCTCTTATTTACGATGGGAACATCCGGGCAGGAGTCCCGATAAATAAAAGAATCCGTATGCTTTTTCATCCCTATCTTAACGCGTTTTTTTTCCTCTGTCAAGACAAAAGACAGGGCTGCAACAAAAACGCAGGTGATTCATAAATTTTGCTTGAAGGAAGAAAACTGCCTGCTTATAATAGTAACAATGGAAGGCGAAAAGATGCCTAAACAGAGCGTCTGACTCAGAAGGAGAATGCGTTCCGGCAGACTGGCTTTTCAGAAAAATGACAGGGAGAACAAGGCTATGCAATACGGAAAAGGTACAATATTAGTGGTGGGCCAGGCTAAGCCCAGCAGAGAGGATGCCATTTACAGCCTCCACGGGGAATTTTATATCAGTCTGGTGCTGGAAAAGGAGAGCGGAAAAATCCTGAATGTAGAGTGCAACACCATTCTCAGCGTGACCAGTGATTTTGTGGCAGAGCTGTTCATTGGAAAGAGCCTCAGGACAGATCTGGAGCTGCTGGAGGGAGAGATCAGGAGCCGCTATTTTGCCATGACCCAGAAACCGCTGATTGCCTGCATGAAGGATGCATACAACCGGTATATGATGGTTCTGGAAAAGGAAAGGCGCCTGTAGCTGTTTACAGGCTCTGAACAGGCAGAGAAAACCCTGCCTGTGTTCTGAAACATGTCAAAAACAGAAAATGGCTCTGTATTTTTTCTTTCGTTTCTGATATAACTATACGTGCCCTGAAACTGGAAGGTACCGGGAAGACGGCGCCTGCTCTGGATTTCTTTGCAGGAAACAAAAAAATTTAGGAAAAGTGAGGGATTATTCGGTGAAGGAAAGAGACGGACAGCATGTAAGTGGAACAAAATGGAAGGCTCCCCTGGACGAAGATGGAGAGAAGCAGCATCTGAAACACTGCCTGTCAGTGATTGAGGAAAATATTTCTCTCTATACAAAGAAAGAGAGGGATTACCAGCGCGAGGTGACAGAACTGTACCAGTCGGTGAAAAAGGGGGAAGGTGATTCCTACGGCCTTCTGGTTGCCGGGCGCAATATTCTGGAACACACCCAGAATGCACTCAGAAAAAACAGAGCCGCGCTGAAAAAAGCCTACTTTGGGCGTATTGACTATGAGGACAGGACCTTTGGCGCCCATGAGACCTGTTATATTGGAAAAAACGGCATTACAAAGAATCAGACAGATGTGGTGATTGTGGACTGGCGCGCTCCGGCTGCAAATGTCTACTATGAAAATGAGCTGGGAGAGGGCAGCTATGATGTTCCGGGAAGCGGTTCTGTGGAAATCTGTCTGGACAGGAAGAGGACCTATGATATAGACAAAGATACGCTTCTGGGATTTTACGATGACGATGTGGCCGCCAATGACGAGCTTCTTGTTAAATATCTCTCTCAGAATAAGGAAGCTGTGCTGGGCGATATTATTGCGACTATTCAGAGAGAGCAGAATGAGATTATCAGGGATATACCCTATAAAAATATCATTGTCCAGGGAGTTGCGGGAAGCGGAAAAACTACAGTTGCCCTTCACCGCATCTCCTATCTGCTCTACAACTATGACAGGGAATACAAGCCGTCGGAGTTCTGTATTGTCGGAAGCAGTGATATGCTGCTCAACTACATAAACAGCGGTCTTCCGGAGCTGGACGTAAACCATGTGCGCCAGATGAGAATGGATGTGTTTATCCCCTATCTGATGGGAAAAGCGTGGAAAAAGAAATACAGTCTGACAGAAGACAGGGAGGATGCTCCGGCTAAAAGCCACCTGTCCTTTATAAGGAAGCTGGATCAGTTTCTGGATGCATGGAGGGAGCGTTCTCTGAACCTTGGGGACATCAGGGATCAGACGCTGGGCATGGTATTTACGGAGGAAAACCTGAGGGAAACGGCAGAAAGAAATAAGGGCCTCTCCCTTTACCAGCTGGAAAAGCTCTTAAATACCAGGATTGCGTCAAGAATCCGCTTCCTCTGTACGGGAAGGGATGAGCAGTTCAGGAAGGAAAAGCTGGCAGAATATAAGAAATACTTTGACTCATCCAGATATAAATGGACGGAAACACAGCTCTACCTGGAATTTCTCGGCCTGCTTGCGGAGGAAGGATCTGCCGGCATCTCAGAGGAAACGCCGGAAGCTGTGAAAAAAGGGCGTTTTGATCTGTATGATGCAGCTGCCATTGCTCTGATAGGGAAACGGATTCTGGCAAAAAAGGAGACGGACGAGTTCAGCCAGATTATCATTGACGAGGCTCAGGATTTTGGAGAGACGGTATACTATGTAATCCGCCGCCTGCTGCCGGGCTGCTATTTCACCGTTATGGGGGATGTCTCCCAGAATATCCGCTATGAGACGGGGATGAACGACTGGGAGGGGCTTAAGGAGGCTATGTTTGAGAAGGAGAATGACAGCTTTTACCTGCTGGCCAAGAGCTACCGGAATACCATAGAGATTTCCCGCCAGGCCGGACTGGTTCTGGAGCATGCGTCCCAGGGCGCCTATAAAATTCAGCCGGTGATCCGGCACGGCCGACCGGTAGAGGACAGAACGGCATATCAGGAGCCTGAAAAGGTACTGCGGGAGGCGGTGGAGGAGGTAAGGAGCCGCGGCTATGAAACCATTGCCGTTATCTGCCGGTGTGAGGAGGAGGCAGAAGAGGTGAGAATGCTGCTGGGACTCGAAAAGACTGAACCGGGAGAGTTTAAAAACGGAGTTATGGTGCTCCCTGTAACCCTGACAAAGGGACTGGAATTTGATGCAGTAATTCTCTGGAGGCCTGATGAGGAGCATTATGGCGTAAACAAAAAGGACGCCAAGCTTTTGTATGTGGCAGTCACCCGCGCGCTTCACGAGCTCTGGCTGGTGGGCGAACGGGAAAAAAGTCCTCTGTTTGAGGGAAGAGAAGCATAGCTTTCATGTGAAATGGCGCGTCGGCCATCGGTGAAAAAAGAAAAGTGGCGCATCCAGACAGCTGTCTGGATGCGCCACTTTTCTTTTTGAAAATCTGGGGCAGAGGTTTCTCCTCCTGCCTCCTATTCCTTGCCGTTCCAGCAGTAAGTACAGAGCTTACATGGGGAAATGCCGATGGATTCCACCAGATCGTCGAGGCGGTGGAACTGGAGCGTGGTAAAGTTTAATTTCTTTCGGATTTCCTCTACCATGGTCTTGTAGTTTTCACTGTCTGGGTTAGCGTAATCTGCCAGTGTTTCCTCGGAGACATCGTCTCCCTCCCGTTCCCGGATGATCCGGCGGGTGATTAAATCCAGCTCTGAGTTGGAGCGGGAAAAATTCAGGTATTTGCAGCCAAACAGGAGCGGAGGGCAGGCGGGGCGGATATGTACCTCCTTGGCACCGCTCTGGTAGAGAAACTCTGTGGTCTCGCCCAGCTGTGTACCGCGGACGATGGAGTCGTCAATGAGAAGAAGACTCTTGCCGCGGATCAGGGCGTCCACAGGAATCAGCTTCATGCGGGCGATCAGATTTCTCTGGTTCTGGCTTGTAGGCATGAAGGAACGGGGCCAGGTTGGCGTATATTTAATGAAAGGACGGGCAAATGGGATGCCGGATTCATTGGCATAGCCGATGGCATGTGCGATACCGGAGTCTGGAATGCCTGCAACCAGATCAGATTTGGAGTGATCGCGTCTGGCAAGCATTTTTCCGCAGTTATAGCGCATGGCCTCCACATTGACTCCCTCATAGGTAGAGGTGGGATAGCCGTAGTAAACCCAGAGGAAGGAACAGATTTTCATCTCCTCCCGCGGTGCACTCAGCGTCTCGATTCCCTCAGGAGTCATAAATACAATCTCGCCGGGACCTAATTCATGGTAATCCCTGTAGCCGAGGTTAATGTAGGCAAAGCTCTCGAAGGATACGCAGAAAGCGCCTTCCTTTTTTCCAATCATGGCCGGAGTTCTGCCAAGTCTGTCTCTGGAAACGTAGATGCCTTCCGGGGTTAGAAGCAGGATTGTCATGGAACCCTGAATCCTTTCCTGCGCGTACAGAAGGCCGTCTACAATGGAATCCTTCTGGTTGATGATGGCAGCGACCAGCTCGGTGGCATTGATCTTTCCTCCGCTCATCTCAAGAAAATGAATATGGCCTTTTTCATAGGATTCCTCGATCAGCTCCTGCTCATTTGCTATTTTTCCCACTGTGGTAATGGCATAGCTGCCCAGGTGGGACTGAATTAAAAGCGGCTGCGGCTCCATATCGGAAATACAGCCAATGCCCATATTTCCCGTCAGCTCGTCCACATCTCGCTCAAATTTCGTTCGGAACGGGGAATTTTCGATATTGTGAATGGAACGGTTGAAGCCGTCAGGCCCGTAAACGGCCATTCCGCCGCGTCGGGTTCCAAGATGAGAATGATAGTCTACTCCGAAGAATAAATCCAAAGTGCAGTTTGTTTTTGAGGTTACACCAAAAAATCCGCCCATTTTTTCCTTCCTTTCAATCTGTGTAATTCAGTTGTTTTTTCTGACGCCATACAGCGCAAAAGACAACTCTATCTTAGCATATATTAGGTAAAATGGACAATAGGATTATTTTATTAAAAATACTTATAAAAATACAGGGGTTTTGTGATAAAGGGGTTGGTGTTTTTTTTAAAATTAGGTATAATGGCTGTACGGCAGGAAATGCTTTTCAGACTCAGCAGGATAGAGAGGAAGAAAATATGAGGATTAATTACAGAACAGGAAAATTTCTGGCTGCCATGCTCTGTGCGGCAGCCCTGTATACATGGGGAGGTACAGCCTCCCTTGCGGCAGAAGTGTCAGGGCCGGCCTCTGACACGGAGATAGCGGAGAACTCAGAAGAGCAGGCTCAGCCGATGGGGCCAGGGATGGAAAGTGAACAGTCCGCAGAAGGCAGCCAGCCAGAAAACGGATCCCAGACAGAAGGAAGCAGCCAGGAAGGAGATACAGCCCAGGGAGAAACAGCTCAGGGAGAAACAGCCGGCCAGGCGGATGGGATGGTGATGAGTAATGGCCGTCTGCTGGATCCGACCAGGCCCATGGTTGCGCTCACCTTTGATGATGGTCCGTATGCCCCGGTGGGAAACAGGATCATGGACTGCATGGAAAAGTATAATGGAAGAGCCACCTTTTTTGTGGTAGGAAACCGTGTGAACTCCTACCAGGAGGAACTGCGCCGGATGCAGGCGTCCGGCCATGAGATAGCAAATCACAGCTACAGCCATAAATACCTGCAGAAGCTGGGACCTGAGCAGATAAGAACTGAGGTGGAAGGCTGCAATCAGGCAGTGGCCTCGATCACTGGCGCGCCGCCCGCCCTGATGCGTCTGCCGGGCGGAAGCTACAATGCATCTGTGCTGGCCAATATTCACCAGCCAATCATCCTGTGGAACATTGATACAAGGGACTGGGCTACAAGAAATGCAGATCAGACAGCGGCAGCTGTAATCGGCAAAGTGAAGGATGGAGATATTGTGCTGATGCATGAACTGTATCCATCTACCGCCCAGGCTGTGGAGCGCATTGCTCCTGCTCTGACCGGGCAGGGCTTCCAGCTGGTGACAGTGAGCGAGCTGATACAGTTTCGGGGAGGAGCAGCTCCCGGAGTGATTTCCTACAGCTTTCCTCCGTCTTAGGGCTTGCGGCACAGAGAGGAGGCAAAACGGGTGTGTTGAGGTGTGAAAGAAAGGAAGGGAGTTCGATGGAATACAGAAAATTTGGAGATAAGTATGTAGTGCGTCTGGATAAGGGGGAGGAGATTGTGCACAGTCTTTTAAAGCTCTGCGCCTGGAAGGATATCAAGGTGGCTCAGGTGACGGGAATTGGAGCGGTGGGAGAGGTAACGGCAGGTCTGTTCGACACGGAGAAGAAGGAGTTCATCTCGCATACCTGGACAGGCGACATGGAAATGACTGCTCTGACCGGAAATATCACGGAAAAGGAGAAAAAGCCTTACGAGCATCTGCATATTACTGTGGCCGGCCGTGACGGTATGGCCAGAGGCGGACATCTGAAGCGTGCGGTGGTCAGCGCGACGGCAGAACTGTTTCTGACCGTGGCAGATGGAACTGTGGAGAGGGAGATGAGCGATACAATCGGGCTGAATCTGATGAAATTCTAGAAAACAGCCCGGGAAGAGTTCCGGACAGACTTAACGGAACAGATCCCGAACCGTTTCTTCATTGAAGTATCGGATACGCTTCAGAGGAATTTTAGCCGCCCGGAAGGCATTGTCCTTAAAGCGGTCGCGTCTTCTGGCATCTTCTGTATCATGGCTCCGATCATCCAGTTCCACCGCAAACAGGACATTCAGATTTCTGTCACAGATGACGAAATCCACATGCTTTTGAGAAATTTTGCCGAAATACCGGAAAAAATGGCGGCGATTGGTCACATCCATGAGATCCTTCAGGCCAACCTTCGGGCAGATTAGGAGCTTACGGGCATCTGCCTCGCGCTTTAAAATCCGGTAAAACGAGTACTCTCTTTTAGTGAGAATGGGTTTGGCCTCATAGGGAGAGCGCCTTCGGCTGGCGAGAAAGAATAAGACAGCCAGAAGAACTGCGGCTGCCGCAGCGGCAAGGAAAAAAAATTTTGAAGTATCCATGTCAGGTTCTCCTTTGTGTTCAGGCGGAATTCAGCGCCGGGATTTCAGCAGCGTATGCTGTAAGGGGCATGCACAGCTATAATGTCCGCCTTGCGGCCATTATAGCATATAACAGCTGTTTTTTGAAAGGAAATGTGAGGCGGGGCAGTTCCTTTTGAGATTTTATTGCCCCCGGTTCTGTCCTTTGAATAATCTAATAGAAAAAGCACTGAAAGGAAAACAGGATGGATCAGGCAAAGAAATGGATCAACTGCGATGGAGCATATCGGCTTGGCCTGACAGGAAATGGAGTAGGAGTCGCGATCCTGGACACGGGAATTTTCCTGCATCGGGATTTTGAGGATAGATTGGCAGCGTTTGTGGACATGGTAAAGCGCAGAAAGGAACCATATGATGACAATGGACATGGAACGCATATAGCCGGGATCATCGGAGGCGCCGGGATCGATTCGGGCGGCAGATACCACGGAGTTGCCCCGGGGTGCAGTCTCATCAGTCTGAAGGTGCTGGATCACCGGGGCAATGGATATGCCTCCGATGTTCTGGCAGGGCTGAAATGGATCCGGGATCACCGGGAGGAATATAATATCAGAATTGTCAACATATCGGTGGGCTCCTTCAGCCGCCGGGGAATGAGCGAGGAATCTGCCCTGGTAAAGGGAGTGGATGCCGCCTGGGATGCCGGGCTGGTGGTGGTGGTGGCTGCCGGAAACAATGGCCCCGGGCAGCGCACCATCACAACGCCCGGAAGCAGCCGGAAAGTGATAACTGTGGGCTGCTCAGAC
>JAHZAR010000014.1:8653-11439 GCA_019423835.1 Clostridiales bacterium | reverse complement strand
CAGACGATTACAAGGAGGTGGACGTGGCGGGGAACAGGATGATTGACTATTCCGGACGCGGCCCCACAAATGCCTGCATTCTGAAGCCGGATATAGTGGCGCCCGGCTCCAACATTGTGAGCTGTGCCAACCGAAGCGGTACGTATACCAGAAAAAGCGGAACTTCCATGTCCACACCCCTTGTATCGGGAGCAGTTGCCCTTCTTCTGGAAAAGTATCCTGAAATGACAAACCTGGATGTGAAGCTCAGGCTCAGAGAGCGGGCGGTGGATCTGGGGCTTCCGAGAAACCAGCAGGGGTGGGGGCTTCTCGATGTGGAGAGACTTGTGGAGTAACCGGAAACGATTGGGCGAATCGGACGGAACGAAGGAGGAAGAGGATGAGAATATCAGTATTAAATGAGAACACAGCCGGAAAGAGAGGCTTTCTGGCAGAACATGGGCTTTCGCTCCTGATTGAGCATGACGGGAAACGGTTTCTGTTTGACACAGGGCAGACAGGCGTATTCCTCCACAACGCTGCAAAGCTGGGAGAGGATCTCACACAGCTGGACGGGATCATACTGAGCCACGGCCATTTTGATCACTGCGGAGGGCTGGAGTTTTTTGGGGAAGCACTGCCTCACTGTCCGGTTTATGTGAGAAAAAATGCTTTTTTAAATAAGCAGGCTGTCAATGAGGACAAAAAGACGTACCGGATCATCGGGATTCCGTGGAAAAGAGAGCTGCTGCGAGGAATGGAGGTTCTGACAGAGGACAGACAGGAGATTGCGCCGGGAGTGTGGGTTCTGGGCAATGTGCCCTATACGGTCCCGTTTGAAAAAAGGCCTGAGGTTTTCTTCATTGACGAGGGCGGTGAGAAGCGGCCTGACTACATGGAGGATGAGCAGCTTCTTGTCATTGACACAGAGCAGGGGCTTTGCGTATTTGCGGGCTGCTGCCATGCGGGGATTATCAACTGCCTGAGCTTTGTTCAGAGCTCGTTTCCCGGGCGCACCATCTGCAGCGTTCTGGCGGGGATGCACCTGGGCGGAGCGGACGGGGAGCGGATTGAAAGAACCATTGAGGCTTTGGACACAATGGGGATTTCCTGTCTGATGCCTGTCCACTGTACGGGAATCTATGCGATCGGGAGAATGAAGGAACGTCTGAGGGAGAAATGTATGATTTTAGAGACGGGGAAGCGTATTGCCTTCTGACCTCGGGAGGAAGGGGAAGAGGGGGAAAAAAACGGGCAGGAGGGAATTTCCCATTTAGGGAAGTTCCCTCCTGCCTGTTTATTTCCCAAGGGAGAGGAATTTTTTGATGTCCGTGTTGGCTCCCATGATGACGAGGGTTTCCGGACCCTGAAATATGTAGGCGGCTCCGGGAAGAGGATGGAGAGTCTCGCCAAATTTGACAGCCAGGATAGAAATGCTGTATTTGTTGCGGACGTTCATCTGGACAATGCTTTTTCCAACCCAGGATTCCGGTACAGGAACTTCATAGATTGAGTGATCCGGCGTCAGCTCAATATAATCGAAGATATTGTCCGTACTGTAGCGGACAGCAGAGCGGATAGCCATTTCCTTTTCCGGATAGACAACCTGATCGGCACCGTTTCTGAGGAGAAATTTTGCGTGGATATCGCGGTTGGCCCGGGAAAGGACAAATTTGGCGCCCAGATCCTTCAGAAGAGCTGTAGTTTCCAGGGAACTCTGGAAATTGTCTCCGATAGCGACCACACAGAGATCAAAGTTTCTGACTCCGATTGAGGCCATATACTGTTCATTGGTGCAGTCACCAATCTGTGCGCTGGTGACATAGGGGAGGATGGCATTGATGCGCTCCTCAGAGATGTCGATGGCCATTACCTCATGTTTAAGTTCATAGAGCTTCATTGCCATCGTGGCGCCGAAGCGGCCGAGACCGATTAATAAAATAGACTTCATATGATAACCCTCCATTTATCCTCTGTCTGTCAGCCCACAGTGATCCGCTCCTGGGGCAGATGGACTGGAAATTTCCTGTGATTGGTAAGAGCGTACAGCATGGTGAGGCCGCCCACGCGGCCAAAATACATCAGCAGGATCAGTACAGTTTTAGAAAAAATCCCAAGATCCTCTGTGATTCCGAGGGAGAGTCCGACAGTTGCAATAGCGGAGGCTGCCTCAAAGGATGACTCCATCATGGAAACCCCGTCAGCCCAGGTAATCAGAAAGCTGGCTGACAGAAACAGAAACAGATAGAGAACCAGAATCGCAATTGCATTTCTCAGTATCTCATAGGGGATTCTGCGCTTATAGCAGTGGATATCCTCCTGGTTCTGGAATACGGAGAGGATGCACAGTACCGACACAGCGAAGGTAGTCGTTTTGATACCTCCTGCAGTGGATCCCGGAGAACCGCCGATGATCATCAGCATAATTGTCGCGAGCTGGCTCTGTGTGGAGAGCTGATCCAGAGGAACGGTATTGAAACCGGCCGTTCTGGGCGTTACCGACTGGAAAAACGCGGAATAAATCCGATCGGCCAGTGTGTAGCCCTCCCACCGCTGGGGTGTGAACTCAAACAGGAAAAAGAGAACTGCAGGAATCAGAATCAGCAAAAATGTAGTAGTGAGAACGATCTTGGTCTGAAGCCTGTAGAACTTATGGGACTGCCTGTGTTTGTAAATATCATCCCAGACGAAGAAACCGATGCCGCCTATGACAATCAGGACCATGACCGGAATGGTAATAAAAGGATTTGCCCGGTAGCTGGTCAGGGAGGAGTAAGGCCCTGAAGTTCCTCCCATCAGATCAAAGC
>JAHZAR010000014.1:0-8643 GCA_019423835.1 Clostridiales bacterium | reverse complement strand
ATATGGAGTGGAAGACGGAGGACCAGATGCCCTTGACAATGCCAAACTGGGGACAGAACTGGAATGCCATCACAAGAGCACCCAGAAGTTCAAAAAGGATGGTGCACTTGACTATGAAACGAGTCATCCTGACAATACCGCCTACCTGGGGAGCTGAAATAGACTCCTGCATGACAAATCGCTGCTTCAGGCCAATTTTTCTTCCCGACAGGATGGTGATGGCAACAGCCAGTGTCACAACTCCCATTCCCCCGATTTGAATCAGCAGTATGATTACAGCCTGCCCGAATACAGACCAGTAGGTGGAAGTATCGTGGACGACGAGCCCTGTCACGCAGGTCGCAGATGTGGCTGTAAAAACAGCGTCAATAAAGGGTGTCATCTCCCCGCTCTTCGATGAAATCGGAAGCGACAGCAAAATACCGCCGAACAGGATAATCAGAAAGAATCCGCCCAAAATGATTTTAGCCGGGGTCAGCGCCCAAACCTTATTGCTTAACATTGCCGGAACTCCTTAGCATTCATTAATTATAGTCAGTATGTGTCCGATACGTCAAATTCTCTGAGCGTTCAGACAATGAAATTGTATCTGCAAATCCAGATAATCATAACGATTATATATAGAACATCAGGGAATGTCAACAAAACAAAGGTAAAGATTT
The DNA here is from genome assembly GCA_019423835.1 of Clostridiales bacterium. GTDB lineage: Bacteria > Bacillota > Clostridia > Lachnospirales > Lachnospiraceae > Otoolea. The sequence continues at coordinate 7,981 of JAHZAR010000014.1, read as the reverse complement.
GTTAAAACCCTGCTACAATCTGCAGGCGTTTTGGCAATACAGAGATGCAGGAATTTCAACTGCAGAAACATAAAAAGCAGGTTTTCATATGGACAGCAAACAGCTCTGCATGGTATAATGACTGAAAAGCAGTCATTATACCTGCGCATGCCGGTTTCAGCATTCACTGCTGAAAACCGGGCGCTGAAATCCGCCGGAGGCTGCCATATCCGGAGGATATGGTATAATGACTGAAAAGCAGTCATTATACCTGCGCCGAGCGGGGGCGCCCGAAGGAAGCCAAAACACCTATACCGCGAGTGCGCATCCCTCGGAGAGATAGAGTTTCTTCAGAGCAGAAGCCAGAGGTTTCTTTCGCCAGCCGGTTCCGGCTGTCCACAGTTCTATTTCAACCATCAATGGGCCGAATTCCGGCTGATTTCCAGATTCAGTTTTACGTATGTTTTTTCGGGCATGACAGGTCAGGAATATGAAAACTGCAATGAGAGCAGAGATACGGAAAGAAACGGCTGCTGCAGGCAGAAGAGGCCGGAAAGGAGGGAAGAGAGGATTCAGAAGAGAGGAAGATACCCGGCTCCGGCGGAACCCAGGGAAATTCTTAAAATAACAGTTGACATTTCAGTTTGCCTATAATATGATAGGTATAGCGAAAACAGAACATTTGTTCGTATTTTGGAGATATGGAGGAGAACATGGATAGAGATGAAAAACTGAAGGCGCTCGACGCCGCGCTGACGCAGATAGAGAAGGCATACGGAAAGGGCTCCGTTATGAAGCTGGGCGATTCAGGGGCCAATATGAATATCGAGACAGTCCCCACCGGCTCCCTGAGCCTTGATATTGCCCTGGGCCTTGGAGGTGTCCCCAGAGGAAGAATTATTGAGGTATACGGACCTGAGTCCAGCGGTAAGACGACAGTAGCCCTCCATATGGTTGCCGAGGTTCAGAAGAGAGGAGGAATCGCCGGCTTTATCGATGCGGAGCATGCGCTGGATCCGGTCTATGCGAAGAATATCGGCGTTGATATAGATAACCTCTATATTTCACAGCCGGACAACGGCGAGCAGGCTCTTGAGATCACGGAAACCATGGTGCGCTCAGGGGCCGTCGATATTGTTATTGTGGACTCTGTTGCAGCTCTCGTTCCGAAGGCGGAAATTGACGGGGAGATGGGAGACTCCCATGTGGGACTCCAGGCCAGGCTTATGTCCCAGGCGCTGAGAAAGCTGACTGCCATTATCAGTAAATCCAACTGTATTGTGATCTTTATCAATCAGCTCCGTGAGAAGGTGGGCGTTATGTTCGGAAATCCGGAAACCACCACAGGAGGACGGGCGCTGAAGTTTTACGCATCTGTCCGCATGGATGTGAGGAGAATCGAAACGCTCAAACAGGGCGGGGAGATGGTAGGAAACCGCGTTCGTATCAAGGTGGTAAAAAACAAGATCGCTCCTCCGTTCAAGGAGGCAGAATTCGACATCATGTTCGGAAAGGGAATTTCCAAGGAGGGAGATATCCTGGATCTGGCGGCCAAGGAGAATATTGTGGAGAAGAGCGGAGCCTGGTATGCTTACAATGGAAGCAAGATTGGACAGGGACGTGAGAATGCCAAGAATTTCCTTCAGGCAAACCAGGAACTGTGCCAGGAGATAGAGGCCAAAGTGAGAGCCAAGTACGGTCTGGACGGGGCTGCTGCCGATGAGAACTCAGCGGAGCAGGAGGCCGGGGCTCAGGAGCCAAAGCTGGCCATGCCTGATCTGGGAGATGAGCTGGAGTAGGCCGGGAGGCAGATGAAGGGCAGGAGGGGCCGGGAAACCGTCTGCCTGCTCCCGAGGTACCATTCATACTGAGAATGTGAAAGAGGATGAAGATTGACAAGATAGAACCTATAGACAGGCGCAGAAGCAGGGTTTTTCTGGATGGAGAGTTTGCTTTTGCCCTGTATAACGGAGAACTCAGACATTGCCGTATAGAAGAGGGCGGAGAACTTTCCTGTGAGCAGTATGAAGCGATTCTGCATGAAATTGTATTCAGGAGGGCTAGAGAAAGGGCCGTCTACTGGCTGAAATGTTCAGCCCGGACAGAGGAGGAGCTTCGCAGAAAGCTGCGGGACGGCCATTATCCTGAGCCGGCGGTGGAGCATACTATAGAGCTTCTGAAAAAATACAGATATATTGATGATGAGGAGTATGCCAGAAACTTTATTGAGCTGAACGGAACTAGGAAAAGCCGGGCTGAGCTGGCCTCAGTCCTTAAGAGCAAGGGGCTCAGCCGGGACTGTGTCAGCCGCCTGCTGGAGGAGTATCCCGTAGACGAGGAGGAACAGGTGCGAAAGCTCCTTGCAAAGCGCCGGTTTAATCCGGAAAACGCCGATTCCAGAGAAATATCCAGGCAGGCGGCATATCTGATACGCAGGGGTTTTTCCTGTGAAGCTGTGCGCAGAGTGATTGCAGAGCTGAGAGAGCAGAAATGACTGCAGTTTATCTTTTTGTCCTGTGAATAAAGAAACAGAAGGGCAGAAAACAGTCTGCCCCTTTGTGAGATAGTTACGAAAAAGAGCAAACACTTCCTATTATACTTGACATAGTGTATAAAACAGTTTAAAATTGTAGTGTTGTATCGATATGTACAATGAAAACTAAATAAGGAGGTGCTCCTGTGCCACAAGTAATAATTCCGTTGATTACGGCTGTTATTGTTGCTGTTATTACTTGGTTTGTGGCTGTCAACTACCGCCAGAAGACATATGAGGCTAAAATTGGCAGTGCAGAAGAACGATCAAGGGAAATAATAGATGAAGCATTAAAGGTTGCAGAGACAAAGAAGCGAGAAGCTCTCCTTGAGGCGAAGGAAGAGTCACTGAAGACTAAGAATGAGCTTGAAAAAGAAACAAAGGAAAGAAGAGCTGAGCTTCAGCGCTATGAGCGGCGCGTACTGAGCAAGGAAGAAAATCTGGACAAGAAATCAGAAGCGATTGAGAAACGTGAGGCAGGGCTTAACGCCAAAGAGGAAGCTTTGAGGAAGAGAACCACAGAGGTTGAGGAGCTCTACGAGAAGGGAATGCAGGAGCTGGAAAAAATTTCCGGTTTTACATCCGAACAGGCGAAGGAATATCTTCTGAAATCTGTGGAGGAGGATGTAAAGCATGACACGGCCAAGCTAATCAAGGAGCTGGAGGCAAAGGCCAAGGAGGAAGCTGACAAGAAGGCCAAGGATTATGTAGTGACGGCAATCCAGCGCTGTGCGGCTGACCATGTGGCCGAGACGACAGTATCCGTTGTCCAGCTTCCAAATGACGAGATGAAGGGACGAATCATCGGACGTGAGGGACGCAACATTCGGACGCTTGAGACGCTGACGGGTGTGGAACTGATCATCGATGACACGCCGGAGGCGGTTGTCCTCTCCGGTTTTGATCCAATCCGCAGGGAGGTTGCCAGAATTGCTCTGGAACGCCTGATTGTAGACGGCAGAATCCATCCTGCCAGAATTGAGGAGATGGTAGAGAAGGCGCAGAAGGAAGTAGAAACCATGATGCGCGAGGAAGGTGAAGCCGCACTGCTCGAGGTGGGCATTCACGGAATCCATCCTGAGCTTGTCAAGCTGCTTGGCAAGATGAAGTTCAGGACGAGCTACGGACAGAATGCACTGAAGCATTCCATAGAGGTAGCACAGCTTGCAGGACTTTTGGCGGCGGAGGTCGGAGTGGATGTCCGCACGGCTAAGAGGGCAGGTTTATTACATGATATAGGCAAGGCTGTCGATCACGAGATGGAGGGAACACATGTGAAGCTCGGCGTAGACCTGTGCAGAAAGTACAAGGAATCCGCTGTAGTGATCAACGCGGTGGAGGCCCATCACGGTGATGTAGAGCCTCAGAGCCTGATTGCCTGTCTTGTACAGGCTGCTGACACAATCTCGGCTGCAAGACCTGGAGCCAGAAGAGAGACACTGGAAACATACACGAACCGTCTCAGACAGCTGGAGGATATTACCAATTCGTTCAAGGGAGTCGATAAGTCCTACGCGATACAGGCGGGACGTGAAGTACGGATCATGGTCGTTCCTGAGCAGGTAAACGACGATGGCATGGTACTGATGGCAAGGGAAATTTCCAAGAGGATTGAGACAGAACTGGAATACCCTGGCCAGATAAAAGTGAATGTAATTCGCGAATCAAGAGTGACAGACTACGCGAAGTAGATAAAGGCAAATTGAGTTCTGAGCAGTTAATTCTGAGAGAGGGAAGCGCGCTTTCATACGGCAGATGCCGGAGAGGGCGCCTCCCTCTCTTTTCTTTTTGGGGAAACATCTGTTCATGTATTCCTATTCTTGACAGAGCACGAATATGAGGTAAAATGAAAACAGATGATCAAAATCTCCTGTATCAGACAGCAGGAAGGAAAGACAGAAAAACAGCGATTGGAGGAAATGAAAATGAAGAGGATTGGCTTTATCGGCATGGGAAATATGGGATATGCCATTTTAAAGGGACTTTTGCAGGTATTTGACAGGGAAGAGCTGCTGCTTACCGATGCGGATCGGAAACGTGCAGAGAAAATTTCGGAAGAGACAGGCGTTGCCTGCGCTGCAGACAACGCAGCCTGTGCCTCTATGGCTGAGTATATAGTTTTAGCTGTCAAGCCTCAGTATTATGATGCTGTTCTCGCAGATATAAAAGACACGGTGACAAGCGAAAAAATTATTATCTCAATCGCTCCCTCGGTTACGATTCAGGATTTAAAGGAAAAGCTGGGGCAGGATCGAAGAATTGTCAGAGCGATGCCGAACACACCGGCTCTTGTTGGAATGGGTGTGACGGGGGTGTGCTATGAAGCAGAGTGTTTTTCTGAGAAAGAGAGGGACACCATCCGTCGGTTTTTTGAGTCCTTCGGCTCCATGGAACTGGTGGAGGAACGGCTGATAAACGCAGTTGTCTGTGTGAGCGGAAGCTCCCCGGCTTATGTCTATATGTTTATTGAGGCTCTGGCAGACAGCGCTGTCAAGTACGGGCTCCCGCGGGATACGGCATACCGTATGGCGGGCCGCGCGGTCATGGGAAGTGCGAAAATGGTTCTGGAAACGGGAGAGCATCCAGGAAAGTTAAAGGATCAGGTATGTTCACCGGGGGGAACCACGATTGCGGCAGTGTCAGCGCTTGAGGAATGTGGATTCCGGAATGCGGTGATCAAGGCCGCGGATGCCTGCTTTAAAAAGTGCACGGATATGCGATAGGAAAAGACAGCCGGGAACCTGGAAAAACAGGGCAGTGGAAAGAAAGAGACGGGCTGTCCCGGCTGCAGTCTGCCGCAGAAGAGAGAGGGAAGGGAATGGAAGGAGAGGAAGAGATGGACATGACGGATCAGAGGGAACAGGGAGCTCAGATTCCGGTAAAGAGGATAAACAGAGAGTTAAAGTACCAGGGAACCATTTTGAAGGTGTATCAGGATACAGTTCAGGTAAATGGACATGAGGCAAAATGGGATTATATTCATCACAACGGAGCTGCTGCTGTGGTTGCTGTGACGGAGGCGGGAAAGCTTCTGATGGTACGTCAGTACAGAAATGCGCTTGACCGCTATACGCTGGAAATTCCTGCGGGAGCTTTAGATTATCCGGAGGAGCCGAAAATTGACTGCGCATACAGAGAGCTGGAGGAAGAGACGGGATTCAGGACGGATCATCTGGAATATCTTTTGAGCATCAACACTACTATCGCTTTCTGTGATGAGGCTATTGACGTGTTTGTGGCAAGAAATCTGATTCCCTCCCACCAGCATCTGGATCCGGATGAAAACATTCAGGTGGAGGAGTGGGAGCTGGAGGATCTTCTGGAATTGATCGCTGGAGGAAAGATGACGGATGGAAAAACAGTGGCATCCATTCTGGCTTACGCTGTAAAATACCGAGGCAGGGGGCCTGAGAGAAAATAGCGCCGCCAGCGGCGCCGGCAGGACGAGGAAAGCCCAGGAAACTGCATAGACCGGAAAAAAACAGCATAGGATGAAAAAAAGGAAATGGGTTGAACACATGAAACGTGTTTCAGACGTGATCCTGCTTCATCCGGTTGTGCTGTTTTTTTTCTGCTTTGCGGCGGCTTCACTGGCAGGCAGTGTGTGGATGAACGGACTTTCCGGCCAGGCACAGGAGGAAATGGGAGCTCTCGGGCAGGCATGGCTGGGCCAGTCCGGTTACTCTCTGAAGCCGGAACCGTCCCTGGCCGTCTCTGTCATGTTTCAGAGATGTATTCAGGCAGCAGTCCTCTGGCTGGCAGGGATGACATCGTTTGGGACAGCAGGGCTGTGCCTCGGAGCAGCAGCTCTTGGCTTCTCCATGGCAGCTGTGCTTTCCGCCCTGACCATGCAGGCAGGCTTTCTGGCACTTCCGCTTTTTATTCTTTCTCTGTTTCCCCAATGGCTGTTTTATATTCCTGTTCTTCTGGTTCTTTTCCGGTGGGGCAGCAGCAAGGAGAAGAGAACCCATGGAGCGGCCTTTCTGATTCTGCTGGTGATTACAGCAGCGGGAGCGCTGGCAGAATCCCTTCTGAATCCTGCCTGGATGCATCTGGCAGGGAGTGCGGCAGCAACTTTTTTGGGTTAGCCTTGCTCCGGCTTATACAAAAGTTGTAAAATCAGAAAAAATTTTTTTCTCAAGATATTGCCCCGTCAAAATGCGGCAGGACAATATCTTGTATTTTTTATGTAAATCGGCAGGATGTGGTGTCGAAAGTGGGAAAAATGTGTTTGATTTTATCAAAAAATGTATATATAATGGTAGGTACCAGTGGATTTTTGCCTTGTTTTATGAGGAAAGACTGTGTCAGAAGCAGAATGGAAGGGGGCAGGCAGGACCCTTTGGGCCGAGAGGAGAGCGAAGGAAGACCGCCCCGCTTTTTTCAGCTTCTGTTTTCAGCTTCGTAAGAATTACAGGCAGGGATTGACAAAAGAGTACGGAACGATTAGGGGATAAAGTATGTTTGATGAGGTGGAGAAGTTTGTCGGATATCTGCGGGACATAAAGAAAATGTCTCAGAATACGATTCTCTCGTACAGACGCGATTTGCTGCAGTTCGCATCCTATATGGAGGACAGAGGAGTGACAGAGGCTGGAAAGGTGACCAGAACCAGCCTGGATTCCTACATCCTTTTTCTGGAGAGGGAGGGAAAGGCTGCCGCAACTATCTCCCGGATGCTGGCATCTATTAAGGCATTTTTTCATTATGAGAGCACAGAGGGGCAGGTGAGAAGGAACCCGGCAGAGCTGATTCGGGCGCCTAAAATCGAAAAAAAAGCTCCGTCCATCCTGTCAGTGGAGGAGGTTACGAGGCTTTTGAACCAGCCGGACGGCAGAACCCCGAAGGAAATTCGGGACAAGGCGATGCTGGAGCTTCTCTATGCCACGGGAATCAGAGTTTCCGAGCTGATGAACCTGAATTTGCACCACATCAATATGACCATCGGCTTTATCACATGCAGCGACAGCGGCAGGGAGAGAACCATCCCATTCGGGCGCGTGGCGAAAAAAGCCCTGGACGACTATCTGAAACATTCCAGGCCGGAGCTTACAAAAAAGAAAGAGTCGGACTGGCTGTTTGTAAACTGCAGCGGAGGACAGATGAGCCGTCAGGGCTTCTGGAAGATTATCAAGTACTACGGGGAAAAGGCGGGGATTCAGACAGACATCACGCCGCACACACTGCGCCATTCCTTTGCGGCACATCTGATCAGCAGCGGGGCTGATATGAAGGCAGTGCAGCAGATACTGGGACATTCGGATATGGCCACTACCCAGATGTATGCTGCCTATCTGCACGGTTCACAGACAGCCAAGGAGTAGCGAAAAGACAGATCACAATTATCAGACAGACAATGAAAACTGTAACCATATGAGTCTGGCAGGCCCAGATCTTTCGGAGAAAGGACTGGGCCTGCCAGACTCATATGGTTACAGTTTTTTTGTTTTCTATGGGGGCATGTCAGGG
>JAHZAR010000141.1 GCA_019423835.1 Clostridiales bacterium | reverse complement strand
TCCCAGATAATCCCCCAGCGTCACCTTTCCCGAAAGAGCCGGGATCAGCCCCAGAATGCTCTTCAGGAGAGTGGTCTTTCCAATTCCATTGGCGCCCACCAGGGCAATCTTGTCTCCCCTCTCCATGCGGAGGTTTAACGGTCTTGACAGCGGCTCCTGTTCCTCGTAGCCGATCACCAGATTCTCTGTCTCGAAAATGCACTTTCCGGCTGCCCTGGCCTCCAGGAAATGGAACTCCGGCTTGGGCTTCTCCCGGCCCAGCTCAATGCGCTCCATCTTGTCCAGCTTCTTCTGGCGGGACATGGCCATATTTCTCGTGGAAACCCTGGCCTTATTTCTGGCTACGAAATCCTGAAGTTCGGCAATCTCCTGCTGCTGCCTCTTGTACGCCGCCTCCAGCTGAGCCTTTTTCACCTCATAGACCTCGCGGAATTTATCGTAATCCCCCACATACCGATCAAGCCTCTGATTTTCCATATGATAGATAATGTTAATCACGCTGTTTAAGAACGGAATATCATGGGAAATAAGAATGAAGGCATTCTCATACTCCTGAAGATACCGCCTGAGCCACTCGATATGCTGCTCATCCAGATAGTTGGTGGGCTCGTCCAGCAGAAGGATGTCCGGCTTCTCCAGCAGCAGCTTTCCAAGCAGCACCTTTGTCCTCTGCCCGCCGGACAGCTCTGTCACATCCTTATCCATGCCGATATCAGAAAGGCCCAGGGCCCTTCCCACTTCCTCCACCTTTGCGTCGATGGTATAGAAATCGTGAGCCATCAGAAGCTCCTGAATGGTCCCCAGCTCCTCCATCATGGCTTCCATCTCACTCTCCGGCGCTTCGCCCAGGCGGTCACAGATCCCATTCATCTGCTCCTCCATCTCAAACAGGAAAGAAAACGCGCTTTTCAGCACCTGGCGGACTGTCATGCCTCTTTCCAGAACGGAATGCTGGTCCAGATATCCCACGCGCACACGCTTCGCCCACTCGACTTTGCCCTCATCCGGCTGCAGTTTTCCTGTAATAATGTTCATGAAGGTGGACTTTCCCTCACCGTTGGCCCCTATCAGCCCGATGTGCTCTCCCTTTAAGAGGCGGAAGGATACATCATGAAAGATCGCCCGGTCTCCAAAGCCGTGGCTCAGATGCTCTACATTTAAAATACTCACCTGTTCTTCTCCTTTGTCTGAATCTTTTTTATTTTCATCCCGGTTAAGTCTGTCTGCTCTCCCCGGTTTTTCTGAATCTATTCCAGGTCGAATCACGGAAATTAATACATACTCATTCTACCTGAACCCGCACATTCTGGCAAGCAGAAAGAGACATCCCTGCCTCTCTGCCCGTTTGACATCGCAAAATCTCATGTTATAATGGCAGAAAAGCGTGTTTGTCTGGAATAAAAACAGCTTTTTGATCCAATAGTAACAGCAGTAATTCCGCAGAATTTTACGACAGGAGATATTTTATGTACGACTATTCCTTCCTTCAATGGCTCGCCTTCTTTTACATTTACAGCTTTTTCGGGTGGATCTTTGAATCCTGTTATGTTTCCCTGTTAAAACACCGCCTTGTCAACCGCGGCTTCCTCAGGCTGCCCCTGCTGCCGCTCTACGGCTCAGGGGCTGTCATGATGCTGTGGGTTTCCCTCCCATTCAGGGAACACCCCGCCCTTGTCTGGCTCTCCGGCGTGATTGCGGCCACTGCCCTGGAATACGTGACCGGTTTTGTGATGGAACGGCTGTTCTGCGTTAAATACTGGGACTACAGCAATAAAAAATTCCAGCTGGACGGTTATATCTGCCTGAGCTCCTCCATCGCCTGGGGGGTTCTTACGATCCTCCTCACAGAGTATATCCATCAGCCCATTGCCCGGCTGGTTTCAGGCATCAGCTATCCTGTCCTGCTCCCCTGCATCTCTGTCGTCAGCGTGCTGTTTCTTCTGGATACTTACGAATCTGTGCGGGAGGCTCTCGCTCTTGGAAATACTCTCAAGGCTATGACCAGACTTCACTCAGAAATCGAAGAGCTTCAAAAGAAGCTGGAGGCTCTTCAGGAGGAGGCAGCCGGTTTCAGGCAGGAGCTTTTAGATGAGACAGAACAGAAGCTGTCCGCGGCAAGAACAAACGCCAGGGAACGGCTGGATACAGCCAGAGCCGATCTTGCCGAGCGGCTGGACGAGGCCAGAACTGACATACAGGAGCGCCTGGATGAGGCCAGAACCGACATACAGGAGCGCCTGGATGAGGCCAGAATCAATGTGACCGACAGGCTGGGCGAGGCCAAAGTCAATGTAACCGGCAGACTGGGCGAGGCCAAAGTCAGCATGCGGGAGAGGCTGGATGAGGCCCGCCTTCGCCGGGAACAGCTGACAGGATATCTTGCCAGGGCGGGACGGCTTCGCCGTTTCTACCGCCGCGGTCTCTTCTCAGGCAACCCCGGTGCCGTTTCCCGCCGTTTCCCTGAGGCATTCCAGGAGCTACAGCGTCTGTCAGTAAAGGAGCGGAGCGAAAGGAGAAAAAAGAGGGACCGATAGCCGGAATGTACGGAAATTCAAAAGAATTTCCTATGATACAAAAAACAGGAGGAGCGGCCTGGAACCTGTGTCCGGGTACACTCCTCCTGTTTTGCTGTCTGGGTTTCTGATTTTCTCTGCCGGCCTTCCCACTGCCGGCTTTATTTCCAGCCTCCGGCCTTCTGTCCCTTTTTCCTCTTCTATCCGTACCTGAGGGCTCTACAGAAGTCCGTTCACAATATCCATGACGGCCTTTCCAAGCTTCGCAGACTTCTCGTCTGCATCTGCCAGAGAGGTTCCCTTCACGCCATAGTAGAATTTGATCTTCGGCTCTGTTCCAGACGGTCTCACACAGAGCCAGGCGCTGTCCTCCAGATCATAGTAGAGCACGTTAGAGGATGGGAGTCCGGTCGGCCTCACCTCACCTGTGGCTGTGTCGCGGATGGTGTCCGCCTTGTAGTCTCTTGCGGACAGAACTCTATAGCCCGCAAACTCAGCCGGCTCATGGTTTCTGAAATACTCCATGATCTCCTGGATCTTGGCAAGTCCCTCAATTCCCTTCAGGCCGATGGACTGAACGGAATCCTTGTAGTATCCGTATTTCTCATACATTGCAACCATGGCATCCCAGAGAGTCATGCCCTTTTCCTTATAGTAGGCGGCCGCCTCACAGAGAGCTGCCGTGGCAGAGATGGCGTCCTTATCGCGGGCATAAGTTCCAATCAGGCATCCATAGCTCTCCTCCATTCCAAACAGATAGGTTCCCCTGCCCTCCTGCTCGTTCTTCAGGATCTGCTTTCCGATCCACTTAAAGCCTGTCAGAACCTCAATCAGCTCTGCCCCATAGTACTCGGCCACTGCGTCCACCAGATTGGTGGTGACGATGGATTTCACCACCTGTCCGTCTGCCGGGATCTGTCCTCTCTCCTTTTTCTGGCTGAGGACATAATCGCACAGGAGGGAACCTGACATATTTCCTGTCAGCGGAATGTATTCTCCTGACTTGGTATCCTTCACATAGACACCCAGCCGGTCTGCGTCCGGATCAGTAGCCAGAACCAAATCTGCATTCTTTTCCTTCGCCAGCTTCAGCCCCAGCTCAAAGGCCTCCGCAGCCTCCGGGTTCGGGTAGCTCACCGTCGGGAAATCTCCGTCCGGAAGCTCCTGCTCCGGCACCACATACACATGCTCAAACCCCAGCTCCTTCATCACCCGGCGGGCCGGAATGTTTCCTGTGCCATGAAGCGGTGTGTAGACAATCGTAATCTGATCCTGCATCCTGTCAATGGCTTCCTGATTTACCACCTGAGCCTTCACCTGGGCAATATACCTGTCATCCAGCTCAGCTCCGATCGTCACATATCTTCCCGACGCCACAGCCTCCTCACGGCTCATGGTCTTTACGGAGGAGAGATCTGTGATAGCCATAACCTTCTCCGTCACCCCTCTGTCGTGGGGCGGAGTAAACTGGGCGCCATCCTCCCAGTATACCTTGTATCCGTTGTACTCAGGCGGGTTATGGCTGGCTGTGATATTGATTCCGGCGATACAGCCAAGCTCTCTCACTGCAAAGGAAAGCTCAGGAGTCGGCCGGAGCGATTCGAAGCGGTAAGCCTTAATTCCGTTGGCTGCCAGAGTACGTGCCGCCTCATCTGAAAATTCCGGTGACATGTGGCGGGAATCATAGGCAATGGCAACGCCTCTGTCAGCGCCTCCCTGCTCCAGAATATAGTCTGCCAGTCCCTGTGTGGCGCGCCTTACCGTATAGATATTCATGCGGTTGATCCCGGCTCCGATCACGCCGCGCAGACCTGCCGTTCCAAACTCCAGATCCATGTAGAAGCGTTCCTTTATCTCATTTTCATCCCCCTCAATGGCCCTGAGTTCTTTCTTTGTATCCTCATCAAAATAAGGATTCGCAAGCCACTCCTCGTAGATTTTCATGTAGTCTTTCATTCTGATACTCCTCCTGTGCCGTTTCTGCCACTAGATTTTGTCCTAATTATAGTATATGGCGGCGAAAAAATAAAGCAGAATTATCCCGGCCCTTCGGCTTTCATCGGTTCCCCTTACCCCCGGATCCGGCTGAGAAAACGGTTCCGGTCCTCCTGCTGCTGTTCCAGGCTTTTCAGTTTTTCCACATTTCTGGCTGGAATCCAGGCCTTGTTTGCATTGAAATAGAAATTGATCTGCTTCCAGTATTTCTCAGGGTAGAGGAAGAGATAATAGAGATACTCCCTCTCCGTCTCTCCCATGGGAAGGATCCGGTCGTAGGCCTCCAGCATCTTCATCCCAAGCTCCAGGTTCCAGCTGTGCTTTTCCATTGCCGTTCTGATAAAATG
>JAHZAR010000140.1 GCA_019423835.1 Clostridiales bacterium | reverse complement strand
ATGATTCCAAAGTGAATCAGATCGATTCCAAATGCCGCTGCAATCGGAGAAAGAAGCGGTGCCAGAATAATAATGGCAGGACCGGCATCGAAAAACATTCCCACGAAAAACAGAAGCACATTGACAATCAGGAGGAATGTAACTCTGTTATGGGCAAGGGTGGTAAACATCTGGGCTACCTGCTGCGGCACATTCAGACGTCCCATCAGCCATGCCAGAATCCCGGCCGTTGCCACCAGAAACATGATTGTTGCTGTTGTGACAGCTGCCTTCCCTATCACTTCCGGAAGCTCCTTCAGCTTTAAATCCTTATAGATGAATTTTCCCACCAGGAACGAGTATCCAGCAGCCACTGCAGCAGCCTCTGTCGGCGTAAACATACCTGAATAGACGCCCCCCAGAATTATAACCGGCATGAAAATAGCCCAGATTGCCTCTGTAAAGGCATGCATTTTCTCCTTCGCCGTGGCCTTCTTTTCGTTTCCTCTGTATCCTCTTTTTTTGCAGATCATATAGGACAGGCCAATCAGCGATATTCCCATCAGAATTCCAGGAAGAACTCCTGCCTTAAACATATCGCCGATCGACACGCCTGTGGCAACCCCGTAGATAACCATGGGAATACTGGGAGGAATGATAACCCCCATCTGCCCGGAACAGGCCTGGACAGATGCCGAGAAACTCCTGCTGTATCCTTTCTGAATCATTGCAGGAATCAGGATCACGCCGACTGCCGTTACCGTCGCCGCACTGGAGCCTGAAATAGCTGCAAAAAACATAGAGGTTATAATTACCACCATGGCCAGTCCGCCTGTCTTATGTCCCACAAAGGCATCGGCCAGATGAATCAGACGCTTTGAGATTCCTCCCGACTCCATCAAAGCTCCCGACAGTACAAAGAAGGGAATTGCCATCAGGGGAAAGGAATCAGAAGTCGTAAAAAGCCTCTGGGGCACTACGGTAAGCGGAAGCTCAGTCAGAAACGCCAGAAAGCCAGCCGCAGCCATGCCGATTCCCGCTGCAATCGGAACTCCGAGGATAAACAGGATCAGCATCCCCAAAAATAATATTCCCGCCATATATCACCTCTCCTTTCCCACAATATCCTCGCCTATCACCGCGAGGCTGTTCAAAAACATCAGCGCTCCCCCCACCGGCATGGCTCCATAGGGAACGGACATGGGAAGCAGCATAGCCGGCGATGTCTGACTGCCTACTGTCCCTAAAATTTTGATTCCCTGCACAATGAGCAGAAGAAAGAATGCCGCCATCAGCAAGTTAACCAGAATGGAAAATCCTTTGACTGCCCTCTCGGGAACGTGTTCCCAGAGGATTTTGACTGACATCAGAAGATCATAGCGCACCGCGTAGCCGGTTCCCAGAAACACAATATAAATCATCACATATCTCGAAAACTCTTCCGACCAGGGAAGGGACATTTTCAGTCCCCGGCAGATAACCTGGACAATGACCACAAGGCTCATGACAGTCAGAAGAGCAGCCAGGATAAATTTTACCGCTTTGTTGAGGTGATCCATAAAGCAAATATACGTTCTCACCCCGTCACCTCCTTCTCCTTACTCTGTCTCCTTAATTTTCTGAAGAATATCCCCATACTCCGGATGGGCGTCATAAACACTCTGAACGGCTTCACGGAATCCATCCATATCAAGCTCAGATTCCGGAATTACCTCCATTCCCGCTTCTGCCGCCTCCTCTGCCATCTGCTTGTCAATATCGCGGCAGAACTGAAGCTGGTAGCTCTCCGCCTCCTCTGCGCTCTCCTCCAGTATCGTCCTGACATCTTCCGGAAGGCTGTCAAACTTCGCCTGATTCATAAGTGCTGCTGAAGGGGCATAGAAATGGCTGGTCAGGGACATATATTTCTGAACTTCGTTGTACTTGCTCGGCAGAATCCAGGTCAGCGGGCCTTCCATTCCATCCACAGTTCCCTGCTGAAGCGCAGTATAAAGCTCTCCTGTTCCCATAGGTGTCGGATCTGCTCCCAGAGCTGAGAAAGTTTCCATATGGATTTTGTTTTCCATAGTCCTCACCTTCAGTCCCTTGATATCTTCCGGTGACTTTACCGGGCGTATATTGTTGCAGAAATGCCGGAAACCGTTTACACCCCAGGAAAGGAATTTTACTCCCACTTTTTCCTCTACCTGCACGGCAATGTCTGCCCCTATCTCTCCATCCATCACATGCTGAACATGATCGTAATCTCTGAAAAGAAATGGGAAATCAAATGCCAGAGTATCGTCCACAAAGTTTCCAAGAGGAGCGCTGGCCACAAAGCATATATCAATGGTTCCCAGCTGCACCCCCTCCACCAGGTCGCGCTCTCCTCCCAGCTCCCCATTGGGATGAATTTCAATCTCCACACTTCCGCTGCTCTTTTCCTCTACCAGTTCTTTAAATTTTTCGCAATACTGGTACATATGATTTTCTTCGCTGGCCGGTGCTGAATTTGCCAGCACCAGAACCGTTGTCTCTGTCCCCGACGCATTTCCCGAAGCTGAATCTGTTCCCTGGCTGTTGCACCCGGTCAGGGCAGTTCCCATCATTCCCATTATCAGCAGTCCTGCAAAAAATCGTTTCATTTTGTGTCCTCCCCTGTTTTCATTATTTTTCTGGACTCTCCAGAAGCTCGTCTTTACTTCCCTTCCACTACCACAAACTGCGGTCTTCTCCCCGAAAGCACGTCATCCACTGCCTTCGCGGCCGTCACAGCCATACGTTCCATGGCCTCTTTTGTGAGTGCCGCATTGTGGGGCGATAAAATTACGTTATCCAGCTGAAACAGCCCGCTGTCCTTTTCCGGCGGCTCCTTCTCAAAGACGTCGAGAGCCGCTCCGGCAATCACACCCTGGCTCAGTGCGCTGATCAGTTCCTTTTCTTTTACAAGTTCCCCTCTCGCACCGTTGATCAGCCAGGCGGTACGCTTCATTTTTTTAAACTGTTCTATTCCGAACATCCCCCTTGTTTCCTCAGCAGACGGCATATGGATGCTGACAAAGTCTGAGAATTCCAAGAGTTCCTCCAGAGTTTTCGTCATTCTGGCTCCTTTTGCCTCCTTCACATAGGGATCATAGGCTGCAATCTCCATACCCAGTCCGTCGCCTGCTTTCTGAGCCACCATTTTCCCGATTCTTCCGAATCCCGCAATTCCCAGCACCTTTCCGGACAGCTCCGTCGTAGGCCTCTGGTTTCTTACAGCAAAATTTCCGCTTCTGACTGCCTGATCCATGGCGGGCAGATTCTTCGCACATGCGAGAAGCAGGGCGATACAGTGCTCTGCCACTGCGTTTCCATTGGAAACGGGATCAAAGGTCACCCAGATTCCTGCCTCCTTCGCTGCCTCAATATCGATGTTGTCATATCCGGCCCCGTGCCTGGCGATAACACGAAGTCCCGGCTCTGCCTCTATCACATGCTTTCCAAAAGCTCCCAGCCTGGCGATGACGGCGCTGCACCCTCTTACGTCCTCTGCAATCAGCTTCTCAGAAATTCCCCGCCCCATTTTCAGCTCATAGCCCCTCTCCAGCAGGTAATCTCTCCCCGGTTTTGCAATGTCCTGTGGAAGCAAAACTGTCTGTTTCATGGCACCTCCTCCTTTCCTCTCTGAACCGCTGCCGAGGCTTACGGCTCTTAGTCCTGTTTTTCAGGAAGTTCTGCCTGAAGCCCCCAGGTCGTTTTCAGCTCCAGAAACTCCTCATATGTCTTAACCGGAACCGGTATCCCTTTCGCCCTTCGCTCCTTTTCCTTCCTGTATTCCAGTTCTCCCGGAAGAAGCATCTCGGCCCCCTCCTCCCACATGGGAGTTTCCCTGAGCCTTTGGCAGTACTCTTCCATCCGCCGTTTCATCTCCTCCCGGTCAATCACTGCGTCAATATCAATCGCGATAAAAAAGTGACCCGTCAGACTGGGCTCCGCGGGATGAGCATACATGCTTTTCATCTGGTGGGAGAACACTCCTCCCGTTACAACACCGGACAGGATATCCACCATATAGGCAAGTCCCAGTCCCTTGTAGCCTCCCATGGGAAGCAGAAATCCCTTAAACGCTTTTTCCGGATCGTCGGTAGGTCTTCCCTCCGCATCTGTAGCCCAGTCCATGGGAATTTTTTCTCCTCTCTTGATCGCCAGTGTCAGCTTTCCCCCGGCCACCTTTGAGAGCGCCATATCCAGGCAGAAGGGGAAGTCCCCATAGGTGGGAATTGCGATGGCTATGGGATTATTCCCTGTCACTGGCCTGGAGGCCCCCGGCGCCGTCACAAGAGGAAGCACATTGGTCATGGCAATCCCCACCATTCCTTGCTTCACCGCCATCCTGGCGTAAACCGCTCCGGCGCCGAAATGGTTGCTGTTCCTCACTCCGACTGCGGCAATGTGATATTTTTTTGCCAGCTCCACGGCTCTCTCCATAGCCCTCTTCCCGGCGATAAATCCTGCCCCTGCATCTGCATCCAGCACCTCAAAAGCGCCCTCGCCGGATACCTTTCTCACATCTGGCCTCACATTAATCGCCCCGTTCCTCATCCTCTCAAAATAGGCCGGAGCTCTCATGCAGCCATGGGAAGAGATTCCCCACAAATCGGTTTGTACGAGAGCCTCTGCGTGAAACTGTGCATCTCTGCTCTCCATGCCGGCCTTCTCAAACAGCTCTCTCACAAAGACCTCAAGATATCCGGCCTCCACCATTACCTCATGCTTCTCCTTCAAATCTGCGCCTCCTCACCAGCGTCTTCCCTCTGCGCCATCCTCATCCTCCGCTCCATTTCTGTCATCGCTCCGGGTACTCTTTTCTGAATTTCCGGACATTTTCCAGGGCCAGCTTTCCCAGGCTTGTGGTGTCTGACAT
>JAHZAR010000139.1:1943-4962 GCA_019423835.1 Clostridiales bacterium | reverse complement strand
TATATAATGATATATAATTAATAATCGGAAAGGAGATAAGATATGAGAAAAGAGCATTTTGACCAGATTAGCCGTGCGGTAGAGGCACTGAAGAAGAAAGGTGGAGTAAATGTTTGCTATTTTGTAGCCTGCGGGGGTTCACAGGCAGTTTTAATGGCGGGGCAATACATATTTGACAAGGAGACCAGGGTGCCCAGCCATGTGTACACGTCCAACGAATTTGTGTATGATACGCCGGTGAGTCTGAATGAAAATTCTCTGGTTATTTCCTGTTCACATTCTGGAAATACACCGGAGACGGTGGAGGCTACTAGATTGGCCAGAGAGAAAGGGGCAATGACCATCGCTTTGTCGAATTCGGAAGAGTCGGAACTTTGGAATGCGGCGGAGTATCCGGTTCACTATGACTGGGGAAAGGAGGTCAGTGACAGTGATAAAAATAAGGGGATTCTGTATGGATTGCTGTTCAGTCTTTTAAAGGTTCTTGAGCCGAAGGAAAAGTGGGATGTATGTCTGAGAGAGCTGGATAAGCTCACGGAGCTTTCTGAGAAGGCCAAGACACAGTATCAGGAACAGGCCAAGCAGTGGGCAAAGGAGAATAAGCGTGAGAAGCTGATCTACACCATCGGCAGTGGGATAAATTACGGAGAGGTATATTCTACAGCTATGTGCTGGTTTATGGAAATGCAGTGGATTCATTCCGGGTGCATCCACTCAGGCGACTATTTTCACGGACCCTTTGAAGTAACAGATTACGATGTTCCCTTCCTTCTGGTGAAGAGCATCGGCAATACCCGTTTTTTGGATCAGAGGGTAGAGAATTTCAGCACCAAGTACAGCAGAAAAATGCTGATCCTGGATCAGAAGGAGCTGCCTCTGGACAACGTGGCCGGGGAGGCAAAGCCTTATCTGGCTGCGATCCTGTCTGGCGTGGTTATCCGGGTGTTTGTGGAGGCTATTGCCTTTGAGAGAGGACATTCTCTGGATGTACGCCGCTATATGTGGCATATGGAATATTAATAGATGTGAAATGCGCTGTATAGGAATGGAGAAGCTAAAAACAGAGCTTCGTCTGAAGCCGGGGGAGGCGGAGCTGCCGGGGCCGGACGAGAGGGGCAAAGCGGAGTGTATTTTGAATTCTTTGTTCCGGATTTAGTGAGGTGAAGTATGGAAGAAAGGGATTTTGGCGTATTGTTGCTCACCCATGGCGAGCTGGCAAAAGGCTACGAGAGTGCTCTGAAGCTGGCTTTGAACATGGAAGAATCACAGCTTGATATATTATGTCTGAAGGCGGGAGAAGGACTGGACGAGTTTGGAGACAGAATTGAGGCTGTGCTTGATGAAAAATATAGGGATGAATGTGTGGTCATTCTGTTGGATTTGCCGGGAGGAACACCGGCTAATATTGCTCTTCGGTTTATGTCTGAGTCCAGAAAGCTAATTGCAGGGATTAATCTGGTGATTGCGCTGGAGGTTATGATTGAGAAATTGAACCATACATTATGGAAAGACCTGAACCTGGATAGAATTGTAGAGGATGGAAAGAACAGCATTGTTTACTACAACAGGCTAGTGAAGGAGGGATAAATTATTATGATAAAGCTGGTGCGTGTAGACCACAGACTGCTTCATGGACAGGTGGTGTTTTCCTGGACCAGGCAGATGGATATTAATCATATTATTGTAGCGGATGATAAGGTGCCCAACGATCCCATTGGAAAGATGGCTCTGTCCATTGCCAAACCGGTGGGCTGTACGCTGGATATCATCCCTTTTTCCCAGTTGGCGCAGGCAGTGGAACAGAACAAAAATAAAAATATCATGATTATCGTAAAGGGGCCCCAGGAAGCCAGGATGCTTTGTGAGATTCTTCCTGAGGTAAAGGAGATTAACTATGGAGGCGTGGCGAAAAAACAGGACTCCAGGGAATATGGAAAGGCGGTATATCTGAATGAAGAGGAGCTGAAGGAGACCAGAGAGATTCTGGCCAGGGGAGTACGGATCTACATTCAGCAGGTGCCCACCGCTTCTGTGGAGCATCCTGATTTTTCTAAATAGGCTGCGTTTGTTATGGAAGGAGGATAATCGTGTTAGTAAAGTCAATCTTGTTAGGGCTGGTTGGAGTGATCGGCGTGATCGACTCGCGGCTGATTGGACGTCAGAATATCGGCCGCCCTCTTATCTTAAGTACTTTGTCCGGTCTTGTTCTGGGCGATTTGAGGATGGGAATCACCCTGGGAGCAAGTCTGGAGCTGATATCAATGGGGTTTGTGGCAATCGGAGCGGCGGGACCGCCAAATATGCAGTTTGGCAGCATTATTGCCACGGCATTTGTTTGCTTGTCTGGAGCTTCTACGGAGGCGGCTTTGACGATTGCCATCCCGGTGGCTGTAATCGGAGAGTTCATGAGCGCGATCATGCGTATCGTCGTTGCCCAGTTTTCTCATGTGGCAGATGCAGCGATCGAAGGAGGCGATTACCGCAGGGCAAAAAATATTCATATCTGGTGGTCCTTCATATTGAATGCGCTGATTTATTTTATTCCCATTTTCCTTACAGTTTATCTGGGTACGGGAATTGTGGAGGTAATTGTGAATGCCATTCCGGAGGTAATCTCAAATGGACTGACGGTGGCCGGAAATCTGCTTTCTGCTCTGGGTTTTGCTATGCTTTTGAGCACCATGATCTCTAAGAAGCTGTTCCCCTATTTCCTGTTCGGTTTTTTGGTGGTGGGTTATTCCGGCCTGGATTTAATCGTACTGACGATGTTTGCATGTATTCTGGCCTTTATCTTAGATAAGGTTTCTTATGGCAGAAGGGAGGGAGCGCAGAATGGATTATAATGAGCAGGCGCATCAGGACGCGCTGATCACCAAAAAGGATCTGCGAAGCTTGTATCTACGTTCCTGGACCATCATGTGCTCCTGGAATTATGAGCGGCAGATGCATATGGGATTTATGTTCGGCATGGCTCCGATTTTGGACAAGCTGTACAAAAATAAGCCGGAAGAAAAGAAAG
>JAHZAR010000139.1:0-1933 GCA_019423835.1 Clostridiales bacterium | reverse complement strand
TTTTTTAACTGTACTCCGCAAATGACCGGCTTTATCATGGGACTGGCGGCTTCCATGGAGGAGCAGAATGTGAAATCGGAGGACGGTACTTTCCAGGCGGATTCCATTTCCATGGTAAAAACCAGTTTGATGGGACCGTTTTCAGGAATTGGTGACAGCTTTTTTCAGGGGACTTTAAGAATCATTACCTTTGGAATCGGCCTGTCATTTGCGCGGCAGGGAAGTGTTCTGGGACCGATCCTGGCGGTGCTGCTGTTTGCGATCCCGTCAATTTTGTTGGGTTACTACGGAACGGTTCTGGGATATGAGTCGGGTAATAAATATCTGGCAAAGCTGTATCAGGAAGGGATTATGGATCGGGTGATGCAGTTTGCGTCCATCGTCGGTCTGGCAGTTGTGGGAGGAATGGTGGCCAGCATGGTGAGCATCACAACTCCGCTGACCTTTACCACAGGCGGTACTGAGCTTGTACTTCAGGATATGCTAGATTCCATAATCCCCAAGCTGCTGCCTCTTGCATTTACTCTGGGTATCTACGGACTGATTCAGAAAAAAGTCAATACCAATGTGCTTCTTCTTGGCATTGTTATCTGCGGTATCATCCTGGGAGCCCTAGGAATACTTTAAAAAATGAGGGCGCTACAAATACGCAGTTATATGGCTGCAGACGGAGGCACGGTAGCTGCTGCTTGCGACGGCCGGGCAAAGTAATAAATGCAATAGATTGCGGCGAAAGACCAGAGGGAGCAGACCCATCCGGTGAAAAGGGGGAACGCTGACTGGTCACCCTTTATGTGGACAAGAGCAGCCGCCATGCGGGTCTATGCCCACAACCAGCCGCTCTATAAGGCTGAGGATTGGGTGACGGGAACGGAGGAAGATACAGTACAGGCGTGTTACTGTATGCAGAACATGGCTTAGACAGTATTGAGAGGACAGCACCATGCAGGGTGGCTGTCCTTTTGCGGCTTTAGGCAGGAGGAATGGAGGGAGACAGGAGATGTTAAAGAGAAACCCGGTTTTAGAGTATGGATGTATGCTGGCGGGCACCCTTTTGATTGGAATCGCTATCAAAAATATATATGATCCGGTAAGTATGGTAACGGGGGGAGTGTCGGGCATTGCCATTATCATAAAAGAACTGTGGGGCGTGCCTTTGTGGCTGACCAATACCATATTGAATATTCCGTTGTTTACAGCAGCTGCCTTTATGATGGGATGGAAATTTATCAAGCGCACGCTGTTATCCACAGTGCTGCTGTCCGTAGCTTTGTATCTGCTGCCGGAGGCTTCCTTTTTGGGAGAAGATCGTTTGCTGGCCGCTCTGTTTGGAGGAATCCTAAGCGGCATGGGTATGGGACTGGTGCTTTTTTCCGGCTGCACTACAGGAGGAACGGATATGCTGGCCGCACTGATTAAAAAGAAGCTGAAATATTATACAATGGCCCAGATCATACAGGTACTGGACGGTATGATTGTTCTGGCAGGGGCTTCTGTATTTGGCGTTCCCATTGCCCTCTATGCGCTGATTGCTATTTTTTGCGCGGCAAAGGTGACGGACGGTATGATTGAGGGACTTAAGTTTTCGAAACAGGCGTATATTATATCCGATCATTTTCAGGAAATAGCAGATGCGATTATGAAGGGGATGAGAAGAGGCGTTACCAGCCTGGAGGCCAGAGGAATGTATTCCAACCAGGAGAAAAAAATGCTGTTCTGTGTAGTTTCCAGAAAGGAGATTGTTACTTTGAGGGAAATTGTGGCTGAGTTTGACAGGAATGCTTTTTTGATTGTCAGCGATGCAAGAGAGGTGTTTGGGGAAGGATTTATTGAACATTGAAAGGATTAACACTGGAATCAATAAAGCGTTCCTCCTGCGAAAATAATTGCAATACTGGAATATCATTCCTTGAAACAAGGTACTTTATATGAT
>JAHZAR010000138.1 GCA_019423835.1 Clostridiales bacterium | reverse complement strand
CATCCCCGATGCCAGATATACCGTAGCTGCAAGCATTGCCACAGAGACAGCCATAACCATCGGTTTATGCCGTAAAAGTTTCTTCATTATCCTCCGGTAGAGATTCTGAAGTCTTTCCACCGGTCTGGACAGGACAGCCGCCTCCTTCTCCTTTGGTTTATACACAACGTAGCAGAGAGGCACGACCGTCACAGCAGAGAGCAGAGAGGCTACCATACAGAATACCACGGTAAAGCCCAGCGGGCCGAACATCTGTCCTGACATTCCCTGGAGGGCTGCCAGCGGGATGAATACGACGCAGGTCGTGACTGTACCTCCGATGATCGACGCGAATACCACATTGGTTCCCTGAAGAGCTGACTTGGCATAAGCCAGAATGCCTTTATCCCTGTTCTCCTTCGTCACCCTGAAACAGCTTTCCAGAACGACGATAGAGTTATCCACCATCATTCCGACACCCAGTGTCAGTGCACTCATGGTGATAACATTCAGCGAAAAGCCCGCCGACGTAATCGCAATCAAAGACAGCAGAATTGAGGTAGGAATAGAACTTCCGACAATCATGGATGCCTTCAGATCACCAAAGAACAGGAAAATAATAATCATGGAAATGATTACCGCCAGGATCATGGTTTCCGCAACATCCTTTAAAGAATCCAGAATCGTATCTGCAGAATCGTTTACAATCTCAATATTCAGGTCTGAATCACCTGCCATCAGGGATTCTATGGTTTCCCCGACAGCTTCTGAAACTTCCATGGCCGTGTTGCTCTGGTTCTTGGTAATGGAAATGGAAATCGTATCCTGACCGTCATATCTGGATATTCCTCCTCTGTCCTCCTCGGCCTCCGTAATATTCGCAACATCCTGCAGCATAATAATCTCGCCGGATGAGGTCGTGATCGGCACGGTCTTTAAATCATCCATCTCCTCTGTTTCCAGAGAAGTCGTGACAGACAGTTCCAGATTCCCGACTACGGTTTCTCCTGACGGAGATGACAGATTAGCGGCCTGAATCGCCGCTGTAATCTGCGGCATGGTTACCTTGTACTGGGCCATTTTCTCCGAAATCAGTTCTACTTTAATATATTCTGACGAACCTCCCGTAGCCTCCACAGAGGCCACAGACGTTATTTTTTCCAGCTCTGGCACAATCTTCTGATCTACATAGTCATACAGATTGTTCTGTGTCCTGTGGCTGACGGACAGCATCATCGTAGTGCTGGCATCCATGCTCATTTCCATCACGGTGGGTTCCTCCGCATCCTCCGGGAGCTGCCGCTGAATGCTGTTCATTTTCTTCGTCAGATCGCTGTACGCCTCATCCATATCAGTACCGTAGTCGTATTCCAGCATGATCATGGATGAACCGTCGCTGGATGTAGAGCTGACGCTCTTCACTCCCTCCAGGGTACTGACGGCATCCTCTATTGGCTCTGTCACCAGCTCACAGATATCCTCCGGTCCCGCCCCGCTGTACCGGGTACTGATAATCAGCATGGGTGTCTCCATCTCGGGCATCTGCTCCAGCGTGGCGTTAAACACGGAAGAAATACCGAACACCAGCAGACAGAGCAGCGCCATCACGGTCGTAACCGGACGCTTCAGGACAAATCTTGTAATTCCCATAACATCCTCCTTTTCCTACTCTTCCTCTGTGTCCGTTACCGGCCCCAGGGGCAATGCATCGGAAGAGGAATCCGGCTGCTCCCCGCCGGCGTTTTCTGTTTCTGTCATCTCCTCTGTCTGTATCTCCCCCTCTGTTCCTGTTTCCCCTTTTTCATCCCGGAGCTTTACCGTACTTCCCTCATAGAGCTCCGAGCTCCAGGTGCTTATCACCATATCATTTTCTGTGAGGCCCGCCTTAATCTCTGCCAGTTCTGAGTCGAAAATTCCCACCTCGACCTCTTTTTTATGTACCTTTCCATCCTCATAGACATAGACATTGCCTACTCCGCCGTCAAAGTATACCGCATCTACCGGAACCGTCATGGCATCATGGGTTTCCTCGGAAACCACATAGATTTTCACCGTACTGCCTGTGGGAACCCCATCTGCCTGATCCATGCTGGCTTTCACTTTAAACATTCCTGTCGATGCATCTACCATCCCGCTTACCTCGGTGATGATTCCGCTGTATTCCGCCCCATCCTTTTCAATCCGGATTTCATCTCCGGCTGACAGATTTTTTGCCACCCGCTCTGTCACACTGAAAGACACTCTCTGTTCGCCCTCACCGGAAATAACGCAGAGCTGTGTGCTCACATTTACGTTGTCAAACACTTCCACATCGCAGCTCTCCACCTTGCCCCCGATGGGCGCCGTCACAGTGCTGTACTCCACCTGATTTTCATAATTCAGCTTTGCCGACTCGTACTGCAGCCTGGAGGATTTTACCTGATTCTGATACTCCTCATACTCCTGATCGGAAATATCACCGCCTGCATAGAGAAGCTGCATCCTGTTCAGAGTGCTCTGTGCCTGGTCGTAGCTGATTTTTGCAGAATCCATGGAATTTTTCGCTGACTCCACCTGCTTTGTGTCAATCGTCAGCAGTACCTGGCCTGCCGCAACCACGTCACCCGCCTTTACCTGTACGGAAGTGATGTCTCCCGACGCCTGAGCGTACACATACACCACGTCCGCAGGCTCGACGGTTCCTGTTACGGCTGTTTCCAGTTTGATGTCTCCATTTTTTGGATACTCGGCAGAAACTGTGGCTACATTGTTCCTCTGGACCATAGCTCCAGGCATTGCCGCAGGCTTTCCTCCCCTTCCTGACAGAAAAGCAGCGGCAGCTATCAGGATAATGGCAGCCGGAATGACTATTTTTTTCTTTCGCTTCAGCAAGTCTGCCACTGAATGCAGCCTTATTTTATTCATATTGGTTCTCCTTCCTTCCTGGCCTTCACCGCACAGACAGGCCTGCGGCCTATAGTTCTTCGCGGTGGCTGTTTGCGCTAGAGTATACCATCCCAATTTTAAATGAACTTTAACCTTATATGAACTCAGTATAAATTAAATTTTAAAATTCTGTGTTCTTCCGGCATATCAGCCATTCCGGCAGCCGGAATGACAAATATGCCCTCCTTTCGTTTAAAAAAAGTTCATAATCCTGTGATATACTTGCAAAACAGCCGGCAGATGGCCAGCCTGCCCAGCTGCCGGCAAATGGACTGTGATAAGAGGTGAATCCAATGTTTAATATTCTTGTAGTGGAGGACGATATTAAGCTGAGAAATCTTTTCTGTACTGTACTGATGAACAATGGCTACTGCGCTGTCCCTGCCGAAAGCGGGCTTGCGGCGCTGCAGATTCTTGATACAGAGTACGTGGACCTGATTATCTCCGATATTATGATGCCCGGTATGGACGGATATGAGCTGATTAAAACACTGCGGGACAGCGGCTACACCATGCCGATTCTGATTATCACTGCCAAGGAACGGTTCGAGGACAAGCAGCGGGGCTTCCTGGCGGGCACTGACGACTATATGGTAAAGCCGATTGATGTCAATGAGATGATTCTGAGAATCGGGGCTCTGTTAAAGAGGGCCAGAATCTCCACAGAGCGGAAAATCACCTGTGGAAAAACGGTATTAAATTACGATGCCCTTACTGTCACCTGCAACGGAGGAGAGTTTTTGCTTCCCCAGAAGGAATTCTACCTGCTGTACAAGCTGATGGCTTATCCAAACAAGATTTTTACCCGCCAGCAGCTGATGGATGAAATCTGGGGAGTCGATTCCCAGTCAGATGAACGGACGGTAGACGTACATATCAACAGACTAAGAGAGCGTTTTAAGGACTGTGATGATTTTCAGATTCTCACCGTCCGCGGGCTTGGATACAAGGTGGTGAAACAGGAATCATGAAACAGCTGAAACGGCATACCTCTCCTCTGAAATTTTATATTATCCTGATCACCTTCATCAGCACCGCCGTGACCCCTATGCTGATCGGTTGGGTATTCCTTCTGATCAGTGACTGGAGCGGTAATTACGGCCCCAATCCCTATTTCCCGCTCTTTACCATGCTGGTAGAAAGTCTGCTGGCCGGTGTCGTCTTAACCTTTCTGGTGAACCGGCTTCTGCTGTCACCGCTGGTGAACTTCAGTGATGCCATCAAGAGGGTGGCGACCGGTGACTTTTCCGTGCGGGTCAAAACCGACTACTCGTTCCCGGAGCTGGGGGAGCTGGCCGGACATTTCAACAAGATGGTGCAGGAACTTGGCAGTATTGAATCGCTGCGCAATGATTTTGCGGCCAATATTTCCCATGAATTCCGGACACCTCTCGCAGCCATCGAGGGGTACACAACGCTGCTCCAGGATCACTCCCTCACGGAGAGCGAGCGCGATGAGTATGCGCATATTATCATTGACAGTGTAAGCCAGCTTTCCAGTCTGTCCGGAAACATTCTGGCCATGTCCCGCCTGGAAAAACAGGAGATTGTGACAAATAAAACGCGCTACTGCCTCGATGAACAGCTGCGTCAGGCCATCCTCCTTCTGGAGCCTCTCTGGGACGAGAAAAAGCTGGATTTGGATATTGAGATGGAACCTGCCTGGTATTATGGAAACGCTGACATGATCATGCAGGTCTGGGTAAACCTTCTCCACAATGCGATCCAGTATACACCGAAGAACGGCACCATCCGGGTGTATCTGAAAAATGAGGATTCTCAGATTCGGGTTGCTATCCAGGATACGGGAATCGGAATGGACGAATTTACCATAGCCCATATTTTTGACAAATTCTTCCGCAGGGACAAAAACAGTTCCACCGGAAACGGTCTTGGCCTGCCTATGGTGAAGCGGATTCTGGAGCTGAGCTGCGGTTCGGTTTCTGTAGAGAGCCGCCCGGATGAGGGCTCCTCCTTTACAGTCATCCTTCCCGTCGAAGCTCCGGATGTTTAGACACAGCGCCGTGGTTTTATGGAAACGGAAGGCAGCCTGTATCCCTGACAT
>JAHZAR010000137.1:1154-5026 GCA_019423835.1 Clostridiales bacterium | reverse complement strand
TACCAGCAGGGACGCCCTCAATATAGGAGGTCTGTCCGAGGCAACGCTGGAAAAGTTTATCGCCCGGGGTTTTATTCACGAATATGCGGATATTTTTCATCTGGACAGGCATGAGGATGAGATTGTAAATATGGAGGGCTTTGGGAAGAAATCCTTCGATAAGCTGACAGAGGCGGTGAAGAAGGCCTCAGACACAACGCTTCCCCGGGTCGTATACGGGCTGGGGGTGGCAGGAATCGGGCTTGCCAACGCCAAGATGCTGTGCCGCCATTTCCAGTATGATTTTCATGCCATGCGATGTGCGGGGAAGGAGGAGCTGACTGCGGTGGATGGAATCGGCGAGGTGCTTGCCGATGCCTGGATTCAGTTCTTTTCTGATGAAAAGAATAATCAGATGGTGGACCGGCTGATGGAGGAGCTGACCATTGAGGCTTCGCCAAAGGAGGAAGGGGAGAGGGCAGAGCTTTTTGCAGGGCTTGTGTTTGTCATCACAGGCTCGGTGGAGCATTTTAAAAATCGCAAGGAGGTGCAGGAGCTGATTGAGTCCAGAGGCGGAAAGGTGACGGGAAGCGTTACAGCAAAAACGAGTTACCTGATCAATAATGACGCTGCATCGAACTCCTCTAAAAATAAGAAGGCCAGAGAGCTCAAAATTCCTGTTATTACGGAGGAGCAGTTTATAGAAATGCTGGGAACAGACGAATAAATACGGTATGTTTGGCAGAGCGCACCAGAAGAACGGCGAAGGGCTGCGGTCAGGGCATCCTGGAGGGATGATCCCTGACCGGCCCAGGGAAGCTTCTGATGGGCCCTTCTGTTCTCAGCAGTATTTGTGAAACAGCCGTGTAAACAGCTCTGCGTGCATCTGTTCGTCTGCAGCGATTCGTTTCAGATTGTCGCAGATGTTGGGATCCTGAATCCAGGATGCCTGTTTCAGGTATTTGCTGCAGGCCTCCCGTTCCGAGGTGATGGCAGCAGAGAGAAGCTCCTTAACAGAGGCGGAATAGTGCAGATATCCGGCATCCCAGTACATGTATCTTCCGGTGCGGAGGCTTCTGGTCCAGAGCCTGGGATCTGCGCCGAGCTGCATGGCGAGCTGGCCGAATATCTTCAGGTGATGCATTTCCACAAGATTGACCTGATGGAAGGTCTCGGCAATTTCCGGGCATTCGGCGGAGAGGAGCGAGGAATAAAAATACTGTCCCACAGCCGTCATCTCTGAGAACTGGCCGCCGAGGTTGTCAAGCATTGCGGAGGCGTAACGGGGGTTCTGGCATCCTGCCCTGACGGGAGGGTAGGGAGTGGCTGCGCGGAAGGCCTGCTCGCCGGGACGAAGGCCATGGGGATGAGATTCGCCGCAGCGAGGCCCGCCGGGGAAAGCCTCTCCCGGGCCGGAGCTTCCGGGCATACCTGGATTGTCTTTCCGGATCCCCTGACTTTTTAGCTGAGATCTTGCGGCTTCAGCCGGTTCGCTGTTTTTTTCCGTCCGGCTGTTCTCTCCTGCTTCAGCCTCCGTGCTGCCGGTGTCAAAGCGGCTTTTGTCCACTCTGCTCCTGGCACGCGGATCGGCGTCCTGGCTATGAATGGAAGAAAAGGGAGACGGGACTCCCGGGCCTGGGGAACCGTTAACCTGGCTGCAGTCCTGGCCCCTGGGAGACTGCTTTCTGATATGATTCTGGTAGATAACCTGACCTTTCAGGGGCTGCCCTGGCTGGGAAAGCGTCTGCCTGAGAGAGGCCTGCTTCATATGCTCTGAAGAGCCTGAGGCGGACTGGGCGGTAAGGGCTTCATCCTGCTCCTGCATATTGGAGGAAAAATCCGATTCCTGCATGAAAACATCCTTTCTATAACAGCAGAGAGGACAGCCTCTGCTGTTACACCTTTCGGGTTTTATTTATTCTATTTTATGAGTCACGCTGGCATTTATGTTTAAAATGTGATATGATACGCTATGGCAGTCCGCCTCTCCGGCAGAGAGGAAAATCAAACGCAGATGAGAGGAAGAGCTGCCGGACTGACAGTAAACCGGGAGGGATGTTATGCCTATTAAAATACAGAAGGATCTGCCGGCAAAGGCGATTCTGGAAGCAGAAAATATTTTTATGATGGATGAGGATCGGGCTTTAAGTCAGGATATCAGGCCTCTGGAAATCCTGATTTTGAATCTGATGCCGGTTAAGGAGGAAACGGAGACACAGCTTCTGAGGGCTCTTTCCAACACTCCGCTGCAGGTAGACTGTACGTTTCTGATGCTCTCGTCCCATGTCTCAAAAAATACTTCTGCCAGCCATCTCAATAAGTTTTATGTAACATTTGACGAGGTGAGGCGGAAAAAATTTGACGGAATGATTATCACAGGAGCGCCTGTGGAAAATATGGAATATGAGGAAGTCAACTACTGGAAGGAGCTTACAGGCATCATGGAGTGGAGCAAAACCCATGTGACTTCCACCCTCCACATCTGCTGGGGAGCTCAGGCAGGTCTGTACTATCACTACGGAATTCCTAAATATAAGAGAGAGAGGAAGCTGTCCGGCATCTACCGGCATCAGGTGCTGAACCGGAAAGTCCCCCTTGTCAGAAGCCTGGACGATTACTTTTACTGTCCCCATTCCAGATGGACAGAGGTGAGAGAAGCAGACGTGGCAAAGCACCCGGAGCTGATGCTCTTATCCCGCTCTGAGCAGGCAGGCGTTTTTCTGGTGATGAGCCGGGACGGAAAACAGATATTTATGCAGGGGCATCCGGAATATGACCGGATGACGCTGAACAATGAGTATCACAGAGATCTGAAAAAGGGAATGAACCCGGAGATACCGTACAATTACTATGAAAACAATGATCCGTTTTCAGTTCCGACGCTGAAATGGCGCAACGTGGCCAACACCCTCTACACCAACTGGCTGAATTTCTATGTCTATCAGGTGACTCCGTATCTTCTGTCGGAGGACTGAGAAAATCCGGTTTTGTCATTGGCTGACTGGAAGGGCAGATACTCCGGAATCCGCCTCAGGTTCAGCTTCGGAAGGACACCGGCGCTAAGACCGCTTTCCTCCACTGCTATGATGGAATAGCAATTCCGTGAGATAAAAATATACGCTCAGCATCCGTCTGTATGCCCTTCGGAGTTCCGTACTTCGAAAGTCTCATTACCTGTATCTGCAGCCGGTGATACTCGCTCAATCCCTCCGCAGGAAAGGAGAATGCCAGTCCTGCCGGGGGGATTTGCCATTCTACCTTACTTTTCCGCAAGAACTGCTCAGACAGCCGGAGCCCTGCAGCAGCACTTTTTCCGATTCTTCCGGGCGGCGGCGAAATTCACTTCCCTACTGGCAAGGAGAGGTGGTATAATAACCACGTAATAACTGCAGAGCGGGCATTATACCTGCGCATACAGCTTTGGCATGAACTGCTGAAAGCCGGGCGCTAGGCTCCGCCGGAATGTTTGACAGGAGGGAAGCAGTCATGATAACACAGGAAGAGATCCTAAAGCATCTGGATGTGGATTATTCCTACCGTCTGGCAAAACGAATGGAGGTATTTAAGTCCAATCCCGTTCTGGGATACCGCACAGCGGGATCCAGGGCTGAGTTTGAAACTGGGGAAATGCTGAGACAGGAGATGGAGAGCATCGGTCTCTCAGATGTGTCCAAGGACGCGGTAACCGTGGACGGCTGGGAGTTTAAAAAGGCAGTTCTGCGGTTTGTGGGGCAGGATGGAAGGGAGAGAGAGGTTCAGCTCGGAGCTTACCAGACTACCCTTGTGACAGATGGATTTGAAGAATGTTCCCTGATGTATCTGGGAAAGGGAACGGATCGGGATTATGAGGGGAAGGACGTAGCCGGAAAGCTGGTTCTGGTGGACATTAACCA
>JAHZAR010000137.1:0-1138 GCA_019423835.1 Clostridiales bacterium | reverse complement strand
CTATGAAGCCCACTTAAAGGGAGCCAGAGCTCTGCTCGCCGTTCAGAGCGGAGGCTATGGGGAAATCGGAGAGGAGGCCTTAAACGCCCAGGATATCGCAGGGCCGGAAGATGCGCCTGCCTTTTCTGTCTCCGAAAGAGATGCCAGAGAGCTGAAGGAACTGCTGAAGGAAAAGGGAGAGATCTCCGTATTTCTGGATGCGGATACCCGCGTCAGAAGAAACTGTACCACCTACAATATCACAGGATGCATTCCGGGAAAGCATCCAGACCGGATGGTTCTCCTGTCCGCCCACTATGACTCCTATTTCAGCGGATTCCAGGATGACAACACGGCTGTAGCCATGATGCTTGGGATTGCCAAAGCTCTGGTGTCAGGCGGTTTTCAGCCCAACAATACCATTATTTTCTGCGCCATGGCGGCCGAGGAGTGGGGAGTAGCCGATTCTAACTTTGACTGGTCTGCGGGAGCCTACGAGCAGGTTTTTACAGCACATCCTGAATGGGTGGGAAGAGTGATTGCAGACCTGAACTTTGAGCTGCCGGCTCTGGCCCATGGAACCAGAGCGAGGATCAGAAGCTGCTATGAATATGTGGACTATTTAAATGAATGGCTGGAGGATCTGCCGAATCTGACACAGGCGTACCCGGAGGAAACAAAGGTGACGGCTCCCATTGAAACCTGGTCAGACGACTTTTCCATGGCAATTGCCGGAATCCCGTCCATGGTCAATGATTTCACGGGCGGGAGCTTTATGGAAACTCATTACCATTCCCAGTTTGACAATGATGAGTTCTATGATGAACAGGTCTACAGACTTCACCATGAGCTGTTTGCCCTTCTGATTGAGGCTCTGGATCGGACTGCCGTGGTTCCTCTCTGCTTTGAGCGGGTGATGAAGCGGGCGGCTCAGTCTCTTGATGAAGAACTGGGGGAGCCCTGGGTGAGCCCGGAGGCTGCCGCCAGGCTGGAGGAGATGAAGCAGCTCTTTGAGGAAGCGGCAGAGTCCTCCTGGAGGGAGTATGAAGAAGTGCGGGAGATTAATAACCGCTACAGCAGTCTGCTTGGCCAGGGAAGAGAGGCGGAGGCGGAAGAGCTGTTTCAGAGGGAGAGAGCGCGGGAGGCAGATCTTTTAAGG
>JAHZAR010000136.1 GCA_019423835.1 Clostridiales bacterium | reverse complement strand
ATAATAGACATGATCAGACAGCCGTTCTTCAGCAGAGACATCAAGCCGGTTGATCTCGCTGATCATCTGGTTAATTTCTTCAACAGTAAGGCTTTTGCTTACAGGGCTTAAGAGGACTTCGTGGATGCTTGAGGGGAGGATGAACAGATCCTCCCCTGCAAGCGCTGCGAAGTCTTTTAGCAGGTTGGGATAAAGAATACAGGCAGCTCCGTGAATCCCTGCGGAATTTGTCAGAATATAGAGACTTACAGGCGAGGTTTCTTCCATAAGGCAGGCCAGCGCTTCCTTATCGAGAACCTGTGTGAGAGTGTCTGTTGGGACAGAGAAGAGAAACTGTTCGATGGGCTCTATTTTGGCAGGCAGAAGGCGGGGAGTATTTTGTTCTGCCAGGCGGCAGAGCTCTCCGGAGTCTGTGCCCCACAATTCTGCATGCTCATTGCGGATCAGAACGGTCGTCTGGCCGGCCTCCTTCTGATCCAGGATCAGATAAAAAACTAAAGCCAGATCCAGAAACAGGATATGAGGCACAGAAGAGAGGAGAGCCTCATTTCCCCGGCTGGAAATAAGGCGGAAAGCTACTTTTTCTGATATCTGCGGAAAATCGCAGATCCATGTGCTGAAATCAGAAAAAGAAACACCTTTGCCTGCGGCTGTTTCCAGGATGGAAGCAGAGACCTCCGAGAGGGGAATCCCCTTCAGGACTTCTTCGTAGAAAGATTCGAGGCAGACTGCCGGGGCAAAGGGGGAATCCTTTTTCCGGATACACAGTCCATCTGCCTCGACTCCATTGTTTTTCAGAATTTTCAGGATACTGACAGATGCTTCCGGCCCTGCCTGGGCCTTTACAGCTAAAAGAATTGCAGACAGAAAATTTTCGTATGTCATAGAATTTCTCCTTTAGATAAGAAAATGTGAAAAGGTGGATAAAATGTCAGGGCCAATCAGAAAAGTGACAGGACAAATCAGAATTAACATGAAGACGGATAAGAAAATATCAGGGTCAGCGCAGCAGTGAAGGCGGATAACTGGATGAGGGAAACGGGAACGTAATCTCAGCCATTGGGTCAGAGCCGGAAATGCAGAGTACAAAAAGCGGAAAGCGGTACAGAGGGAAGACAGAAGGAAACTATAAACCAGAAAATCAAACCGGAACTGCAGAAAAGACAGGGGAGCAGAGTCTGGGAAGATGGAAATATTATACCGAAACCGGGAAGAAATTACAAGAACCTTTCAGGTGAAATACAGTTTATTTTTGAAGAATGAAAAATCTGTCTTTCAGCAAACGCAGGCCATGCAGACCGCAGGGGCTGAAAGGCAGAAGAAAGCAGCCAGATCTCGGAACAAAAAGACTGAAATTAAATATAAATAACGAAAAATATTAATAAAACAATAAAATATAACTATTAATAACTAAATATAAAGAATTAAAAACCTATAAATAATAAATAATGACAAAAAAGATGGAAAAAGTATTGACAAAATGAATCCGGTTATATATAATAAAGACAACAAAACAAAAACAACCTAATCACTAATCCAAAGGAATTTTCCAGAAAGGAAAAAGTCCAAAGGAAATCTCAGACAAGGAGGTACAAGCCACCAGGAGAATCAATTTAGTCTGATTCATTTAAAAAGAAATGGATCAGACAGAGGAAACCCCCTGAACCCTTTATAAAAGAGGAGGCCGAAAAAATATCTATCAAATTCGAAAGAGTCGGCTTAGTAATATGACGAGAAAGTATTATTAGGAAGAACGGTTCGCAACGAAATAGATAAAGGAGTGAATGATAAAGGATTCGGCAGAGAAGAGATAAAGGAGAGGGGAAAAGAAAACTTCATATAGATAAAACAACGAAACGAGGTACAAACCCATGGATGAGATAGTTTAAAGCGGGTATTGATGAAAGCAAAACATCAATACCCGCTTTTATTATGATAAAAGATCAGTACGAATCAGGACTCAGGTGCCCGGGTTAGATTCCCTGCAGTTCAAACGGAGGCGTATATTCTTCTTTTGCGCTGCTTTTTTCCTGCATAAAGCCGTCGGTAAGTCCGAGAGCTATGGCATGATCGATAACCTTCTCGTATTCATAAGTGGTGATGCGGCGGTTTATCTCGGGATAGTCCTGGCTTTTATAGAAGGGAGTGTACTGGCTCATGAGACTGATGAGAAACTGTTCTCTGGGAAGAGAACGGCTGATCCAGTCCAGCAGCCGAATCGAATCTGCCTTCTGGCCGGGCAGAACCATGTGGCGGATAATGGTGCCTCGTTTCATCAGGCGGCAGGAATGCTGTCCGTCAGAAAAATCCGCAAAGACGAGAGGACCGGTCTGCCGGATCATGAGTCTGACTGCCTCCGAAGCAGCCTCAAAATAGTCAGGGGCTGCGGAATAGCGCCGGGAAAGAGAGCGGTCCATATATTTCAGATCCGGCAGCCAGATATCCACATACGGCTCGAGGGCGCGGATGGTTTCCAGGCTTTCATATCCGCCGCAGTTGTAGACAACGGGGACTGCAAGCTGCCCTTTGACGCGGTCAAGAGCCTGTATAACAGAGGGAACATACTGGGTGGCTGTAACCAGGTTGATATTATGTGCGCCCTGCTCCTGCAGTTCCAGAAATATTTCGGCAAGACGGTCAAGACTGATTTCCCTTCCAAATCCCTCGCTGCTGATTTTATAATTCTGGCAGAAACAGCAGCGCAGGGTACATCCGGAGAAAAAGATCGTTCCGCTTCCGTTTATACCGCTGATGCAGGGCTCCTCCCACTGGTGCAGGGCAGCCCGGGCCGCCTTTGGGACAGGGCCGCAGCCGCAGAAGCCAGTCTCCCGGTACCGGTTGACGCCGCAGCTGCGAGGGCAGAGACGGCAGGATCTGTAGGCGTCCATTGAGTTTAAAATGTTATAATCTGAAGTTATATCTGATGTCTGATAATTCATATCTCCCCCGATTGACATGGCTGAATGAAGCCTTTAAAATAATTTAACATATCAGTCTGCCCAAATCTGGTTTCTGCAGCTGCTGTCAGCTACGGATAACGGATTTGAGGACAGGCCCGACAATAAGTATAGCAGGAGCAGGGGAAAAATGGCAAGGAAAAAACAGACAGACAGCGCCTTAATGCAGGCATTTCCCAAGACAGTACCTGTGATGGTAGGTTATCTGTTTTTAGGGGCAGCTTATGGAATCCTGATGAGTGTCAATGGCTTTGGAACAATCTGGGCTGTTCTGATGAGTATTATCGTGTATGCGGGAAGCCTGCAGTATGTGGGCATTAATCTGCTGACAGCGGCGGCAAGCCCGGCGGCAGCCTTTCTGATGGCTCTGATGATCAATGCGCGCCATCTTTTTTATGGAATTTCCATGCTGGGGAAGTATTCTGAAATGGGAAAGTGGAAACCATATCTGATTTTCGGACTGTCAGACGAAACCTTTTCTGTTGTATGCGGGGAACCCTGGCCTGAAAGCCAGACAGAGAAGCGGAAATTTTTCTGGATCACATTTCTTGACCAGTGTTACTGGGTGGCAGGAACCCTTTTGGGTTCCGCTGCCGGAGAAGTGATTTCTTTCAATACGGAAGGGCTGGATTTCGCGCTGACAGCTCTTTTTGTAGTGATTTTCACAGAGCAGTGGCTGTCGGCTGACAGCCACGTTCCGGCACTGACGGGTGTGCTCTGTTCCGTCATAAGCCTGGCTCTGTTCGGGGCGGATCGGTTTATTATTCCGGCTATGCTCCTGATTCTGGCCGCGGTATCTGCAGGATATGGGAGAAATGCGGCAGAATTAAAACGGAAAGAAAAAACAGGAGAAAAGGAGGAAGAATTCAATGGATAACAGATATATGCTTCTGATTCTGGCGGCTCTGGCAGCGGGCACGGTGATAACCAGGTTTCTGCCGTTTCTTTTGTTTCCCCAGGGCAGAAAAATGCCCAGATACGTGGAGTACCTGGGCGGGACGCTCCCCTATGCCACCATGGGGCTTCTGGTTGTCTACTGCCTGAAGGGAGCAGATTTTCTGCATGCCCCCTTTGGGATCCCGGAACTTTTGTCCTGTGCAGCCGTAGCGCTGCTCCATGTGCTGAAAAGGAACTCGCTTTTGAGCATCGGTGCTGGGACTGTACTCTATATGGTTCTGGTGCAGGCTGTATTTTAGGCAGGAAGAACCTGCCGCTCAGGGAGTGTCTGTGCTGTGGGAAGGAATTTTGGGAAGCATGTGGTAAATATCATCATAGGCTTCCCTTTCTGCTTCTGACTGAGGAAGAGAAGGAATCAGCCCGGTGCAGTCTGTGGCGGAACAGGTATCCAGATCAGATACATCCACAAAGCGGGAGGGATTCCTGTCCATGGCCCGCAGTTCTGCTCCGTACCGCTGCCGCAGTTCCTCCATGGTTATTTTCCGGATGGGAGAGCTTTTCTGCGGGTGCAGCTCCTTCCTGCTTCTGCTGTCATTGCTGTCATTACTTTCATGGATAGATTTCATATGATCACCTCATCCTATAATGTGTTCTGCAGAAGAGAAAAATATGCGCCTCTGCTTACGTCTCCTGCAGAGCGGCTCTGACAGCATCCCAGGCTGTGAGCAGGCGGTCGAGAGAGCAGGCGGCATTGGCAGGGCTTGTGGAGGGAAGGCAGAGGGCAGGCCTGCCGGTATCCTTCAGACAATATTTGTCATAGAGCCTGCCGGCGGTTCTGCCGTTTGTAAAAATCCGGCGTACAGGAGCGGCACAGAGGATGCGGCTCAGATCATTTGGCACCACGTTCCGGATCGAGCTGTCGCTGGACCCCGTTATCTCGCAGCTCTGAATGACATCCCACACAGCGATACGGTTTTCCAGCAGAAATTCCTTTTTTTCAGCAATGCTCAGAGGGAGAGGTTCCCCGGTTATGGCTGCCAGCACACGCCAGAAACGGTTCTGGGGATGGCCGTAGAAAAACTGGGTTTCTCTGGATTTGACAGAGGGAAAGGAGCCCAGAATCAAAATCCTGGAATGAATATCAAATACGGGGGAAATGGTGTGTATCTCTCTTGACATGAGTGCTCTCCTTTATCGATTTGCTCAAGCGTACCATAAAAGAGCCGGATGTGCAACAGGCGGGAAGGGGAAGCGGGATGGCTGTTCTTTATAACATTTTAATATTTTC
>JAHZAR010000135.1:3617-5188 GCA_019423835.1 Clostridiales bacterium | reverse complement strand
CAGAAAGAGAGGGGATTTTCCTGGAGCGAACCTACACCAGCAAAACTATGTGGGGTATGTGTGATCTTCTTGAAACAGGGAAAGTAAAAAGCAGGGGTGCGTGTATGATTCACTCAGGAGGCTTTGCTTCCCTGTTCGGACAGTATCAGAATTATTAAGGCAGACAGAATGGAAGCCGGCATCAAGGACAATCCTTCATGCCGGCTTCCCCTTTTGCCAAACATCGTCAGTATATCCCCAATAAACAGATTTGCAAACAGGAAGAAGAACAGAGAGAACCCAGGAAACGGATAAGCTCCTTCACCCATGCGCCGCGCTATAATAGCGCTTCCGCCGGTTGCGATCATGATAGCCGCCGCCATTTCTACAGTGATTAAGGGGGATACCATATTGACGGCGGAAAGTGCGGCAGTTCCGGCGTAGCGTGACACGAAGGTTCCGTCTACAATGGTATACATAGAGAGGAAAACCATCATCACCATATTGGGCAGTGCAAAGCCAATGAGAGAGGAAAAGGAAAATGGCTTTTCAAACTGGCTGTTCATCTTTTGAAACCTCCTCCATAAAATAAGAAAATATTGCTCATTTGACAGGGCAAGCTGCTCCTCATCTCAGCATCCATCCTTAACATCGCCCGCTCCTCAAGTCTGTGCAGCCGTTCTAGAAGGGGGCAGAAATGAAAGTCCTTTTCCTGTCAGGGAAATCAATTTTTCCTTCCTGTTTTTCAGGTTGATGGAAAGTTCGATGAACCCCTTCTTCTGAAAATCAGCCAGGATACTGGTGTAAAGCACCATGAGGGAAATTAAAGGCAGTCCTGCTGCTGATGTGCGCGAACAATAAAACAGTGCGAGAACGCACTTTAATATAGTACGATTTCGCACTGTTTTTAAGAGAACTTTTATGACAAAAATGAAAAAGCTTAACTCTGATTTCGCAGAGGCTGTTTTCGGCCTCTGCGGCAAAGAGTATCCATTGCTGTTATACAGTAATCTTTACGGTCTCTCTCTCGGCCTCCGCAATCCTTCCAGCCGCGTCTTCTATATCCTGATCCGTGATCCCTTTGTAAATGACCAGCCGTACCATATCGTTTCCAACGGCGCCTCCAATCACCCCTTTCTGTTCCATTTTCCTGCACAGCTCATCGGCAGGGATTCTGCCGGTATGCAGCATAATGATATTCGACTGTATGTTTTTCTGGACACGGATGTATTTCAGGGAAGAGTCCAGAATTTTCCCCAGTGACTGAGCGCGGAGCCGATCATATTTCAGTCTTTCCACATTGTGCTCGAGAGCATAGATACCGGGAGCAGCGATCACCCCAGCCTGGCGCATACCGCCGCCAAGCATTTTTCTGAGGCTTTTTGCCTTCTGAATAAATTCAGCAGTCCCGCATAAAAGAGAGCCGACAGGAGCCCCCAGGCCCTTTGAGATACAGAACATGACAGAGTCGGCATAGGAGCAGAGCTCTTTCACAGATGTTCCCAGGGCCTCTGCGGCGTTGAAGATACGGGCTCCGTCCATATGAATGGGAATCCTGTACATGTCTGCAGTCTGCCTCAGGGCGGCGAGAT
>JAHZAR010000135.1:0-3607 GCA_019423835.1 Clostridiales bacterium | reverse complement strand
ATGCTCTGCAGGAATGCAGATTCCGCCGTAAAAATTGTGGGTATTTTCGATGCACAAAAGCTTCGGCTGTTTTTGTTCTGCCAGCCTGCCGATGGCTTCCATATCCGGCAGAAATGCCTCGGTCATGGGATAGAACACGGGAATTCTCTGCCCCAGGCCTTGGTCAAAAGCACCTCCTTCCGACCGGTAGGCGTGAAGATGTTCGTCTACGAGAACTTTATCTCCGGGAGCACAGTGTGTGAGAATGGCAGTCATGTTTGCAAGCGTCCCAGAGCAGAACAGGGCAGCCGCCTCTTTCCCTGTGAGAGTGGCTGCAAGGTGTTCCAGGGCAGCCACAGTCGGATCCTCTCCCCGCCCGTGCGCATCGATTCGTCCATCGTCGCCCAAAGGAGCGGACAATATGGGTTCCAGCATTTCTCTGTCCGGTATGGTTAAAGTATCACTTCTCAGATCAATGGTTTTAAACTGTGTCATTTGATAACAACCTCCATCTATTTAGTTTGCTTTCGCTTTTACCGCCAGCTTTTTCTTTTCCAGAAAGTCGATGATGACAGTAGCAGAAAGGTCTCCCATGACTGACATACTTGTGGTTCCCATATCAAACAGGCGGTAGAAGGCACCGACCATTGCGATGATCTCCAATGGAAGATTCATGGCAGCGGCTACTACCATAAGACGCATAATGCCGCCTCCCGGCACGCCGGAGCTGCCCGAAGTTACGATGGTAGTAAGAATAACGATGTTGAAAAGCTGGCCGATGGTAAATTCTATTCCCAAAGCCTGTGCACAGAATACCATAACCACAGAGCTTAAAATGGCACCGCCGTCCTGGTTCATATTTGCCCCCAGAGGGATCATGAAGTTGGCAATGGCATCGTCTGTATGAAATTTGTCCTTGGCTACCATCAGGTTCACAGGGATTGTAGCGGCTGACGAGCAGGTGCTCACGGCAGTTACGAAGGTTTCGGATCCTTTTTTAAGAAATTCTATCGGTGATACTCGGGTGATTGCCCACAGGAGAACAAGGTAAATAAGGAAAAACTGAAGAACACATCCAACATAAAAGGTAATGAGGAGCTTGGACATATTGCCGAGAAAGCCAAGCCCATAGGTTCCCATGGCAGAGGCCATCAGGCAGAAGACTCCGACAGGAGCCAGATGCATGGAGAGATTGATCACAGACATCATTAAATCTGCCATTCCGGAGAACCACTGAACGACAGAAGTGCGGCTGTCCCCGCTCATAAATACTGCCGCAACGCCGAGGATAATGGCGATTACCAGAACCTGCATCATGGAAGCTTCTGTAAAGGACTGGAAGATATTTCCGGAAAACAGGCTGACCATAAAGCTGCCAAAGCCGGGAAACTCCGATACCTCTCCCACATCCACATTTTCCTGAAACTGGAAGCCAATGCCAGGCTTAATCAATTCTACAACAACCAGGCCCAGAAGAGTGGCAAAGACAGTCGTGAACATGTAAAAAGCAATCGCCTTGACGCCCACACGGCCCAGGGTTTTCGGATTATCCATACTGGCGATTCCTTTGACCATCAGACATACAACTACAGGGACAATAAACATTTTAATCATGTTAAGCCAGATGGTTCCAATAAATTCAATATTTTGTGCCCAAGGTCCTGCAATAAAACCGAATATAGAGCCAAGTATCATCGCAATAAATATTTTGGTTGCCAGACTGATTTTTTTAAACCTTTCCATCATAGTATTCCCTCCCAAAATAGAGTGCTGAGAAACATTACTCTCTGATTTTTTCTACCTTATCCCCATAAGTGATGCTGCAGGCACGACCCTTCTCATAGTATATCCGGCTGACATGGGGAGTAATTCCCGTCCAGAACTCCATCAGATCCCGGCCAAAAGCAGAGCGGAGCTCTTCCATCGTGATTTCCTCATCCCCCTGCTTCCCGAAGAGGACTACCTCGTCTCCCTCTATAGCTTCCGGGCAGTCCGTCAGATCCAGGATGGTATGCTCCAAGCAAATGCTGCTGGCAACCGGAACGCGTTTTCCGCAGACCAGCACAGAGCCTCCACTGGCGAACCTGGGACTGATTCCATCACTGACTCCTCCTGCCATAACTCCGATATGTTTTGGGACATCCAGCCGGACAGCCCGGTAGTCTGGCCCGAATTTTCCGCCTATGACATCTTTCACCATGAGAAGCCTGCTCTTCCATGCTTTCATGGGGAAAGAGAGAGCCGGATGACCTTCCCTCTGTTCCAGAGGGGAATATCCCCAGACGGCACGCCCCGGGCAGATGCCGGAGAGCCTTAAATTCGGATAGGCGATGCTTCCGGGGGTGTTGGCGAGCTGCATGAAAGGAACAGACAGTCCCAGTTCTTTCAGCACGCTGGTTCCCTCCAGAAAACGCCGGTATTGCCAGTCTGCATACTCATGGGGTTTATCAGGCCAGTCGGCCGCTGCCATGTGACTGTAAATTCCCTCAATTTTAATACCCGGCAAAGCTGCTGTCTGCCTCACAAAATCAGGAAACTCTTCTGCATTTACGCCAAGTCTTCCCCGCCCGGTTTCAATTCCAAGGAATATTGGATGTTCTGCTTTGGAGAGACGGGAGATGGCCTGAGCCGCCTTTACAGTGAAGATCGTTGGAATCAGGTTGTAGCGGATATATAAATCGGCCACCTCTTCAACCAGGTTTCCTGCAAAGATAAGGATGGGGGTCTCAATTCCATTCTCCCGCAGCAGAATTGCCTCATCGATATTTCCGACGCCAAGATAATCTGCCCCTGCCTGTTCCAGGGCTCTGCAGGATTCTGCAATTCCATGCCCGTAAGCGTTTGCTTTTACCGCCGGCATGATTTTGATGTCAGGCCCTGCCATGGAACGCAGAGCAGCAAAATTGCTGCGTATGGTGTCCAAATCAATTTCCAGCCAGCAGTCTCGTCTTAAATACTTCCAGTTCATCTGCCTCCTCCTTTCATCCATCCTGCTCATGGTCTGTCAGGACTTGAAAATTCACGGTTACAAAATAAGTGAAATTTTAGTAACATGTTACAAAAATGTTATTATCATTTTACTGCTATTATCCAAATATTACAAGACGATATAGTATCTAAAAAGGGGATTGTATTTACAAATTAAATATATTATCCTAATAACAGACATAATTATTAATTTACGGCTAAAGGAGATAAAAGATTGGTTCGAACGATTGAGAAAAAAAGAAAAGTTTCCCAGACAGAGATAGCCTATAATCAGATTCAGGACATGATTCTGCATGGGAAAATTTCTTCAGAAGATATTGTAAGCATAGCGTCTCTGTCGGAGGCTCTGGGAATCGGGCGCTCCCCCGTCAATGCAGCCTGCCAGCATCTGGAATATGACGGTCTTCTGAGGGTGATACCAAAGCAGGGGATTATGATCAAGACGCTGGGAATTGATGATGCAAGGCAGGTATATGAAGCCAGATGTTCGATTGAATGTTTTTTTGCAGGTAAAATCTATATGAGCATGAAAGATGAGGACATAGAATATCTGAAAAACCTGCTGGAAAAGCAGAAGGAGTGTATGCAGAAACAGGATAATTATGGATTTACAAGGGAGAATATGGCATTTCATCAGTAT
>JAHZAR010000134.1 GCA_019423835.1 Clostridiales bacterium | reverse complement strand
CTTTTCTTCATTCTTCTCCGTTCTGATGTGTCCTGAGTCCTGAACTCTCATCCTGCCCTGTCAGGCAGTTTATGCAGAAGTGTCCGAAACTACTGATCTGGACACAGAAACTCCGGAAAAAGCTCCTGGGCGCCCTCCCGGCATCCTCTCCCTGTGTCCACATCAGCGGTCTCGGATAACACCTTCTACATAAAGGATTCCCCGCACGGCTGCCGCAGCAGCGGGGTGTCATTTATCTCACAGAAAGCCGCAAATGTTTTCTATGATATAAACAACTAGGGTGGATTGCTCCACCCTAATCTCATGTCTTACTTTCTGATGCCTAACTTCTCAATTAAAGCACGGTATCCTTCCAGATCTGTCTTCTTTAAGTAGTTCAGCAGACCACGTCTCTGACCAACCATCTTTAACAGACCACGTCTGGAATGGTGATCCTTCTGGTTTGTCTTTAAATGCTCTGTGAGCTCTGTGATTCTGGCTGTTAAAATAGCGATCTGAACCTCTGGTGAACCTGTATCTCCAGGCTTTCTTCCATACTCTGCGATGATAGCAGACTTCTTCTCCTTTGAAATCATGATGATTTCCTCCTTCATAAAATAAATTCTTACCGCACACTAAGCTCCTGTCAGGAACTCAAAAAGCTGAGTGTCGGCGCGTTGATACGATGTAGAGTATAGCACAAGAACCTCTGATTGTAAACAAGGATTTTT
Source organism: Clostridiales bacterium (assembly GCA_019423835.1). Classification (GTDB taxonomy): domain Bacteria; phylum Bacillota; class Clostridia; order Lachnospirales; family Lachnospiraceae; genus Otoolea. The sequence continues at coordinate 4,493 of JAHZAR010000134.1, read as the reverse complement.
TGAAAATGCAGACCGGATCCGAGAGGGCCTGAGCGTCTGCAGGATCAACGTTACCAGCCGCTTCTCTCCCACAGCTTTCCAATGCCCCACAGGGCGATCACCGCAATAATCTCTCCTGCTACGGTCAGGGAAATCACAGGCATAACCTGACACAGCTCCTCCAGATTTCCCTCCAGGATATAAAATCTTGTGAGTCCCATAGCTCCGGCGGAGGCTACCAGGACAGCCAGCATGGCCACCGTAAGAGCCCTGCGCCAGAACCGTTTTCTCCTCACCAGAAAAATCAGGGAGGCAGCAAAGGAAGCAGCTCCGCCAAACACACCGGCTATCAGCACAACAAACAAAACTTCGTTCACTCTCCCTCTCCTCCGCTCTCTGTAAGTTCAAACTCTGCATCTATGGCAAACCGCAGCTCCGGCTCCGGTGAAACCTGGATCCCCAGGCGGTAGAGCCCCGGCCCGGCCGGCTGAAAGCTCCCATTCCAGGGCACAGCCAGCTCCTTTTCCTCCTCTTCCATCCCGGTAAGAAAGCCGCAGAAGCCGGCAATACTCTCCACCTGGGTCCAGCTCTCCGCCCCGTTTTCCACTGTCTGTTTTTCAATAACCGGAGACAGAATATACTGGATGGGCCCGCCGGTTTCATTGTGCAGAAGAAAGGGCAGCTCCCCATCGTCCGGAGTATACTGCTCCTCTTTCATCTCCATCCATATCTGCTCTCCGTACCTTCTGTATCCGTCAACTGTCCCGAACAGGCGCCAGAGGCTCTTCGCCGTTTTCTGGCTGAGCCTGTAAACGGGCCCGCTCTCTGCCGCCAGCTCAGCATCTGCGCTGTCGCTGATGTCTGAGAGCCACAGATTCAGCTCTCTGCCGGAGGAGAGTTTCAGCACAAGCCTTCCGGGGAAGCTCTCATTCATGGGAAAATCCTCTGGAACGGCTTCTCCCAGCAGCTCCCGAAGCCGTTCCATATCGTCCCGGCTGCTGAGAGTCTCTGTCCGAGTCCCGTTTTCAAAGCTCCCTGTCAGACTTGCGGCTGCAATTTCAGAGAGTCCTTCCAAACCTTCTGCCTGAAAGTTCCAGATCTTTCTGAAAAGTTCCTCTGCTTCCCGGGTAAACCTCTGTCCCGGATGGCCCTGAAAGTTCTTTTCCATATCTTCTCTGCTCTCAAAGAGAGCCGCCGCTCCCGTTTTTATCTGCGCGGACGGCCCGTCCTCGTCCGTCTGGGCTTCTGGCCCGGACGGGTTTGAAACCAGAGACTGTTTCTCCTCCTCTGAGAGGGGAAGATATTCTGTCCTCAGCACCCCGTCTTTTACCATCCTCACTCTCAGAAACGGCCCCGCTGCCGGAGGCACGAGGAGAATCCCTCTCTCTGCAGCATCCTCCATATAGGCAATGCCCTCCATCCCCTCATCCAGACAGTCATAGATGCCGGAAATTCCGCCGGCGGCAGTGCCCTTCTCCAGGAGAAGAAAAGTGCCGCCATCAAACTGGCTGACACTGTAGCCTGCGTAATCTCCGGCATTCTGGCAGCTCAGCCCCTCCAGCGGATTCTCCTCTGCTGTCCGGATTCCCAGAATGTAGCTGTATCCATTGTCCGCCTTTCTGCCTGCAAACAGATAGCTTTCCTTAAAAAAGGACACAGCTCCTTCCACCTCACCGTCAGGAATATCCTTGAAGGTCAGTTCCGGCAGCTGCCCTTCCACGGCAGCCAGTACCCGTTTCAGTTCCTGCTGCTGCCCCTCCGGCACAGCAGCCGTTTCTGTCTCCTTCTGCTGTCCCTGGAAAGCGGCAGGCTTCCCCTCCCCGCAGCCGGACAGGAGCAGGACGAAGACAGCCGCTGCGGCAGCCAGTTTCCACTTTTTTCTCATTCTGCCTCTCTTTCTTTCTGTCGTACCGGCCGAAGCGGCTGGTCTTACATTCCCGGTCCGGCGGCTCCCCCATTCCCACCATTGTCAGAAGCCGGGCCTGCCGGACTCTGGGCGGACGGTTCCGCCGGCGCCTGGGTGGACGGTTCCGCCGGTGCCTGGGCGGACGGTTCCGTCGGCGCCGGTGCGGACGGTTCTGTCGGTGTCTGGGCAGAAGACTCTGTCGGTGCCGGCGCGGACGATTCTGCCGGTGCCTGGGTGGACGGCTGGGTCTCCTTGGGCTTCTCCGGCTCAGGTGCTTTCTCGGTTCCCTCCAGATTGTAGCAGAGCACCGGCATTCCGGCCGAAATATTTTCATATATTTTCTTCGCTACGCTGTGAGGCAGATTGATGCAGCCGTGGGAACCTCCCGTCTTATAGATCGTCCCTCCAAAGGAGGACCTCCATTTGGCGTCATGCATCCCGATCCCACCGTTGAACGGCATCCAGTAGTCCACCGGTGTGCGGTAGTTCTCCCCCTTTAAGACAGCGTTTCTCTGTTTGTATGTCAGAGGATAGGAGCCCGCCGGAGTCCCCCAGCCCTTCGACAGATTTCCTGACACGAAATCTGACTCCACTACCAGCGCGCCGTTCTTATAGAAAAACAGATGCTGGGCAGTCAGGTTGATCTCTACATATGTATCTCCATAGTCATTTGCCCCGCGGCTGGCCGCCTTCTGGGAGTAGACCGGCTCACGTCCGCTCTGGCTCTGACCTGAACGGATCAGAGCTGCCAGCTCATCTGCCTCTGCCGACTGGTTTATTTTCCAGCCGTATGTGCCTCCTCGGATGGTCACTGTCTTTCCATAGGAGGTCTTCAGATTTTTTGCCTTATTGTTTGTATTGTACTTGTCTGCCAGCTCCTTCACATAGGCGCTTACCTTTCCTGAATCCACTCCGACGGTCCCGTCGGCGCCTGGAATCAGCCACTCGTGAATTCTGTCACCGTTCAGGGTCTCTGTGGCATCTCCAAACTGATATGAGATCGAGACGCCGGCAGCCTTGTTCATATTGTCACAGAGCTGTTTCAGGGTTTCATCCTCAGAGGTCACCTCCGGCTCCTCGTAGCCGCCGATTTCCTCCAGCGAGACCGTTGGCTTCAGATTGAGGATAGCATCGGAAATTCCTTTTTCCACCACCTCATAGACTGCCTTCGCCCCCTTTGTCTCCGGGACAATGGAGTAGCCTTTGCCCTCCGCATACTCTGACAGGCGGGCATCCTCAGGAGCCGGTGCATCCTCATCAAAGCATTCCAGGTCTTCCACCGCCTTCTGAAAGGCTTCCTCGTCGTAAGCCATCATGGTCTGAATCTTGTAGCTTGCCGGACTGAACACATATCCTCCCCAGGTAAGCGGGTTCTGGGACGCAATAATTTTTTCCATCGTCCCGTCAAACTCAGCGCGAAGCCCGATATCTGCCTGGGAAAGCTGCTCGGTTTTATCCCCTCTCTCCTCTATGGTCAGCGTGTATCCGCTGATGCCGTCGGCGATCATCTGCTCTGCCTCAGCCACAGTTTTTCCGGAAACGTCAAGCCCGTTTATCACTGTCCCCGGGAAAAATACACTTTTATACTTCTGGCCCAGGCCGGCATAGACTGCCCCTCCCAGCAGGAGGACAGCCGCTGCGGCTCCCGCCGCTGCCGCTGCCTGTCTCTTTCCAAATCGTCTTCCCCTCCGTCCTGGTTCCTGGCCCCGATCTCTCCTCGCACCCTGCACATCCGGATGCGCACCTGCGCCCTCCCGGCTGAAGGATTCCGGCGGCACGCTTCCTTTTCTTCTGCTTCTTCCCCTGGTACGGCCTGCAGGTCTCTCTCCTTCCCGCTCCTCAGAGAAACGGGCCTTTTCCCGTATTCGCTTTGCTTCAGTATCTGTTCCGGACGAAACCGGCCGTTCTCCCCGCTCTTTTCCAGACGGCTCCACAAAGCCGTTTCTGGCGGCGCGAAGAATCGCCTCTTCCGTGGGCATCACATTCCCGTGGCTGTTTTCCTTTTTCTTCGTCTCCGGTGTCTCTGCCGGCTCTGTCTCTCCCGCCGGCTCCGGCAGACCTGCCTTCTCTGTTCCGTTCAGCTCAGCTTCTCCGGGCGCTTCCGTCTCGGCATCTTCCGTGATTTCCACCTCACTCCTGAATGTCCCGGGCGTCTCTTCTGTCTCTTCTATCCATTCCAGTCCATCTTCGATTTCGTCTGTCTGTCCGGCTGACCGGATTTCCCTGTTCTGATCCGGTTCATCCTTTCTGCTGAAATCTGACATTCATTTAACTCCTTTTCCAATCATTTTGTCCCATACAGCCTTATGGCAGTCTGAGGACGCTTTTCTGTACCGCCTCCGAAATGTCCCTTCTGCGGCCATTGTATAATTCTATATGACTTTATTTCGCAAGTCAATGCACGAAACCTTACACTTCCTAAAATTTTTCTTAACTGTCTGTTTTCTTCCATGCCGGAAATCTCCTTTGCATGCTCTTAAAAGAGAGGCTTGAAAACGGTCCGCACTGCCGCAGAGGGACGGGCCTGCGCAGTGCAGACCCGTCCCTCCGTGCTCAGCTCTGTCCGGTTAAAATGCTTCCCGAACAGGTGATATTCTGTTTTTTCTTA
>JAHZAR010000133.1 GCA_019423835.1 Clostridiales bacterium | reverse complement strand
ACGGCACCCTGGATCAGATCGATCTGCAGTTTGAGGACAATGCGGCTGTCTGCGTCGTTCTGGCCTCTGACGGCTACCCGGTGAAGTATGAGAAGGGGCTTCCCATCCGGGGCCTTGAGAGCTTCCGGCAGAAGGATGGATACTATGTATTCCATGCCGGAACAGCCTTCGACAAAGAGGGAAGAATGGTCACAAACGGAGGACGTGTTCTGGGCGTGACAGCTACCGGAGAAAACCTGAAGGCCGCCAGGGCAAACGCCTACAAGGCTGCAGAATGGGTGGATTTTGACAATAAATATATGCGCCATGATATTGGAAAGGCCATTGATGAGGCCTAGAGCGGGCGATGGGGAGTGATGACGGAGCTCTGCCCGCATCTGCAGGAATCTGATACTGAAACGAAAATGCCGCGGGCTGTCGGTGAAATGCTGATTGCCTGCGGCATTTGTTAGAATGACAGAAATTTCAGAAGGAAGATGAATGGTATCTGGTGAGAGAGCCTACGCTGCCGCTGGTTGGGCGAAACTGAAGAGAGGTAAGCGGATTGCCGGCAGAAGGAATTTCAGGTGTTCTCTAAAGAGATAGACTCTCCTGAGTTAGAGGGGGAACCCTCCAGCGAAGCCGCGCCGGCTGGAGACTTATATATAGAATCTGTAAAAAAAGTAAAAGATCAGGGGGAAGCTTGCGGGACGCAGCAATTGGTGGTAGGATAGCAAGTGGTTTGAAAGCAGGCCCTGTGCCAAAATTCGGATTTGAGACGAGGCGCAGGGACAGAACATACACTGGGAGGAAACGAAATGTTTGCAGACTACCATGTCCATTCTGACTTCAGCTGGGATTCCAGGACCCCCATGGAGGCCCAGATTCAGGCGGCAGTCCGGGCGGGAGTGGAGGAGCTTTGCTTTACGGAGCATGTGGACTACGGGGCCAGAAGCGGGGAGGACAACTGTGATTACAGCGCATACAGGAGGGAGCTGGAGCGCTGCCGGGAGATTTACGGTAATCAGATCCGGCTGAAATATGGAATTGAATTTGGGGTGCAGACACACACTGTGGGGGAATATGAAAGAGATTTCCGGGAGCAGGCCTTTGACTTTGTGATTTTGTCCTGCCACCAGGTTGACAATCTGGAATTTGACAATCAGGCTTACCAGAAGGGCAAGACACAGCAGGAGTACAATGAGGGATATTACAGAGAGATCCTGAAGGTGATCCGGAGCTTTGACAGCTACAGCGTGCTGGGACACCTGGATCTGATGCGCCGCTATGACAGGAACGGGATCTGGCCGTTTGAGAACAGCCGCCCTATTTTGGAACAGATTCTTTCCCATGTGATTGAGAGAGGAAAGGGAATCGAGGTCAATACCTCCTGTTTTCGCTACAGGATTGGAGATTTAACTCCCTCAGAGGATATTTTGAGGCTGTACCGGGATATGGGAGGAAAAATCCTGACGCTTGGCTCTGATGCCCACCGCCCGGAACAGATTGCAGAGGAGTTCCTTTCTGTCAGGAAAAGATTAAGGGAGCTGGGATTTCGGGAGCTCTGTGCTTTTCACCAGATGGAACCGGAATTTTATCCCCTGTAGGAGCGCAGCACACGGCTCAAATGAGGGGGAAAAATTTCCCTCAGCTTACCAGGAACGCTGGTTTGGATACGTGGCAAAGAGATTTCCGCCATAGAGGTTTCAGGAGGGCATGGAAGAAGACTGTGCTGCATAGAATGGCAGAAAAGAAATACAGTACGGGGATGATGAATAATGAAGATTGCCGTAGTCAGGGAAGGGGACAGCGTGGATACGATTGCCGCTTCCTTTCAGATACCGGCAAAGCGTCTTGCCGCCGACAATCAGATAGAGTACCCATACCGCCTGGCCGTAGGCCAGGCTCTTTTGATCCGGGAGGATGAGGATACAGAGCCGGTACAGCCGGTTAAGCAGCTGATTGAGGCGGGGGGATATGCCTATCCCTTTATCCGTGATGAGGTGATTGGGGAAGCACTGCCATTCCTGTCGGAGGTTCTCGTGTTTTCCTATGGCTTTACCAGGGAGGGGCAGCTGATTGCGCCGCTGACACCGCCTGACAGACTGCTCAGAGAAATTCAGACAGCAGGAAAGCGGGCTGTGCTGGTGCTGACTCCCATGGAGGCAGGCGGCCGCTTTAACAGTGAGCTGGCGTCTGTACTGATTCAGGATGTGGAGCTTCAGCAGCGCCTTTTGAGAGCTGTGTGGGAGGAGGTGCAGGAGAAGGGCTACAGAGGGGTAGATCTTGATTTTGAATATATCCGGTCTGAGGATGGGGAAGGGTATGCTGCCTTTGTGGCCAGGACGAGGGAGCTTTTCTCCGTTTACGGAATCCGCGTCTCAGTGGCTCTGGCTCCCAAGACATCGGCTGAGCAGAGAGGGCTGCTGTATGAGGGGATTCTCTACCGTGACCTGGGGGAGGCTGCCGACCAGGTTATGCTCATGACCTATGAATGGGGCTATACTTACAGTGAGCCTATGGCCGTTGCCCCCATTCACATGGTAAGGCGCGTGGCCGAGTATGCCCTGACTGAAATACCGCGGGAAAAAATTCTGCTGGGTATCCCCAACTACGGCTATGACTGGCCGCTTCCCTACGAGAGAGGGGTTACAAAGGCAGCCAGTCTTGGGACAATGGAGGCGATTCAGCTTGCGATCGATCACGGGGTTCCCATCCGCTTTGATGAGCGCTCCCAGACACCCTGGTTTCGCTACTGGCAGTACGGCGTCCTCCACGAGGTGTGGTTCGAGGATGTGAGGAGCCTTCTGGCCAAGTTTAATCTGGTGGGAGAGCTGGGATTAAAGGGAATCATGTACTGGCAGCTGATGCGCCTTTACCGGGCCGGATATCTTCTGCTGGACGGAATGTTCCGAACAGAGCTGGGAGGCCTTTAGACAGCGGCAGACAGAGGAGCACAGGGGAGCGCCGCGCAAGATAAAGAAAATATTCCTTGTGGGAACCAGGGCTCAGGTCTATAATAGAAGAATCGCACAGGCAGTGCGCAGGATGAGCAGGCGGAAAATAAAAGGGAGGAGACAGGAAGTTTTCCGCCCTGACCGGGAATATAAAAGGAGAGATTACATATGATACAGGACATTTTGCCTCACAGATACGACAATTCTTTCAGGAAGCCCAGGCTGACGGAGAAAGTCTTTCTGCTGTATATCCGAAGGGGAAATATTCTCCTTGCAAGGAGGAAGGAAAGAGAGGGAAGGGACTGCAGGGAGGAGATCTACGAATCAGAGAGCGCTCTCCCTGCGCCGGAGGAGTTCGGGCCTGCGACAGCCGGGGAGCTGGAAGCTGCCGGATTGGTGCCAAAGCTTTCAGAGAGGGCGGAGTACCTGTTCTCCATTGATGATATCCCGTATTTTATGGTGAGAAGCAGGGACAGCGATCCGGCTGCTGCACTGATGACCCAGGAAAAAGCGGGCAGTGAGAGACAGAAAAACGGGGAGAGAGGGGCAGATTTTTCCTTTCAGGGTGCCGCGTACTTCCGCATCATGCAGCCGGAGCACCAGGCCTTTGCTGCCATCACGGCCGTTCAGCTCTGGCGGTGGAAGGAGAGCAGGAAATTCTGCGGCCGCTGCGGTCATGAAACGGTGGACAGCCAGTCTGAGCGCGCGCTGGTCTGCCCGGTCTGCGGGCAGACAGAGTATCCGAAGATCTGTCCGGCTGTGATCGTGGCTGTGACGGACGGAGAAAGGCTTCTGATGTCCCGATACCGGGGACGCGCCTACCGCGGATATGCCCTGATCGCCGGTTTTGTGGAGATCGGGGAAACCTTTGAGGAAACAGTCCGGCGGGAGGTGATGGAGGAGGTTGGCCTGAAGGTAAAAAATATCCGCTATTATAAGAGCCAGCCCTGGGCCTTCACCGATACGGAGATGATCGGATTTTTTGCGGAACTGGACGGAGATGACAGGATAAGACTGCAGGAGGATGAGCTGTCTGAGGCCGGCTGGTATCACCGGGATGAGATACCGGAGGATACCTCGCTGATCAGTGTGGGAAGCGAGATGAAGATGGCTTTCAAGCATGGGGAACTATAGGGGGAGTCTGCGAAGAACGGCATGAGAGAAGAAGTGGATGTCCGCTCTTATATATCTTCAGGTAATAGTTCCTATTCCTTTTAATTAATTGACAAATGTCCGTTTGGTTGTTATGATTGTTGATAACCAAACGGACTTTCCCAATAAAGGCAGGTAATGGCATGAGCAGAATCGTATTATCCCTGCTGGTGGACAATACAGCAGGTGTACTGAGCCGTGTGGCCGGGCTGTTCAGCCGCCGCGGTTACAACATTGAGAGTCTGACCGTTGGAGAAACGGCAGATCCGAAGTATTCCAGAATGACAGTGGTTTCCCAGGGGGATCAGGAAATTCTGGAGCAGATTGAAAAACAGCTCAGAAAGCTGGAAGATGTCTACGACATCAAGGAGCTTCGGGCGGGCCACTCCGTATACAGGGAGCTGATCCTTGTGAAGGTGAGGGCCAATGCCAGTGAGCGTATGGCTATCAACGCCATCGCGGAGATTTTCCGTGCGTCCATTGTGGACGTGGGGAAAGAGTCAGTGACCGTAATGCTGACAGGCGATCAGTCAAAGTTAGACGCTATGATTAATCTTCTGGAGGATTACGAGATTCTGGAGCTTGCAAGGACCGGCGTCACCGGACTTTCAAGAGGAACGGAGGATGTCAGATACCTCCCTTAAAACTGACATGACATGCTGAGTAAAGCCATTGCCAGAGGCGGACAGAGAGTCGTCGGCGATCCGCTTTTTATCACATATTTATTGCATCCTAAGGAGGAAAAGAAAATGGCAAAGATTTATTATCAGGAGGACTGCAACTTATCATTATTAGAGGGAAAGACCATTGCAGTCATCGGCTATGGCAGCCAGGGACATGCCCACGCGTTAAATGCAAAGGAATCCGGATGCCACGTAATTATCGGCCTCTATGAGGGAAGCAAATCCTGGGCTAAAGCAGAGGCAGCAGGATTTGAAGTATATACGGCAGCAGAGGCGGCAAAGCGCGCCGACATTATCATGGTTTTAATCAACGATGAGAAGCAGGCGAAGATGTACAAGGAGTCCATTGAGCCAAACCTGGAAGAAGGTAATATGCTGATGTTCGCGCATGGATTTGCCATTCACTTCGGACAGATTGTTCCGCCGAAGAACATTGACGTAACCATGATCGCTCCTAAGGGACCCGGCCA
>JAHZAR010000132.1:3183-5384 GCA_019423835.1 Clostridiales bacterium | reverse complement strand
ATGCGATTGTCAAGCAGTACCAGGCGCTGTTTGATCTGGACGGCGTGAAGCTGGAATTCACAGACGATGCCCTGCATGCGATTGCCCATATGGCTGTGGAGAGAAAGACAGGGGCCAGAGGTCTCAGAGCCATTATGGAATCAGTGATGATGGATATCATGTACGAAATTCCGTCTGACAGCAGCATCGGTATCTGCACGATTACAAAGGATGTGGTGGAAGGCAAATGCGGGCCGGAGATTGTATACAGAGAAAATACAGTACCCCGTAAGTCATTTGCCGGACGCTTAGAGAAGGATCAGACAGGCGAGATCGCGTAGGCTGGCGCAGAGGAAAGCCTCCCGGACTTCACGGAAGGGGCCTCTGGGGGCCGCATCCCGCCGTGCCCTGACAGGGCAGAGGGGATCTGTAGGTCGTTACAGATCCCCTTTTGGCTTAGGGAAAGGCCTGTCTGAAAAATGGTCCGCTTTCTGGAAAGCATGGAATGTGTTTTTGCAGAAACCGGATAGAATACTAGGAGAATTGAATGGAAAACAGACAACTGACCATACCTGTGGTGGCGCTTCGCGGGCTGACTGTGCTGCCGCAGATGATTATTAGCTTTGATATAAGCAGGAAAAAGTCCATTGCAGCCGTGGAGAAGGCCATGGTAGGGGATCAGAAGGTCCTTCTGGTGACACAGAGAAAGACGGAGGAGATGAATCCTGGAATTGCCGATCTGTACCACATGGGAACCATCGCCATGGTGAAGCAGTTAGTCAAGCTGCCAGGCGGCGTGATCCGTGTCATGGCAGAGGGAGAAATCCGCGCTGAGCTTCTGGAGCTGAATGAAGACGGCTCCTTCCTGGAGGGAGAGGCGGAAATCCGGGAAACGGATGACGAGGGAATCGGTCCGGTAGAGTCTGAGGCCATGCTGCGGATTGTGAAGGAGAAGCTGGAGGAGTATGGGAGAATCAACCAGAATGCAGCCAGGGAGGTGCTTCCGAACCTTCTTGCCATCACAGAGCTTCCGGAGCTGTTAAACCAGATTGCAGTGCAGTTTCCATGGGAATTTACGGCCAAGCAGCAGGTGCTTGATCAGGTTTACCTGAGCGCTCAGTATGAGCAGGTGGTGAGCATCCTCATGACGGAAATTGAGGTGTTCCGGGTAAAAAAGGAATTCCAGGGCAAGGTGAAGGCTGCCATTGATAAGAATCAGAGGGACTATATTCTGCGGGAACAGCTCCGGGTAATCCGGGAGGAGCTGGGGGAGGATAACCCTGTATCGGACGCAGACGAGCTGAAGGAGAAGCTTGGCACCATCCGTGCCGGAAAGGAAGTAAAGGAACGGATCGCAAAGGAAATCGAACGCTTCAAGGGGATGCCCGGAGGAAGCCAGGACGCCAATGTACTGAGAACCTACCTGGAAACCGTGCTGGAGCTTCCCTGGGACAAGGTGACCAGGGACAACACCGATCTGCGCCATGCGGAGGAGATCCTGAATGAGGATCACTACGGACTTGAGAAGGTGAAGGAGAGGGTGCTGGAATATCTGGCGGTCAGAATCCTCACAAAGAAGGGTGCCAGCCCGATTCTCTGCCTGGTGGGCCCGCCCGGAACGGGAAAGACCTCCATTGCCCGGTCTGTGGCCAGGGCACTGGGGAAGAAGTATGTCAGAATCAGCCTGGGAGGCGTCCACGATGAGGCGGAGATCCGCGGCCACAGGAAAACCTATGTGGGAGCCATGCCGGGACGTATCGTGGAGGGACTCAAGCAGGCAGGAGTGAAGAATCCCCTGATGCTTCTCGACGAGATCGACAAGGTAAGCAGCGATTACAAGGGAGATACCTCCTCTGCCCTTCTGGAGGTGCTGGACAGTGAGCAGAATGTGAAGTTCCGGGATCACTACGTGGAGATCCCCATCGACCTTTCGGAGGTGCTCTTTATTGCCACTGCGAATACCACCCAGACGATCCCGGGCCCCCTTCTCGATCGAATGGAGCTTATCGAGGTAAACAGCTACACAGAAAATGAGAAGTTCCACATCGGAAAAAACTATCTGATCCGAAAGCAGATGGAACGCCACGGACTCACAAAGGAGGAGCTGTCTATCTCAGGCTCTGCCCTCGAAAAGATTATCCACAATTACACCAGAGAGGCAGGAGTCCGCAGCCTGGAACGGCGCATCGGAGACATCTGCCGCAAGGCGGCAAGGGAGATCC
>JAHZAR010000132.1:1345-3167 GCA_019423835.1 Clostridiales bacterium | reverse complement strand
AGAAAGCGCGGGAGAAGGCTGAGAAGCAGGCGGCCAGAGAGGCAGCCGTGACTCTGATTGAGCCCCTTGAGGAGGAGAAATCCGGGAAGTCCGGAGCGAAAAAGACTGCAAAAGGGATACCGGGGGAACCAAACCGCCTGAAAGGAAGCAAGGAGGCATCAGACAGAAAGACAGCCAGGGTGATCCGCATCACGGAGAAAAATCTGGAAAAATACCTGGGCCGCGAGAAGATCCAGTATGAGGATGCCAACGACGAGGATCAGGTTGGGATTGTGAGAGGACTTGCCTGGACCAGCGTAGGAGGAGATACCCTGGAGATCGAGGTCAATGTGATGCCGGGCAAAGGTGTTCTCCAGCTCACAGGTCAGATGGGAGATGTGATGAAGGAATCCGCCCAGACTGCCCTGAGCTATGTGCGATCCGTGGCTGAGAATTACGGTATCAAGAACAGCTACTTTGAAAAGCACGATATCCACATCCACATCCCTGAGGGAGCTGTGCCCAAGGACGGCCCTTCTGCCGGAATCACCATGGCGACGGCCATGATGTCTGCAGTCACAAACCGCCAAGACGGCCATGACAGGAGAGGTGACGCTCAGGGGCAGGGTGCTCCCCATCGGCGGGCTGAAGGAAAAGCTCCTGGCAGCCAGAATGGCCCATATGGAGAAGGTGCTTGTACCCGCAAAGAACCGGCCGGATGTGGAGGAACTCTCTAAGGAAATTACGAAGGGAATGGAGATTGTCTTTGTAAAATCCATGGACGAGGTGCTGAAAGAGGCTTTTGCAGATTAGGATTACAGGAGAGGAGGCGGAAACGAGTATGATTATCAAAAAAGTAGATTTGGAGACGGTCTGCGGAGTGACCAGCAGGCTCCCGGCGAACACCCAGCCGGAGTTCGCCTTCGCAGGAAAGTCCAATGTGGGAAAATCCTCCCTGATCAACGCGCTGATGAACCGGAAATCCTATGCCAGAACCTCAGCGCAGCCGGGAAAGACGCAGACCATCAATTTTTACCATATTAATGACGCCCTCTATTACGTGGATCTGCCGGGATACGGCTATGCCAGGGCCAATGAGGAGGTGAAGGCCAAGTGGGGAAAGATGATTGAAAATTATCTGAACAAATCCCCCATGTTAAAATGCGTGTTCCTTCTCATTGACATCCGCCACGAGCCGTCGGAGAATGACAGGCTGATGTACAGCTGGATCCAGAACCAGGGCTACCGCCCGGTGATTATTGCCACAAAGTTAGACAAGCTGAAGAGAAGCCAGGTGCCCAAGCATGTAAAAATGGTGCGCACCGGCCTTGGCATGGGGCCGGAGGATCTGCTGATCCCGTTTTCAGCTGAGACGAAGCAGGGGAGAGAGGAGATCTGGGACTTCATTGAAAAAACTGCAGCCGGCAGGGAAGCGGCGGACCGGCAGGAGAGCAGATAAGAGAAAAGAAGATAAAGCCATCGGATAGAAATCATAAGAACAGTCAGACAAAATGACGCCGGTTCAGCAGAGCCGGAATAGAAAAAGATGAAAAAACGGACATTCTCCGGTTAATTTTCCGGAGAGATGTCCGTTTTTCAGATCCCAGGCAGGCATAGGGCCACGCCTCTTCCTTCGCTTATTCTTTTTGGCCCTTTTCCGACAGCGGCTGTGGGGATATGGTTTCGGGCGTGAAGGCCTTTGGCTTCTCCTGAGCCTTGCCGGAAGCAGCCTGCCCGCCCGGCTTCCTGGCCTGGAGCCGTTTCAGCCCGGCGTATTCTTCAGCCGCGCGGTATCCGACGGCGAGAAGCACAGCGGGAAGAAAGATGAAGAGGTAATACTTCC
>JAHZAR010000132.1:269-1335 GCA_019423835.1 Clostridiales bacterium | reverse complement strand
CCGCTTTATCTGTCTGTATTTCCTTTTAAAATGGATTCTGGCCACACTCAGGTCGCCCCGGATCAGGTCTGAAAAACGCAGAGGGGAGGCCTTTTTGGACTGTCTGAACATGGAAAACTCCTTTCATTTTGCAGAATTTTCAGGAAGCCGGGAAGCAATACAGGCTGTCACGGGTTTACCGGCTTATCTGTCATCAGCGATTTCATGATAAAGGAATAGATTTCCTGGCTCTTGTCCTTCCAGTGGCTGCACATCATCTCAGCCTGGTCCTTGTCAGGGACCGAGACATCGAGACTTACAAGGACATTTTTGCCTTCCCGCACTTCACAGTGAACCGTGTAATCCTGGTGGGTGGATTTGTAGAAATCAGATACCAGACCCACTTCATTGCGCATGCGGAACCTGTTTTCTTTCAGGTACTGATCCATATCCTCCACGATGGCGGGGGAAATGGTTTTTCCGAAAAATTCCAGCGTATCCTCTCCCTCTTTGGTGATCTCGTACCGGGTACTGTTGTGCAGCGTCTCCTGACGGATGAGGCCGGCTTCCAGAAGCTCGTTTAAGGCCTGCTGCAGGGTGAAGTAGGTAGTGTAGTCCCGATCCAGGAAAAAGTTGGAGAGCTGGGCGTTTGTCAGAGGAAAATTTACCTGCTTGAGCATGTAGAGGTTCATCAGCTTGTATAATGTCATTGGTTCAGCTAACATGGCAAAAACTCCTTTAAAAAACAGATTTTCGTCAGAGCTATCGGATATGCTCCTTTACAGCTCTGCTCACAACGTCTGCCACCCTGGGATCAAAGGCAGCCGGCAGAATATTCACATCGCTTAACTCCCCGTCCGGAACGAGGGAGGCGATGGCATTTGCTGCAGCCAGCTTCATCTCCTCTGTGATAGCGCACGCGCGTCCCTCCAGGGCCCCTTTAAAGATTCCGGGGAAGATCAGGACGTTGTTGACCTGATTTGGAAAATCGGAGCGGCCTGTCCCGACTACTCTGGCTCCGGCCTCCTTTGCCAGATCCGGCATAATCTCAGGAACCGGATTTGCCATGGCAAACAGGATGGAGTCG
>JAHZAR010000132.1:0-259 GCA_019423835.1 Clostridiales bacterium | reverse complement strand
GGAGGAAACCATCTCAGGAGTCACGATACCGGGAGCGGACACGCCTACAAAAATATCAGCGCCCTTTAAGGCATCGGCAAGGCTGCCGGTCTGCTTCTCCAGGTTGGTGACCTTTGCCATCTTTTCCTGCATCCAGTTGAGGCCTTCCATGCCCTCGCAGATGATGCCGGTTTTGTCGCAGAGAGTGATGTGGACAAAACCGTAGGTGAGGAGGAGTTTTGTGATGGCAATCCCGGCGCTGCCCGCCCCGTTTACCACA
>JAHZAR010000013.1 GCA_019423835.1 Clostridiales bacterium | reverse complement strand
AGTAGACTCTTAATCTATTTGTCCAGGGTTCGAGTCCCTGAAGGCGCACTGAAAGCACTGATTTTGGCGACAGAGAGCGTTGGGGTCGGTGTTTTTTTTTGATTTTGCTGAAAGCAAGGTTCCCTGTGGAGGGGTATTCCAGAGGGGCAGACATCTGAAGTGCAGGAAGCGGGGCCTCCCCTTTGAGGCCCCGCTTTTATTCAAAACTCTTTATCCCAAATTCCCTTAAACAAGATACGCAGAGGATGAGGACGCCTGCCATGAGGCTAGCTCAGGCGCATTTTCATCTGCTCCGGATTCAGGCTGTAGTTTATGCATGTTTCCTTTGTGATAAGTCCCTGCTGAAGGTATTTTAAAAGGCTGGTGTCCAGGCTTACCATACCCTCTGCCATGCTGGTGGAGATGACGTTCTGGATTTGGTGGATCTTCGATTCCCGAATCATGCTGCGGATAGCCTCATTGACAAACATGATCTCGAAAGCCGGGATCAGAGAGCCGTCTGCTGCCGGAACCAGCTGCTGTGACACCACGGCTTTTAAAACCATGGCAAGCTGGATACGCACCTGCTGCTGACCGTCAGCCGGGAAAACGTCGATAATGCGGTCAATGGTATTGGCAGCTCCGGTGGTATGGAGAGTGGAGATCAGCAGATGACCGGTCTCTGCCGCAGTCATGGCAGTCTGAATGGTTTCGTAGTCCCGCATCTCGCCCAGGAGAATGACATCCGGCGCCTGGCGGAGGGAAGCTCTCAGGCCGTCCACATAGGAGGCGGTGTCATGGCCGATTTCGCGCTGAGTAACCACAGAGTGCTGGTGATGGTGCAGAAATTCGATGGGATCCTCCAGGGTGATGACATGGGCGTTTCTCGTCTGGTTGATGCGATCGATGACACAGGCCAGAGTCGTGGACTTTCCGCTTCCCGCTGCACCTGTCACAAGCACCATGCCTTTTTTCATGGAGGCGATGCTTAAGACGGTCTCCGGTATATGGATGTCTTCGGGATTTGGAAGATCGAAGCGGACAATCCGGATGACGGCTGCCAGAGATCCTCTCTGCTTCATCACGCTTGCGCGGAATCGGGAAAGGCCTGCGATGGAGAAGGAGAAGTCATCATCTCCCAGCGTCATGACCCTGGACATATCCCGGCTGCCGCTGATCGCATAGATTTCCCGGATGTACTGATCCATCTCTGAGGGAAAGAGTTTTTCCTCGTCGATGTTTTCGATTCGGCCGTTAATTTTGAGAGCCAGAGGCATTCCTGGAATCAGGAAGATGTCGGAGGCCTGTCTCTCTACGGCATCTTTAAAAAAATCTGTGATATTCATAAAATTCTCCTGTTTATGGTTTTTGCCGCATGGCGGTGATCCGCTCTGTATTCAATTCAGTCCAGTCCGGCTGTATCCTGTCAGCTTTCCGGGCTGTCCGGCTGTCCAGTCCAGACGGGAAGGCGGGTATCGATGGCGTAATCCTCACTGTTATAAACACGGGAGGAGAGAAGGCGTTCCTCGGGGATACTGTAACGGGCAAGAAGCGACTGGCCCTGGGACATGGGGATGGTGAGTGTCAGGATGCCCTCCTCACCGGATACCTCCACAGAGGCATCCCCGGGCAGACACTCCCGCCTGGATGCCGCCTCCTGAAGGGAAAGTCCCTGGATCTCCGAAAGCCATCTCTGTGCCTGGGCATCAGCACTGTAAAAGGCCTGGACAGACTGGGCTCTTCTCTCCGCAAAGGAGAGGGAGGAGCGGGCATCACTGAGACTCAGCAGGGAAAAGACGGCCAGGCAGAGAATGATGAGGATCAGGACAATAGAGGCTGTGCCGATGTTGATCCGGTTTACATTTCTTGTTTCTCTCATGGCTGACCTCCTTTTTTGGACTGCCGGGAATTCTCTTCAGACAGCATATGGCTTCCCTCCAGAGTGTATATGGTTTCCCGGACAGGGGACAGGACGGCGGCATGGATGGTCACATTTAAAAGATTTCCGTCCCTCCTGCTGTCCACAAACAGAGCGGCGTGAACTCTGTCCGGATCTGCTGAATCTGCAGCCGGCATTTCTTCAGATCCCAGGGCAGGCCCTTTTGAAGAAATTTCTTCGGCCGGAAGAGGCTTCCAGCTGTCATCGAAGCATACAGTCCAGGCCCCTTCCTTCTCTCCCAGAAAGGTCTGCTCCATCTCGTTCTCAGCGGCCATGACAGCCTGGTTCAGATCCCCGGCCCGGCTGCTCATGGAGTCAGCCTTCACAAAGGCCAGAACGAAAATACAGGCAGCGACGGCGAAGAAGCCGCAGACCCAGAGCATTTCCATCAGAAAGGCATAGGAAGGCCGCCTGTTTCGGGTGGTATATTTCTTCTGAATCATATTGTCCTCCTTAGTATCCGGCATCTCCGGCGTGTTCAGCCGGCTGAGGGTCCGTGCTGCCTGAAAAAGCACCGTCAGAGCTTCTCAGAAGGAGAAAGACTCTGCGGATTTCCTCCCTGGCCTCTGAATTATCAGAGGAAACAGGACTGCTGTCAGAGGTTTCGCTCTCGGAGGAGGTCTGATAGATGGTCAGCAGTTTTTTTCCGTCCTGCTCTTCTAAAAGGAAGGTAAGCTCCGGACAGCTGCAGATTTCCAGTCCGTCAGCCGTGGTCAGCCCGCTGTCTTTCGGGGTAAAAAGTTCTCTCAGCGTTCCGTCCAGAGTATAGATCCACGTCTCATAGAGACTCCCGCTGATCTCTGAAGTGAGGACAAGCACAGAGGTGTCTTTCTCATCCCGGACTTCCACCGCGCCGGTCTCGTCGGCCTGTCTCACCTTATTTACCACATAGCTGAGAGCTGTATCCCGATAGAAGGTCTCATCGTCCCGGACCCTGATATTCTCATAGACACGGCTGCCTATCAGAACGGTGAAAATGGAGCAGAGCAGAAAGACGAAGAGGAGGAGCATGGAGAAAAGAAGCTCTGTTCTGCCGGAATTTTGTGTCTGCTTTACCATATTTCCTCTCCTTTCTCCTCCTCTGTGACGGGAAGAACGGTGATGTCGGGCATTACATTGCTGGCCCAGCCGTCGTAGAACACATGATAGCATCTTCTGTCAATAACAATGCCGTAGTGCGCTTCCAGATATTCTACGCTTGGCGGATAGCGTCCTTCAATGGCATAGCACTGGACGCTTGCCCGTCTTATGGCGTCCCGGAGGGACATCAGACTCTCCTGCGCGCTCCTTCTCTGCATGGCCTGCATGCAGAAGAGCACGAAGAAGAGGATGGTGAAAAAGATAAGAAAGGACAGAAGATATCCTGCCAATCCTCTCTTTTTTTTCTTAATTTGTACGTGCAGCATATCGATTCTCCTGTTTCAGTCTCCCAGACTGTGGCTGAGGAGCTGTGCCCTGCAGACAGGGGCCTGTGTGCACAGCCTGGCTTTGCAGTATATGGAAGGGCTTCCCTGCGGGGGCTTTCCGCAGGCACCCCGCTATCCGATTGAGGAGAGAATACCTGCCAGCGGAAGCATGACAGACAGAAGGACAAGTCCTACTGCGACTGCCAGCACCGAGACAATGGCAGGCTCAAGCCTTGCAATCAGACTGTCAAGGGCATCGGAGGAGCGCTCATCATAGTCCTCCTCCAGCTCACGCATGACTGTTTCCAGCTGCCCGGCCCTGCTTCCGATACGGATCATCTGCAGATCAAAGCCGGAAAACAGACCGGAGGGTTCGATGGAGTCATAGAAAGCCTTTCCCGATTCCAGCTCCTTTTCGCAGGCTCTGACTCCGGAGAGCACAGAATCGTTGTCCACCAGTGTGGCAGCCATACGGCAGCCCTCGGCCATATTCATCCCGCAGTGAAGCGTCATTGCCATGACAGAGCAGAAGCGGCGCAGGGCAGAGATCTTTGCAATGGAGGAATGATTTCTGAGGGAGCGCAGCAGCCGGTGTGACAGGCTGTTCTTCTGTCCTGGGCGGCTGGTGAGCCGGATGACGGCGAAGGCAGCTATGAGAACAGCTGCAAAGATGAGGGCAGCGCCGCTTAAGATACCTCCGAAGCGGATGGCTGCCTGGGCAGCCTCCGGGATCGAGGTGCCCAGCTGTTCATATACACCGGAAAAGATGGGCATCACCCTGGTGAACAGAATAAACAGGATCACAAGGAGCATCACGATCATGACTGCCGGATAGGTGACGGCACGGCGCAGATTTTCGCCGAGCCGGTATTCCTTCTCATAGAACCGGGACAGGTGCTCCATGGTTTCGTCCAGAGTGCCGGTGCGCTCCCCCAGCACGGTCATCTGGGTTACATAAGCCGGAAAACAGCCGGCCTCAGCTGCGGCCTCGCTGAAGGGGAACCCCATACGCAGCTTATCGGACATGGCAATGAGAATCTCCTTTTCTCGGGGAGACGATGCGTCCTCGGCCATAACGGAGAGCCCCTCATAGAGGGGCACTGCCGATTTTAAGAGAATAGAAATTTGCATACAGAATCCGGACAGAGAAAGTCCGGTAAATGGTACAGATTGTTTCATAATAAGATTCCTCTCGGGATCAAGCTCCCCTTTAGTAAGTAAATTTTGCCTGGTAGTTTGCCGGGTTTGTAATGTAGTCGGTGATAGCTGCATTGCCTTTTCCGCTGGATGCGAAGGTCGGATCCATGTACCGCCAGCTGACACCGTCGAAGTAGATAATGTTGTCAACCCAGCCCTGGCCGGTAATATAAACGCTTACCCATGCATGGTAGGCACCGCCGGTGTATCCGATCACGAGCTTGGTGGGAATGTCCTGGGAGCGGAGCATGGAGGTCATGACTGCCGCATAGTCGAAGCAGATTCCTGTTTTTGACGCCAGCGTGGAATCTGGTTCAGGCAGGTAGCCGCTCTGCACAGTGGCAGCCTTCTGGTAGTCATAGGAAATATTGTCCACCGCGTAGTTATAGATTGCCTCTACTTTGGAGAGGGGTTCGGAGATCCCGGCTGTAACAGAGGCTGCGGTGGAGACAACTGCCGAACCTGTATGAAAGCTGCAGAACTGATTGGGATAGAGAAACGGGGACAGCTCGTCAGACAGGCTTACGTTAATCGTCTGGCTCATGACCTGGGCGTAGGAGGTTCCCTGAACCTGCTGGAATACCTTGATTGTGTAAGTGCCGCTTCCCTCTGTCAGAGGAAACACCTCATAATTCCCGCTGGCATTCAGATCATAGGTGTAGTCTGTGCTCTTTGTGATTCTAACCTTAATACGGGATGTGCCTCCGGTGTATTTTACCATGACATAGCCCTGAGATGCGTTGGAGGCGTCGATGACAGCGCTTCCGCCTGAGTAGGTGACAGAGCCGGAAGCTTCCGGCGTCCTCACCTGGGCCAATGCCGGAGTGCAGATGAATACGGCAGCGAGAAGGCTCAGAAAAATAATTTTTCCGGTTTTTTTCAGACCTCCCTGAAGGCCGTGCCGCAAAGTTGATCGCAACATAGATAATCACCTCTCAGTGTATGGATTTAATACAGAAAAACAGAGTTCTTCTTTTTTTATTATATATGGAAGAGGAAGCGTTGTCCATGCTGCACATATAAAAATATGAAGAGAAGGGGAACAGAGGCTGAGAGAAAACAGGCGATTGTCTTCTTGTGCGGGAGACGGACGCCAGATCTATGAATTTAGGTAATTGATTGAAAAAAACAGAAGTTTTGGGTATACTAAAGCTGTTAAAAACAGATTTCATGTAATCAGACTGCATGGGAAGAGGCGGGACTGCACAGGCTGGTCTGGAAGACGGCGTGTGGTCTTTCTGACAGGGCAGACTGCGATTCATACGTGAACTCTGAAATACTTACACAGGAGAATTTTGCAGATGTTACAGGCAGTGAAAACGAACAGGAAAACTTACAGTATGCTTACCGACCATCCGGGAAAGGCACTCTTATTTTTTGCCTTTCCCATGATTTTGGGCAACCTGTTCCAGCAGTTTTATAATATTATGGACTCTGTTGTGGTGGGGAAATTTGTCAGCGAAAATGCCCTGGCCTCTGTGGGGGCTTCCTATGCCATCACAAATGTGTTTATCGCCATTGCCATCGGCGGCGGAACGGGAAGCTCTGTCATCATCTCTCAGTTTCTGGGAGCGGGACAGTTCACGAAAATGAAAACAGCCGTCTCCACAGCTCTGATGAACTTTCTTCTGGTGAGCGTTTTGCTGGGAGTGTTCGGACTAGCTTACAATGACAGGATTCTGATGCTGATGAATGTGCCGGACAATATCTTTGAGGATGCGGCCCTGTACCTGAAAATCTATTTTCTGGGACTGCCGTTTCTTTTTATGTACAATGTCCAGGCATCCGTGTTTAACTCCCTTGGGGATTCCAGAACGCCTCTTTGGCTTCTCATTTTTTCCTCGCTGCTAAATATTGTTCTGGATCTGCTGTTTGTCATCCGGTTCGGCATGGCAGTCCGCGGTGTGGCTGTAGCGACTCTGATTGCCCAGGGACTGTCGTCTGTGCTCTCCTTCTTCCTTCTTATGCGAAAGCTCAGGGGTTATGAACACAGAAGAGAGGAGTTCCGGTTCTATGACAGGGAAATGCTGCTTTCCATGGTAAAAGTGGCGATTCCCTCTATTGTGCAGCAGTCGATTGTACAGATGGGGATTCTTCTGGTACAGTCGGTGGTGAACACCTTTGGATCCTCCGCCATTGCCGGATACTCGGCGGGAACGAGAATTGAGTCAATTTCCATTGTGCCTATGCTGGCAATTGGAAATGCCATGTCCACTTTCACAGCCCAGAATATGGGAGCGGGAAATGAAAAACGTGTCAGGGAAGGATATAAAACCTGCTATTTCGCCCTTGCAGCTTTTGCGGCTGTTCTCTGCATCCTGACCCAGGCTTTTGGGAGTCTGTTTATCTCCGCGTTTCTGGATGCCCGGGCCAGCGCCCAGGCCTTCCGTGTGGCCATGGCCTATGCGGACTTTATCTCATTTTTCTATATTCTGATCGGGCTGAAGGCGACGACGGACGGCCTGTTGAGAGGCGCAGGAGATGTGACGGTATTCACTGTCTCCAATCTGGCAAACCTGACCATCCGTGTATTTGTGGCTAATTTTTTTGCTCCCCGCTATGGAATTGAGTTCGTGTGGTATGCCGTGCCTTTGGGCTGGGCTGCAAACTATGTCATATCCTTTGTGTGGTATCTGACGGGACACTGGAAACAGATTCGTCTGATTGAGGAGGACAGCAAGGCCTGACAGAAAATCTCTTTAAAGAGGTTTTCCGCCGTCTGCTGCCCTGCCGCCGTCCTCCTCTGTCTTCGTTTTCGCCGGCCTGGACGGGCCCTTAGGCGGAGCTTCAGCCACAGGAAACGCCACTTTCACCTTGAAGAGATCGCCATCTATGTAAATCTCAAAGCTTCCTCCCTGAAGCTGTGTCAGACTTTTTGCAATCGAGAGCCCCAGACCGCTTCCCTCTGTGGTCCTTGCCACATCGCCGCGGACGAAACGTTCGGTCAGCTCCTCTGCCCTGATATTCAGCGGACTGGCCGACATGTTTTTTATGGTAAATACAGCCATGGAATTTTCCACCGTTACATCTACATAGATCCGGCTTCCCTCCAGAGCGTATTTGAATGCGTTGTTGTAGAGGTTTTCCAGGACACGCCACAGCCGTCGGCCGTCCGCCTCAATCAGGACACTGTGCTCCGGGGCGGAGGTGATAAGATTCAGACGGCGGCTTGCAAATTTCTCCTCAAATTCCCCGTTTGTCTGATAGATCAGCTCAATAAAATCCAGCCGGCTGATGTCGAGCTTCAGATTTCCCGAGCTGGCCTTGGAGGCCTCCACCAGATCCTCGGTGAGATTCTTCAGCCGGAGGGATTTCTGCTCCAGCACTTCCAGATAGCGCTGCACCTTCTCATCCTGGATATTTTCCCGTTTGATTAAATCTACATAATTAATAATAGAAGTTAAGGGCGTCTTGATATCGTGGGACACATTCGTAATCAGATCCGCCTTGAGGCGTTCGCTCTTTACCTTTTCAGAGAGAGCCGCTTCAAGTCCCTGGCTGACATTGTTCAGGTTCCTGGCCGTCTCCCGTATTTTACCTGAAAACCGGGAAACATCCACCTGATAGGCGGTTTCCCCTCCTGCCAGATGGCGGATGGCCAGATCCAGCCGGTCCCTTTCGGCGGCCCGCCTGAACATCAGATAAAAGATCCACAGGTTTACACAGAGCCATAAAAACAGGAGCATACTGATCGTGAGCTTTAAGGTCAGGGTCAGGATATGCCATTTCAGATACAGGTAGGAGGCTGTCGCCAGAAGCACTGTGTTGGCAATCTGGTAGGCAATGAAAGCAGCCGAGAGCTGGCCGGCAAAGGTCTGGCCGGTAAAGAAAACAGAAAACCGGCCGCCGAGCTTTCGAATCAGGCTGTTTTTCCAGAGTGTCCCAGCCTTGCAGCGTCTGAGCATGCTGAACAGTCCGATCAGGCATCCCAGATAGACGATGGATGTGTAAATGACCTTCTCTCCCACATCCCAGGAGCTTTCAGGAAGGGTTAAATGCGCGATTCTCACCAGGGTGTAACGCCCTGCAAAAAGGGCGGCCCCTGTCAGCAGTGCCAGGAGAATCAGACCTGTTTCCGTGCTGGTCCGGTCGAACGGGGAAAGTGCTATCTGGCTGTCCCCGTATTCCTGCTTTCCTGAAACTGCGAGCAGGTACACCAGAGAGACAGCCGCTGTCAGACCTCCCACCACCATCAGGGCAAAGCCCAGAAAGTAGTAATTCTGCATCCTGACATAGTGATGATAATTGGCTGCGTAGGGATCTGCCGCCGGATAGGAGGTGTCAATGGCAGCCAGCAGGTAGTAGGTCTTTGTGACATAGGGGTTGCCTGCTGAGAGAGCCGACACAGTGTCCAGATCAATAAACCGGAAGTTTGTGTCATAAAACACAGAGTTGCCCTGGAGGTAGGCGTAGCGTCCATAGGCTCTGGCCTGTTCCAGCGTCAGCGTACGGTCGTTTGTTAAAGAGGTGATCCGTCTGGGCTCTGACTCGCTGTCTATGTACTCAATCCTGAAATGCAGATTGCTGGGCTGCTCCATAAGCCGCTTATAGGTGCTGTAGTAGCGGTTCAGGGTATTTATGATTTCCAGCGAAATCTCCTCCAGGGAGCAGTGGCGCATCCCATCCTTCAGAGAGGTATAGTATCTGTCTGGCTCGCTGGCAGACCACGCGATATACCCCATGGTCGGTTTTCTGTTTTCGTCCACGGAAACGGGATTGCACTGGAAATCTTCATTGAGAGAGTATCCCAGGGACTTCAGATACTTAATAATATCGTTCAGCGAGTAGGAGCGTGTGTCATTGGGGCCGAAAGTTATCTGGAGCATTGTCTTTGAGATGTCGATGGAGCCTTCGGTGGCAAAAATCTCGTTATACTCCATATACTGGAAAATATCGGCCAGATCGTCATTGAAATACTGGGTAAATTCGTCTGTGTCCTCATAGGTGCCGCTGTGAATCCTGGTGATGCCCACCCCCAGATTATCATTCAGGTACATTGTTCCAACACCTGCAAACATCAGAGCAAGAAAGAGAAGGTGAACAACACAGACGATCATCTTATGAGTTTTTAAGGTTGATTTGAGGTTCATCATATCCCACCTACTGCTTTTCTATCTTATAGCCCACTCCCCAGACAACCTTGAGATAGCGGGGCTCTCTGGGATTGATCTCGATTTTTTCGCGAATGTGACGGATGTGCACAGCCACCGTATTGTCCGCTCCAATGGCCTCCTCATTCCAGATCTCCTCATAGATCTGATCAATGGAGAACACCTTGCCTGCATTTTTTACGAGCAGGAGAAGAATGTTGTACTCAATGGGAGTCAGCTTAATCAGTTCCCCGTCCACCAGAACCTCTTTATTTTCATCATTGATCTGGAGACCGCCGCATCTGTAAACGCGGCTGTCAGACTGAGTATTCATATTTCCCAGCTGCGTGTAGCGGCGAAGCTGGGACTTGACGCGGGCTACCAGCTCCAGAGGATTGAAAGGCTTGGTAATGTAGTCGTCCGCTCCGATGTTCAGCCCCAGGATCTTGTCAGAGTCCTCCGATTTGGCGGAGAGAATAATAATCGGTATGCTGCTGGTTTCCCTTACCTTGAGCGTCGTTCTGATCCCGTCAAGACCAGGCATCATCACGTCCACAATCAAGAGATTCACCTCATGTGTTTTTAGAAGCTCCAGAGCCTCCAGACCGTCGTAGGCCTTGATTACCTCAAAACCCTCCCCGGTCAGATAAATGTCTATGGCTTCAACAATCTGTCTGTCATCATCACATACCAGAATTTTCTGCATTATGTAAACCTCCTTTGAATTGTCATACTTATATCTTCATGATACCTTATTATACATTTTCCTGGTTCAAAAAGGTACTGGTTTTTTTCAGACATATATAAATGAAGACAGGGACAGATTATATAGATGCAGCCAATGCAGAACATCTGGATATCTGAAATATCAATTAGACTTTTTGTGCAGAACTATTAACATACTTATAGAAAGATGGCAGACATCAGAAGAAAAAAAGCTGCCAATCAGCAAAAAATGGAGGTAAGGGAGGACAAATATGAAAAAAACAGGATTCATTCTGGCAGCCATCCTGGCAGCAGCTCTGACCGGGTGCGGAACAGAACAGACCGGGCAGGCGCAGACAGAGGCTGCGACTGAAACGGCAGAAACAGAAAGCGGGCAGGTACAGGAAGAGAAGGAGACAAAAGAGAAGGGGCCTGCCCTGACAGTCGATAAGGATGCAAAAACCATCACGGTTAAGGCGGAGGCTACGGGCAATACGGATTCCTCGATCCATCTGCTGGTCAATCAGGACGGCAGCAATGCAGAGCATGCGTTTTTTACGACAGAGGCAACCTCGATGGACTTCTACAACGCTCTGGTGGAGCTGGGAGCTGTCCCTGGCAATAATATACCGGTAGATGCTGCTGACGGCACGATACTGGGAAGCGGGATGGATGTTTCCGTCTCTGCAGAGGGACAGGACTACGGAGTCTATGATATGATCGAGGCTTCTGAGAAGAGAGAGATGGATATGAGATTTGGGGGAAATATTGCCCTGAATCAGGAGTATGGAACGGGATGTCTCCTCTGTCTGGAAAGCTGCTCTGTAGGAGTTGCCAGCGATGCCGCATACGAATACAACGAAAAAATAGAGTTTGTTCCGTCTGAGCAGATGCCTGAAAAAGGAACAGAGGCAGTCTTCACTCTTGCAGTGGATGACACGGCCATGGTAGTGGACAAAGAAAATTCCAGGATTTCTATGAATGCAGTGTCTACCGGCTATGCAGAGTCCACGATCCATGCAGTGGTAAATGAGGACGGGGCCAATGCAGATAAAACGCTGTTTACAACAAAGGCTCTCACCGGGGATTTTTACAGGGCCCTCAAAGAACTGGGAGCAGAGGATGGAAACAATATCGCTCTGGATGATGCAGATGGAACCATAGAGGGAACCTCTCTTGACGTAGCTGCGGAGATTGGCACAAAGACAGGTTCTTTTGCTGAGCTTTTCACGGATTCAGGTGACAGGGAGATGGATATAAGATTTGGCGGAAATCTGGAGGTAAATCAGGAATATGCGACAGGCTGCATTATGTGTCTGGAAAGCTGTCCGGCAGGAATTACCAGCAATGCCGCTTATCAGTATAAGGAAGAGGCAGTGTTCGGACCTTCCCGGCAGATGCCGGAAGCCGGGAAACACATAATTGTGACCTTCACGGTGAAGAAATAATGGGAAAGCTGGCCGGGGCTGTCTACAACAGCTTTCTGTGGGCGACAGCGGCAGTTTTCCTCTGTGCCCGCTCCGTGGTGATCTGTATGCATATCAATATGGGAGTTTTGTTTTTTGCCTGCTGGACAGTCTTTGGAATTCTGGCCCTGACGGCAGCCTGCCGTTTCCGGATTCATATGGGAGCAGGGTTCAGCCTGCTCAGCCTGCTTTTATCTGCAGGCGCCGTCTGTTTCGTCTACCACTTTGTATACGGAAGAGAACTGCTGTCCAGAGCCGGCTTTATCATGCAGCTGGCTCTCCATGGCAGGAGGATTTCTCACATACAGGCAAATATAATTCTTTCCATGCTGACAGCAGGAGGATATTTCTGTGTCTGGCTGACGGACAGGCACGCCGCAAACAGAACAGAGTCTTAAAAACCGTACCGTTCCGGAGATACCCCCATTCCAGGAGGCTGTCTCCGGAATTTTTGCGTTTCGCAGAGACGCCGCTCTCAGTGCGCAGGGCAGGAGGCTCTGCCGGCCTCAGAAAGGGCAGGACGGAAGCATTGAAAGAAGAAAAGAGGAATGGAAAAACACGTCTGAAAGGCCTGTTTTTGGGAGGCGGATTATGCGGAAAGTTCTTCTTGACAAACATACGGCCATAGAATACACTAGCAATAGTTTGAATATCAAACAATCTGCCGGGAAAATCGGACATGTCTGAAAATGGAGATCCGGATAATACCTGAAAGAGGTGTCCGGACCGCGGGCCGTCAGGCCTCTTGAGTTTTTCAGTCAGAAGGTATGACCCCAGGCAGGTGTATGTGATTGCAGAATAAAAATCAATATGACAGTCAGAACCGGCGCCTGGCGGGGGAGGCTGTCATAGGCAGACAGAAAAGCGGGAATCAGACATGACTACAAAAATCATTGGAATCGGCTCATATGTGCCGGATACAGTTGTTACAAACAGGGATCTCATGGAGTTCCTGGATACGGATGACGCGTGGATCCGTGAGAGGACGGGAATCTGTGAGAGGAGAGTGTCAAAGGAGATGGGAACCTGCGCTCTGGCAGTGGAAGCAGCAAAGAGAGCAGTGTCCGACGCGGGGATTGATCCGAAAGAGATCGACCTGATTGTGCTTGCCACCTCATCCGGCGACAGGGCATTTCCGGCAGCAGCCATGGATGTGCAGGCGGCCATCGGCGCGGTAAATGCAGTGGGCTTTGATATTACGGCGGCCTGCTCGGGCTTTATCTTCGGCCTGCACATTGCCCACGGCTTTTTTATGTCCGGAATCTATAAGACCGCTCTGATTGTGGGAGCGGAGACTCTCAGCAAGGTAGTGGACTGGACCGATCGGGGAACCTGTATCCTTTTTGGCGACGGAGCAGGAGCGGCGGTTGTGAGAGCCTCGGAGGACGGCGGAATTATCAGGACACTGATGGGAAGCGACGGAACCAAGGGCTGGACGCTGGAGTGCCAGGCCAGAAATCTGGGAAACTGTTTAAACGGGATCAGGCCGGAGCTGGGCTTTATGAAGATGGACGGAAAGGAAGTTTTCAAATTCGCAGTCCGCAAGGTGCCTGAGATTGTGGAGGAAATCCTGAAGGAGGCAGAGATGAAGCCGGAGGAAATCAAATATTTCGTCCTCCATCAGGCCAACTACAGGATTCTGGAGGCAGCATCCAGACGGCTGAAAATTCCCATGGAAAAGATTCCTGTGAACATCGACCGCTACGGAAACACATCTGCGGCCTCTATCCCGATTCTTCTCGATGAGATGAAGCAGGAAGGAAAGCTGGAGAGGGGAGATAAACTGGTGCTTGCCGGCTTTGGCTCCGGAATGACCTGGGGAGCCACTCTGTTAGAGTGGTAAAGGGAAAGGAGGGGCGGTGTCAAAGAGGGCGAGTCCGCGTCATTTTTCCCTTGCAAGTTCCTGAAAATCAAATATAATAAAAGAAATGAATGCTGTGGGGGAGGAACCCTGTAACGGCTTTCAGAAATTAAATTCAAAAACTAAAAACTTAAAGGTAAAGGAGAATGAATTATGTTAGAAAAAATGAAAGAAATCATCGCAGAGCAGTTAAGCGTGGATGCAGATTCCATCACAGAGGCTTCCTCCTTCAAGGATGATCTGGGAGCAGATTCCCTGGACTTATTCGAGCTTGTTATGGCACTTGAGGATGAGTACTCTGTAGAGATCCCGGCTGAGGACTTACAGAACCTCTTAACAGTAGGCGATGTAATGAACTATTTAAAAGAAAAAGGTGTTGAAGCATAATGAAAACCAGAGTCACAGAACTTTTAGGGATTGAATGTCCGATCATCCAGGGCGGCATGGCCTGGGTGGCCGAGCATCATCTGGCTGCGGCTGTTTCTGAGGCCGGCGGTCTGGGTCTCATCGGCGGGGCAAACGCTCCGGGAGAGGTAGTCCGCGATGAGATCAGAAAGGCCAGGGAGCTGACAAAGAAGCCATTCGGTGTAAATGTCATGCTCATGAGCCCTCATGCTGACGACGTGGCAAGGGTAGTCGTCGAGGAGGGAGTGAAGGTAGTCACAACAGGAGCCGGAAACCCTGGAAAATATATGGAGATGTGGAAGAACGCCGGAATTAAGGTAATCCCGGTAGTGGCCTCCGTCGCTCTGGCAAGGATGATGGAGAAGGGCGGAGCTGACGCCGTTATCGCCGAGGGCACGGAGTCCGGCGGTCATATCGGTGAAGCTACGACCATGACGCTCGTTCCGCAGGTAGTGGATGCAGTATCCATACCTGTCATTGCAGCAGGCGGAATCGGAGACGGCCGCGGAATTGCGGCTGCCTTCATGCTGGGAGCTGAGGCAGTCCAGATGGGAACACGGTTTGTAGTGGCCAAGGAGTCCATTGTACATCCCAACTACAAGGAGAAGATTATCAAGGCGAAGGACATTGATTCCACCGTAACAGGCAGGACCCACGGCCATCCGGTCAGATGTCTGAGAAACCAGATGACCAGAGAGTACATCAAGATGGAGCAGGAGGGCAAGTCCTTCGAAGAGCTTGAGTATCTGACGCTGGGAACACTCAGAAAAGCCGTTATGGATGGGGACACATCAAACGGCACTGTTATGGCAGGCCAGATTGCAGGCATGGTCAAGAAAGAACAGACCTGTAAAGAAATGATTGACGAGATGATGGCAGAGGCAGGAAAG
Source organism: Clostridiales bacterium (assembly GCA_019423835.1). Lineage (GTDB taxonomy): Bacteria > Bacillota > Clostridia > Lachnospirales > Lachnospiraceae > Otoolea. The sequence continues at coordinate 24,667 of JAHZAR010000013.1, read as the reverse complement.
CTCCTGCACTGGTAATCCATAAAAAGGCGGCGCAGACGCCGCAGAAGACAGCTGCCGGCAGGGATACAGGTGCACAGAGCTTTGGCCTTCCCGCTGCCGGCTCTGTCAGATAATAGGAAACAGCGGCCCGTGTGCGCAGGAAGACGGCAGGCGGGCCGTTTCCATAGGAAGAAAGAGGAGTAGCGCTATGAGCAAGATTGCATTTATTTTTCCAGGCCAGGGTGCGCAGGTATGCGGCATGGGCCAGGATTTCTATGAGCAGACAGAGACGGGAAAGCAGGTATTCGACACTGCAACGGAGATTCTCGGCTTTTCCATGCCTGAGCTCTGCTTTGAGAAAAACGACAGGCTGGACATTACAGAGTACACACAGCCGGCCATGGTGACAGCGAGCCTTGCTATGATGAAGGTTCTCATGGAGCGCACAGGGATAAAGCCTGATGCGGCCGCGGGACTGAGTCTGGGAGAGTATCCGGCAATGGCTGCTGCTGGCGTGATGTCTGTGGAGGATGCGATTCGCACCGTAAGACAGAGGGGAATCCTGATGCAGGAGGCAGTTCCGGCGGGAATCGGAGCCATGGCTGCCGTTCTGGCTATGGATGCAGAGGAGATTGAACGGGTGATCGAGCCTATCGAGGGGGTTCAGATTGCCAACTATAACTGCCCGGGACAGATCGTTATCTCAGGAAAAAAGGAGGCGGTCGACGAGGCGGCAGAAAAGCTCAAGGAAGCGGGAGCAAAGAGGGTGATCCCGTTAAATGTCAGCGGGCCGTTCCACTCCAGAATGCTTACAGAGGCAGGGGAGAAGCTGGGAAGGGTGCTGGACACGGTAGAAATCCACGAGCCGGTGATCCCGTACGCAGCCAATGTGACGGCTGAGTACGTGACAAAAGCAGAGGATGTGAAGCCGCTTCTGGTGAAGCAGGTGTCCTCCTCCGTGCGTTGGGAGCAGACCATGAGAATGATGCTTCAGGACGGCGTGGATACATTTATTGAGATCGGGCCTGGCAAGACACTGGCCGGATTTATGAAGAAGATAGATAGAAGCGTTCGCGTGATCAATATAGAGAAACTGGAAGACATTGAGAAGGTAAGGGAGCTGTAGAGGCTTCTGAAAGGAAAGCCGGCCAGGGAGGCACGGCCGGCTCTCTGTACTCTCAGGCATACCGGAAGCAATTCCGAGGAAAGGTTGTAAAAATATGTTATTGGAAGGCAAAATTGCACTGGTAACCGGAGCGAGCCGCGGAATTGGCCGCCAGATCGCCCTGACACTGGCCAGGGAAGGAGCTGCTGTTATCGTAAACTACAATGGCTCTGCCGCAAAGGCGGAGGAAGTGGTGAAGGAGATCGCGGAGGCAGGCGGCACCGCTGAGGCTGTGCAGTGCAGCGTCTCCGACTACGCAAAGACTGAAGAGATGATGAAGGATCTCATCGCCAGATATAAGAGAATCGACATTCTGGTGAACAATGCCGGCATTACAAAGGATAACCTGCTCATGAAGATGAGTGAGGAGGAGTACGATGCTGTTTTAGACACCAATTTAAAGGGAACCTTTAACTGCATCAAGCATGTGTCCAGGCAGATGCTGAAGCAGAAGGGAGGCCGCATCATCAATATTTCCTCCGTATCAGGCGTGATGGGAAATGCGGGACAGGCGAATTACTGTGCATCCAAGGCAGGCGTGATCGGGCTCACGAAGTCCGTAGCCAGAGAGCTTGGAAGCCGCGGCATCACAGTAAATGCAATCGCACCGGGATTCATTGACACAGAGATGACAGCCGTGCTTCCAGAGGATGTGAAAAAGTCCATGGGAGAGCAGATTCCAATGAAGAAGTTTGGAAAGACAGAGGATGTAGCGAATCTTGCCGCCTTCCTGGCTTCCGATCTGGCAGGCTACATTACAGGGCAGATCATAGGTGTGGACGGCGGAATGGCCATGTAGGCCGTGACGCCGGGAAAAAGGCAGAAGTTCTGAGTTTACAGGAGGGAATATATGGCAAATAGAGTAGTGATTACCGGCATGGGCGCAATTACCCCTGTCGGAAATGATGTGGAGACATTCTGGAATTCTCTGAAGGAAAAAAAGAGAGGCTTCGGGGAAATCACATATTTTGACACAACAGATTACAAGGTGAAGCTGGCTGCCCAGGTGAAGGACTTTGATCCGAAAAATTACATGGATGCAAAGACTGCAAGGAGAATGGAGCCGTTCTCCCAGTTCGCAGTAGCTGCGGCGGGACAGGCCCTTGCCCAGTCGGGGCTTGACATGGAGAAGGAGGATCCGTTCCGCGTGGGAGTCAGCATCGGCTCCGGAATCGGAAGCCTGCAGTCTGTGGAGAGAGAGTACAAAAAGCTCCTCGAGAAGGGGCCGAACCGTGTAAATCCTCTTCTCGTGCCTATGATGATCAGCAATATGGCTGCCGGAAATGTGTCCATCCAGTATGGGCTTAAGGGAAAGTGCATCAACGTGGTGACTGCCTGTGCTACGGGAACCCACTCCATCGGTGAGGCATTCCGCTCCATTCAGTGCGGCGAGGCAGAGGTCATGCTGGCAGGAGGGACCGAGTCAAGCATCACTCCCATCGGCGTGGCAGGCTTTACGGCACTGACAGCCCTCTCTACCAACCCGGATCCGGCTACCTGTTCCCGTCCCTTTGACAAGGACAGAGACGGCTTTGTAATGGGCGAGGGCGCAGGCGTGGTAGTGCTGGAGTCCTTAGACCATGCATTGAACAGGGGAGCCACAATTCTGGCTGAGATCGTCGGCTACGGCGCAACCTGTGACGCATACCACATCACTTCTCCGGCAGAGGATGGAAGCGGAGCTGCAAAGGCCATGGAGTACGCGATTAAGGATGCAGGAATCACTCCGGAGCAGATCGACTATGTAAACGCCCACGGAACCAGCACCCATCACAACGATCTTTTCGAGACAAAGGCTATCAAGCTGGCACTGGGCGATCACGCCTACAAGGTAAAAATCAATTCCACCAAGTCCATGGTCGGCCATCTGCTGGGGGCTGCCGGCGGAGTGGAGTTTATCACCTGCGTGAAGTCGGTTATGGAGGACTATGTACATGCGACGGCAGGGCTTGCTGAATCTGAGCCTGAGTGCGATCTGGACTACACAAAGGGCGAGGGAGTCCACACAACTGTAAACTATGCCATTTCCAATTCCCTGGGCTTCGGCGGACACAACGCAAGCCTTGTGGTAAAGAAGTATGAGGCTTAATGCCAGAGGAGGACAGACATGGATATTAAGGATATTGTGACACTGATTGAGGCTGTCTCCAAAAACAATCTTACCAGCCTTGTGATCGAGGAGAACGGGACAAAACTGTCCTTAAAGAGAGAGAAGGAGAGGGAAATTGTGACGGCTGTTCCTCCTGTGGCAGCTCCGGCTGTTTCCGCTATGGGACTGGCCCCGGGCTTTGCAGGAGCGGCTGTGGCAGGCGTTCCCGTGGCCCCGGAGGCTTCTATGGCCGGCTCAGCTTCCGCACAGGCAGCCGAGGCAAAGGAGGACATCCCGTCCGGCAATGTGGTGAAGTCCCCGTTAGTGGGTACCTTCTACTCAGCGCCTTCACCGGATGCTGACAATTTCGTAAAGGTAGGAGATACCGTGAAAAAGGGCCAGGTGCTTGGAATCATTGAAGCCATGAAGCTGATGAATGAGATCGAGAGCGAATACGACGGCGTGGTGGAGGCCATCCTTGTGAACAATGAGGAGGTTGTGGAGTACGGCCAGCCGTTGTTCAGAATTAAATAGCAGGAGGCCGAGGGCCGGAGAACGGCGTACGGCAAATAAAAAGGACAGGGGTACCGTATATGTTAGGAATCAAGGAGATTCAGGAAATTATTCCCCACAGGCATCCATTCCTCCTTATCGACTGCATCGAGGAGGTAAGGCCGGGTGAGGGAGCCACAGGCTACAAGTCAGTGACCTACAATGAACCGTTTTTTGCGGGCCATTTTCCTCAGGAGCCGGTTATGCCGGGAGTCCTGATTGTGGAGGCTCTGGCACAGGTGGGCGCAGTGGCGATTCTGAGCGAGGAGGAAAACAAGGGAAAGGTTGCCTACTTTGGAGGAATCAACAGCGCCAAGTTCAGAAAAAAGGTAGTTCCAGGGGACAGACTGAAGCTGGAATGCCAGATTATCAAGAGAAAGGGGCCGGTTGGAATCGGAAGTGCGACAGCATCTGTGGACGGCAAAGTGGCAGTTTCCGCCGAGCTCACGTTTATGATTGGATAGGTGACGCTTTTGTTTAACAAGATTTTGATTGCAAACCGCGGCGAGATCGCGGTCAGGATTATCCGTGCCTGCCGGGAAATGGGGATCAAGACAGTAGCTGTCTACTCTGAGGCAGACAGGGACAGCCTTCACACACTTCTCGCCGACGAGGCTGTCTGTATCGGGCCTGCTCCGTCCAGCGAGAGCTATCTGGATATGGAGCGCATCATCTCCGCCACAGTGGCTATGAAGGCAGACGCCATTCATCCGGGCTTCGGATTCCTTTCCGAGAATGCCCGCTTCGCAGATCTCTGTGAAAAATGCAATATCCGTTTTATCGGCCCGTCTGCGGACATCATTCACCGGATGGGAAATAAATCGGAGGCCAGAAAGACCATGATAGAGGCGGGAGTCCCCGTTGTGCCGGGAAGCAAAGAGCCGGTGTATACACCGGAGGAGGCTCTGAAGATGGCTAAGGCCATCGGCTTTCCTGTCATGATCAAGGCATCCTCCGGAGGCGGCGGAAAGGGAATGAGAGTTTCCAGAAGCGCGGAGGACTTTGAGGCCAATTTTAATCAGGCGCAGATGGAGTCGGTCAAGGGCTTTTCCGACGATACCATGTACATTGAAAAGTATATCGAAGAGCCAAGGCATATTGAGTTCCAGATCCTTGCGGATGAGCATGGAAATGTGGTGCATCTGGGAGAGCGCGACTGCTCGATTCAGAGACGCCATCAGAAGGTGCTTGAGGAGGCCCCGTCGGAGGCGATCTCCCCTGAGCTTCGGAAGGCTATGGGAGAGACAGCGGTGAAGGCGGCAAAGGCAGTGGGCTATGTGAATGCGGGAACTATCGAGTTTCTGTTAGACAAGCACAAACAGTTCTACTTTATGGAGATGAACACCCGTATTCAGGTGGAGCATCCGGTGACAGAGGCAGTGACGGATCTGGATCTCATTAAAGAGCAGATTAAGATCGCAGCCGGAGAGCCTCTTGGCTTTACCCAGGACGATGTGGTAATCCGCGGTCACGCCATTGAGTGCAGGATCAATGCGGAGAATCCGGAGAAGAACTTTATGCCCTGTCCGGGAACCATTACAGAGGTGCATCTGCCGGGAGGCCGTGGAGTCAGGATTGACACCCACATTTACGCCGGATATCAGGTTCCGCCCAACTATGATTCCATGCTGCTGAAGCTCATTGTCTATGACAGGGACAGGCAGTCTGCCATTGCCAAGATGAGAAGCGCTCTGGGAGAGCTTGTCATCGAGGGAATTGACACAAATATTGATTTCCAGTATGAAATCTTAAACAACGAGGCTTATCAGAAGGGACAGATCGACACGGATTTCATTCCGAAGGAGTTTCCGTCCTACTGCAAATAGTGTGATGTGTTAAACCTCTGGCATCAGTCTGGGCGGACAGGTCAGGCATCGGCAGTCTGAGAGGGATTATCCGGGGAAAGGGAGAGTGTTATATGCTGAAAAATATGTTTAAAAAGACATATACCTTGATTGATACGAAATATAAAAAGGCTTCTGAGGAGAAGGAGGAAGCTGTCTACGAGGGACAGCCGAATATTCCCCAGGGACTCTGGCGCAAATGCAACAAATGCGGCCGGCCTATCTACACGGAGGATGTGAAGAACAATTTTTACATCTGTCCCAAGTGTGACGGCTACTTCCGCGTCCATGCCTACAGAAGAATCGAGATGACGATTGACAGCGGTTCCTTCGAGGAGTGGGACAGGGAGATGGAGTTTGTAAACCCCTTAAACTTCCCGGGATATGAGAAGAAGATTCAGGCTGTCAGGGAAAAGACGAATCTGAATGAGGCAGTTGTCACAGGGCGGGGAACCATCCATGGCCAGAAAACCGTGATCGCTGTCTGCGATTCCCGCTTCATCATGAGCAGCATGAGCCACAACGTGGGAGAGAAGATCGCTCGGGCTGTGGAGAGGGCTACGGCTCTCCGGCTTCCAGTGATAATCTTCGCCTGCTCAGGAGGAGCCAGAATGCAGGAAGGCCTGGTATCTCTGATGCAGATGGAAAAGACCTCTGCGGCTCTGAAGCGCCACAGCGATGCCGGTCTCCTCTATATCAGTGTTCTCACAGAACCGACGACAGGCGGCGTGACAGCCAGCTTTGCCATGCTGGGAGACATTATTATCGCAGAGCCGAAGGCGCTGATCGGGTTTGCGGGACAGCGGGTGATTGAGCAGACCATCCGGCAGAAGCTGCCGGAGGGCTTCCAGAGAGCAGAGTTCCAGCTGGAGCACGGCTTCGTGGATCTGATTGTGGAGCGCCCTGAGATGAAGGATACCCTTTCCTCCATCCTCCGCATTCACAGCAACAGAAATGAATGGAATTATAAGGGGGAGGGCCGGAGAAAGCAGGAGACGGGAGAAGCCCGGGGAAGTGCGGGCCAGGACAACTCAGAAGTCCTGCAGAGGGAGTCCGGGGGACTGTCAGAGGAGGAGCTTATAGCTGCTGTAGAGAAATCCTTTGACAGAAAGAGCGCGGTGATTAAGCGCACACCGGAAAAGGAGCTGCAGGAGATCGCAAACCGCCAGCTGAGCGCATGGGATACGGTGCTAATCTCAAGAAGCGAGGACAGACTGATCTCCAGCGACTATATAGACGAGCTGTTTGACGGATTTATCGAGCTTCACGGAGACCGCTATTTCGGAGACGACGGCGCAATCATCGGCGGAATTGCCACCTGGCACGGAATGCCGGTGACAGTGATTGCCCAGGAGAAGGGAAAGAGCACGAAGGAGAACTTAAAGAGGAATTTCGGTATGCCGAATCCGGAGGGCTACAGAAAGGCCCTGCGCCTGATGAAGCAGGCAGAGAAATTCGGACGCCCGATTATCTGCTTTGTGGATACTCCGGGAGCTTTCCCGGGAATCGAGGCCGAGGAGAGGGGCCAGGGCGAGGCGATCGCCAGAAGCCTGTTCGAGGCTTCCAACCTGACCGTGCCGGTACTTGCCATTGTGGTAGGCGAGGGGGGAAGCGGCGGCGCTCTTGCCATGGCTGTGGGAAATGAGGTCTGGATGATGGAGAATGCCGTCTACTCAGTTCTCTCACCGGAAGGCTTTGCCGCAATTCTCTGGAAGGATGGAAAGAGGGCCAGCGAGGCGGCCAAGGTTATGAAGATGACGGCCAGGGATCTCTACGAGCTGGGATTGATTGAGTGTATTATTCCGGAGCCGGAGCCTGCCACCAAGGCAAATAAGGAGGAAATCTGCCGTGAGCTGGACTGGAAGCTGGAGGAGTTCTTCCTGCGCTTCAGGGATATGACGCGGGCGGAGGCAGTCAGCCAGAGATATGACAGATTCCGCGCGTTTTAGAGAACCAGAAATAAATATTAGGAGAACGAGGATGGATAGATTTAAACCGCTGAAAATAGGGAATCTGACGGCTAAGCTCCCTGTTATTCAGGGGGGCATGGGGGTTGGAATCAGCCTTTCATCCCTGGCAGGAGCTGTGGCGAAGGAGGGAGGCATCGGCCTTATCTCAACGGCACAGATCGGCTTTCGGGAGCCGGATTTTTACCGCAATGCCCAGGAGGCGAATCTGAGGGCCATGGAGAGTGAGATGAAAAAGGCCAGAGCAATTGCGCCCGGGGGCATCATCGGCTTTAATATCATGGTTGCCACCAAGAATTATGTTGAGTACGTGAAGACTGCCGTGAAAATCGGTGCGGATCTGATCGTTTCGGGAGCCGGTCTTCCGGTAGATCTGCCTGAATATGTGAAAGGAAGCGCTACAAAAATTGCCCCCATCGTGTCAACGGTCAAGGCGGCCAAGGTTATCTGCAAGAGGTGGGACAGAAACTATAAGACTGCCCCGGATCTGGTGGTGATTGAGGGCCCTCTGGCAGGCGGTCACCTGGGCTTTTCCAGAGAGCAGCTGGCAGAGCTGGAGGCGGACACAGAGAAGGTATCGAAAACCTACCATAAAGCAGAGTACGAGGAGGAGGTAAAGGGTATCATCTCTCTGGTCAGACAGTACGCTGAGAAGTACGGGAAGGAAATCCCGGTCGTAACGGCCGGAGGCGTCTATACACATGAGGATGTGCGCCACTGCATCGAGGATCTGGGAGCTGACGGCGTCCAGGTGGGGACCAGGTTTGTGACTACCGAGGAGTGTGATGCGCCACTTGTCTACAAACAGGCATACATCAACGCAAGGGAAGAGGATATCGTGATCACCAAAAGCCCGGTGGGAATGCCGGGGAGAGCCATTATGAATCCATTTCTCAGAAAGATGATGACAGAGGGGGAGAAGGTTACCAGATGCTTCCGCTGTCTGGAGCACTGCGATCCGGCCACAACCCCATACTGTATTACTCAGGCTCTGATCAACGCAGCCCAGGGCGATGAGGATCACGCGCTGCTGTTCTGCGGCAGCAATGCATACCGGGCTGAGCGGATTGAGAAAGTTCCCGATGTGATGAGGGAGCTCTGCTACGGAGAGTAGGACAGGAAGAGGCGGAAACAAAAGAGAGCATAAATCCCGCTTTTCTGGCATACAGTTTGCCAGAAGGGTGGGATTTTTTTGCTGAATTACGTGTGGGCCGTGATGATGGCTGTGGGAATTCTGTGGGGAGCTTTTCATGGAAGGCTTCCTGAGGTCACAAATGGAGCGCTGGAATCAGCGGGGGAGGCGGTAACTCTGGGAATCACCATGCTCGGTGTCATGTCCTTCTGGACAGGAATCCTGGAAATCGGCCAGAAAGCCGGTCTGATCGAGGCTCTGGCAGGAAAAATGTATCCGGTTCTGCGCTTCCTGTTTCCCAAGATTCCAAAAGGGCATCCTGCTCTGGAGTCTATCTCTGCCAATATGATTGCCAACATGCTGGGACTGGGGTGGGCGGCGACACCGGCCGGTCTGAAGGCAATGGGAGAGCTTGAAAGGCTGGAGGAGGAGAGAAGGGAGGGGCGCCGGGAAAAAGACTGTTATCCGGTGTTAAGGGGAACGGCCAGCAATGAGATGTGTACCTTTCTGATTATCAATATCTCTTCCCTGCAGCTCATCCCCATCAATATGATAGCCTACCGGGCACAGTACGGTTCAGCCAGCCCGGCGGCAGTCACAGGTCCGGCACTTCTGGCAACGGGGATCAGTACCCTTGCGGCTGTGCTGTTCTGTGCGGTTATGAACCGGAAACGGAGAAAAGAGAGATGAGTGTGCCGGAAATTTTTCCTTCGGGGTACCGAAACAGCGGAAAATAGGCTATAATAAACAGTATGAAAAGCGGCATGAAAAGAATGAACAAGAGAGGGGATTTCACTATGGCATTTGAATTGAAAAAGTATACGGCACCTGATTTTACAGAGGAGAAATTTGAGAAGGCCCCGGACGCGCTGATGGCTCCGGCGCCGAAGGATAAGGTGGCTCCGGAGCATTATCACGCCACTACGATTTTTCCGGAGTATTTCAAAGTAGGAGGCCAGTGGCTTCTGGCAAAGGAGAGCCGGATGGACTGCGTCGCCGTCTATGAAAACGGAGAAATCTCCGTGAGAGAGTTCAGAACCCTGAAGAAGGGGGATCTTGTAATTGTAGGAAGAACAGAGGATGCGCAGGAAGGGATCTTTGTGTGGCCCCATGGCTTTGATGAGCCCTCCTCAGGAAACGGGGAGGCCTTCGCCTTCCGCCAGGGGCGTTCCAGGGAGACAGCATTTTCCAAAGACTACGATCAGATCTATGAGCTTTTAAAGCATGAGAGGGAAAACGGATATGTGGTTTGGGTCATGGGACCTGCCTGTGCCTTTGACTCGGACTCCAGGGAGGCTTTCTCCAAGCTGGTTATGAACGGATATGTGGACGCCCTGCTTGCGGGAAATGCCCTGGCAACCCATGATCTGGAGGGGGCCTACCTGAAGACAGCTCTGGGACAGGATATATATACCCAGGAGAGCTTTGCAGGTGGACACTACAACCATATCGACACAATCAACCGGGTGCGGTATCACGGCTCAATTCCGGAATTTATTGAGAAGGAGCACATTGACAACGGGATTATCTACAGCTGTGTCAAAAAGGGGGTTCCCTTTGTGCTGACAGGCTCCATCCGTGATGACGGACCTCTCCCGGAGGTCTATGCAGATGTGTATGAGGGACAGTCGGCGATGAGAGAGTGCGTAAAGAAGGCCACCACCGTAATCTGTATGGCTACCACCCTGCATTCTATTGCGACGGGAAATATGACGCCGTCCTTCCGCGTGCTGGCCGACGGAACGGTGCGTCAGGTATACTTCTACAGCGTGGATGTTTCCGAGTTCGCCGTCAACAAGCTGGGCGACCGCGGCAGCCTCTCCGCAAAGAGCATTGTGACCAATGTACAGGATTTTGTGGTGAATGTGAGCAAGGGCCTTGGCCTGTAGGCCCGGCCCCTGCCCTGGCACTTCCTTTTTACGGCCTCCGGCTATTTCAGCCTGGCTTCCCACTCGGCCTCTTTAAAGCCAACGAGCACAAAGTCCTCGGATACAACCAGAGGGCGTTTTACAAGCATTCCATCTGTGGCGAGCAGTGCATACTGCTCGTCCTCGCTCATGGCAGGCAGCCGGTCCTTCAACGCCATGGACTTATAGAGAAGTCCGCTGGTATTAAAGAACTTTTTGAGAGGGAGACCGCTTATCTTATGCCATTTTCTGAGCTCCTCTTCCGTCGGATTATGTTCCTTGATATGGCGATCCTCATAGGAAACACCGGCGTTATCCAGCCATTTCTTCGCTTTCTGGCAGGTCGTGCATTTCGGGTATTCAACAAACAGTACGCTCATGGATTGTTCCTCCTGAAATAAATTTTTTTGTCAGTTTTTATTATACCACATAATTCGGAAGCAGCATTCTGAATTTATCCGTGTTCCGGGATGGACGCGGACAGCCTGAAATCAGGAGCATCTCTTTGCAAAAAGAAAGCAGGCGCTAAAAGGTTTAGATTTTGGAAAGACAATTTATAAAAATTTCCTGATTTTGCAAGGAGTAATTCACAGTCAGGACACAAACTCCCCGTATAATACTTAACATGAAAAGGAAATCAGCCTTTTCGACAATTATGAAAATATGAATTTGCCGGAGCCTTCTGGCATAGAATGACAGTAAGGACCGTAGAGCGGGGATTAGCCATGAAGGCAGTTCTTTATCTGTCAGACTTTCTGGTACCGGTGATTCTGTTTTACATAATCGGCTTTGGACTCATCTCCAGGCGCCCTGTGTTTGACGATTTTACGAGAGGGGCAAAAGAGGGGATGAGGACAGTTGCCGGGATACTGCCCACCCTGATCGGCCTTATGACAGCCGTGGGTGTCCTGAGAGCATCTGGATTCCTGGAGTTTCTTTCAGAAATATTGAAAGCTCCGGCAGGATTTCTCCGAATTCCGGGAGAGATTGTCCCCGTAATCCTGGTACGCCTCGTGTCCAGTTCAGCGGCCACCGGGCTTCTTCTCGATATTTTCAGGACATACGGGCCGGATTCTCTGCTGGGAATGACAGTTTCCATTATGGAAAGCTGTACGGAAACCGTATTCTATACCATGAGCGTGTATTTTATGGCAGTGAAGGTGACGAAGACAAGATGGACTCTGGCCGGAGCCCTGATCTCCACGGCTGCGGGAATTGCCGCCAGCGTGGTCATCGCGGCGGCCATCGTCTGAGAGAAAAAGGCGTGCTCTCGATGCAAAAGTTGTAAGAATTTTGTTGACTGCTAACAGTTGCCGGGATGGATTGTTTATTGTATAATCAGTGGGGAAATTTTGTTTTGGTCAGATAAGGGGAACACTGTGGACAATTACGATACATTCAATGAGGTACTGGTAAGGCTGTTCCGCGACATTATGGATATTGAGCAGAAGGCCATTATAACGCCGGAATTTTGTGATATCACAAGCAATGATATGCACGTAATTGAAGCGATCGGAATCGGGTCTCCCAAAAATATGTCCGCGATTGCCAGAGAGCTTTCAGTCACAGTGGGAACACTTACCATCGCCATGAACAGTCTTGTAAAAAAGGGCTACGTGGAGCGCACCAGAGGAAAAGAGGACAGGAGGGTAGTCTATATTTCCCTGTCAGAGAAGGGGCGCAGAGCCTTTGAGCACCATGCAGAATTTCACAGAAGGATGATAGACAGCATAAAGGAGGAGCTGTCCGGCGAGGAGCTTCAGATCCTTTACCGGGCCCTCACCAAACTGAACCGGTGGTTCAGGGAGTTTACTGTCTGAAGAACAGAGGAATGAAAACAAAAGACCCGCAGGGCAGCCTGAAAAGAGAAGGGCGCCGCCTGTGGATTGAAAGCGCTTTGCTGCGCCTGCGGATTCAGAGCGGAATGGGATCTGGACCGCAATGCGGGCAAAGAATAATCAGATGAGGAGGAAATACAATTATGAAAAAAATGATGCTTGGTTTCGTGGGAGTTGTGATGTCCGTCTCTCTGGCGGCCTGCTCCCCGACAGATGTATCCAGCCAGACTAATGCCCAGGCTGAGGGACAGACGGTGGAGGCTTCCATCGAGCAGACAGAGAGAGAAGTTGTGGAGAAGCTCCCTGATGCAGATGCAGAACCAATGGCTCAGGTCAGTATTTTCACCATCAGGAAGGATGGGACGGGCCTTGATCAGAAGATGGACGCCATTGAATCTGATGAAGAGGAGACAGTGGATGCCCAGCTTCTGGCTGACAAGATGGCAGAGTACGGAATCCTCGAGGAAGGAACAAAGGTGTTAAATTTCTCCCAGGCTGGGGATGTGCTCACCGTGGATCTTTCCGGTATGCCAGACCAGGAGGACGTGCTGGAGCAGACGGCCGTTGCCAATACTTTTATCCAGAATTTCGAGGCTCAGACGCTGAATCTGACTGTAAATGGCGAGAGCGTCGGCTCAGGCAGCTTTGAATTCAACCGCTCCTACAAAAATATGAGTGGAGAGAATGCTCAGGCGGCAGCAGCTTCCGGTGAGAATACAGGTGCAGGTGAGGATGAGGAAAGCGCCGGCTCTGCATCAGAGGTCCAGGGAGAAACAGCCGCTGAATAAAACAGAGCAGGCTCAGTCCCGGCCCGGGAGAGGGATTCCCGAAACAGAATAACAGCTAAGCGAGGCCATTTGCCGTTCATCCGGCGAATGGCCTTTTTGCACTGCAGGGTTCCACCCGTATCTGTATCAGGGTGACATAATCCCCGCTGTCGGAGGTGGTGAGGCTGTCCAGGATACAGTACTCATAGGCGCTGGATACAGGCGTAAGGCCCATGCGCGAAAGCTCCGGAAGGAGGAAGCGGTAGGCTTCTGCGCTGTCAGTATACCGGCCTGTAAAGTAGTAGTGGGCATACTGGCCCGGCGGCTTGGCAATGCAGAAGGCTCCCGAGTAGTTCCTTTCAAGAGGAAGAAATACATGGGAGGCTCTCAGACAATGGCCTGCCCGTATTTCATCGAGGGGGATAATGGCCCCCTGCTGGTAAAAATAGGGATAATGCTCTTTCTTTGCCTTTGTCATGAGCTGCTTGACGGCAATATTCTGGGCCATCAAATCCTCCTCATCCGTGCCCTTTCTTTTCCTGGGAAAACGCACTGCCTCTCCTGCCAGAAATTCCGTCCTGTCGTGACGGACCAGAGCGACAGTGCCTGATTTGGAAGAAAAATCGCGGAGCGTTTTGACCTTCCAGGCAAGCTGCTTTTCTGTGGTCTGCAGGCGGCGGATTTTCTGGCGGATGCTTATGAGCTGTTCCTGCATCAATGACAGGGCGTAGTCCCTGGTGCGCTGCTCCATAAATTCACGGATTTCCTCCAGGGAAAGTCCGATCTCCTTGAGCATTGCAATATTGTCCAGAAGATCCAGCTGATCAGCGCTGTAGTAGCGGTAGCCGTTTTCCGGATTCACATAATCAGGCTTTAAAATTCCTTTTTTATCGTAAAACAGAATAGCCTGTCTGGACAGGCCGGACAGCTTTGCCAGCTCTCCTGCAGTAAAGCGGTGCTGCATACAAGTTCCCTCCCCAAAGTTGTTTTTTGTCTGCCTCTGTCCGGTGAAAAAGGACGTACAGCAAAAATAATTTCACCTATTGACATTATACTTACTATATACTTTATACTAATAACAGTCAAGAGAACAAAGAAGTTAATACCATAAAGGAGTTGTTATTATGAAAATGCTGCAAGGAGCAGAGGCAAAGAAGGCGGCAATCCGGTACGGCGGCCTGCTGCTCGGAACGGCAATTCTCTCATTCGGTCTCTACAACATTCACAGTCAGGCGAATATAACCGAGGGAGGCGTACTGGGACTGCAGCTTTTAATTCAGCACTGGTTCGGAATTTCGCCGAGTATTATCGGCCCGGCTATGGATTTCATGTGCTATCTGATCGGGTGGAAGATCCTGGGAGGAGCATTTTTAAAAAATGCCATTGTGGCTTCCGTCAGCTATTCCCTTTTCTACTCCCTGCATGAGAGAATGGGATATCTGATCCCGGATCTCAGCGCCCATCCGGTGCTTGCAGCCGTAATTGGCGGCCTGTTTGTGGGAGTCGGCGTAGGGCTTGTGGTACGCTCCGGAGGTGCTTCCGGCGGTGATGACGCCCTGGCCCTTATTTTAAACAGGATTACGAAGGCAAAACTGGAACGGTGCTACTTTGCCACGGATTTTGTGGTTCTGATGCTCTCGCTCTCATATATTCCGCTGGGAAAAATCGTATGTTCCCTTTTGACGGTGAGTATTTCCTCCTATATAATCGGTAAGATTTATAAGAAGGAAGACTGCAGTCAGGCTCAGGAAGGCGGACAGGGGGTGCTTAACAGCCTGGGAGAAGACAGCTCTGAAGTGCTGCTGAAAGACTGACAGAGCCGCGGGAGGACAGAGAAACAGAGCTTTCCAGGGAAAGAAACAGAGAGAACAGTGAAAAGAACAGTCAGGAATAAGTCAGAATAAAAAATCGAGAAAAAGGGAGGCCGTCAGCCTTCCGGCTGAAAATGGATATTCAGACCGGAGGCTGGCGGCCTTTCGCGATACAGGGCATGACAGAAGGTTCTGTACGATGGAAAGAGGAAGGTTTTCAGGCACCGAAGGTCAAAAGCCAGGTTTTAAAGTATGGTTTGATGACCCGAAACGGCGCTCCTCCCATGTCGAGGATAAATTTGTGAAACTGCACGGGATCGTATTTGCTGCCAAGTGTCTCCTCTGCCGTCTCGCGCATCTGGGTAATTTCCATATATCCGGTGTAATACTGCAGATAGTTGGCCGGGTTGTCCGCAACAGCATAGAAAATCTCCTGTACAACAGCCGGATCAGTGATTCCGTAGAGTTCCTCCAGGAATTTTCCGGTGCGCTCTTCTGTCCAGCCCTCGTAATTGATGTTGATGTCCAAGAGGGCGTAAAGGCCGAGAGTCGCTGCCTGGTTGTGAGCCAGAAGCTGGCCAAGTCCAGGGGCCAGACCGTTGTCGAAGGAATAGGAGTAAATTTCCGCATAGGTTCCCCATCCCTCAGAGTAGCCGCCGCAGGACAGAAGGTGGAGCAGGGGTTCTTTGATGTTCTGGTTGGCATATACGGTCTGGTACAGATGGCCGGGATAGCCTTCATGGGCCAGCGTGGTGTACAGAGAATCAGCAGACGTCTGATCCGATCCTCCGTTGATATAGATGACATTGTGCTCCCAGCAATCCAGGGGCGCAGTCAGATAAAAAGCAGGGCTCAGAGAGGATTCAAGAGCCTTGGGAACCTGCTTTACGATGTAGTCGGCGCCGGAGAGAGGCGGGAAATCCTTTTCGGACTGACTCTTCAGGTCGTCGAGAATTGCAGCCGGCTCTGTCTGTGAGAAGGAATAGTTGGCAGAAGTCTCGGAAAGCTCCGGATAGTTTTCAAGAAGCAGGGTAATCTCCGCCAGATCGCTGCTCATATGTATCTGAACCTGCTCCTTCAGCTCCGGAACCGTGTATTCTGTTCCCGTGGAAGAAGCCACCAGGTATTCGTAGTAGCGCTTTCCGTCCGGGTAGCCGCACAGTCCCTTCCCGTCGGAACCGTTCCCCTTGAGGGATTCCAGTTCCTGGGAGAGCATCTGGTAGGCCGGGATGAAGTGTTCCTTCATGACCGTCAGATGGCGTTCCCTGTACTCTGCCTTTTCCTCCTCTGACAGGCCCTCGATATCGTCCAGTTTGCTGTCAAAGGTTTCGCACAGGAAGCTGTTCTCCGGCCGGATCATATAATCCTTGCAGGACTGGATGAGCTGATCGAGGATGAGATCACAGGGGGCCAAACCTGCCTCTGCCCGCACATGCTCAAATTCCGCAATTTCCTTGTAGTAGGAATCAATCTGTGAGAGGAGTGTCAGATAATTTTCCACATCCTCCCTGTCATAAAAGGCATACTCCGCAAACAGAATGGGGAGCTGAGCCTGGGTTCCGATGGTGGTGGAGAGAGGGCGGGTGTAGAGCTCCAGTCCGTCGGCCATTTTCTCTGTCTCCAGATAATCGTCGAGAACCCGGTAGGTGAAAAGCTGATCGGCAGTTAAAAGTGCCGGATCAAATTCATGCAGTCTGTCAGACAGATCGCGGATGTCAGCGGATACCTGTTTCAGCGCCTCCAGGGAACATTCTCCCAGTTCAGGATTTTCCTCCGAGATGCCGAACTCTTCCGGGTTTCTTAAAAGATAGTGAAGTGTGATGCCGGAGCCCTCAAGCTCCTCCTTAAATACTTCATCGGTGAAGTTATCAAAGGCTGCCTGAACTGAGGTCTGATCCGCCTCTGTCTGAGCCGGAGCCTGCTCCCCTTCCGTCTGAACGGCTGCTTTGCTTCCGTCTGTGCCGCTTCCCCGGGCAGGCGGGCGGGAGCAGGCAGTGAGCAGAAAAGACAGGATAAAAACAAGCAGAAAACAGCAGTATTGTCGTTTGGCTTTCATGTTCATACCTCCATTATTGTTTCATTATAATTTATATTATTGCCAATTACAACTCATGAATACACAGGGGAGTGCACGGGAACCGCCGGGCGGGGGCTTCCGGGAGGGAAACAGGGCAGAACAGAGGCAGGGAGGAAGCAGGGCAGACGCGGGACAGACACAAAAAGCCGGCGGACTGTGTATCACACACTCCGCCGGCCGGGTTCAGGCTGAACCGGTTTCTTTCAATAATGGAACCAGAAAATTAATCAAAGATACTTTCTCTGTCCCAGTCGGTTATCCTTCCTGTGCTGGCATCGATCTCGAACTCGTACTCAGTTGTGCCGTGAATAAATTCTCCCTCATAGCACAGACGGCCGTCGTCCAGATCCTGTTTCATTTTGCGGAAGGTTACATCGGAGACGTTTAAGCCTGCCTGGGAAGCAGCGATCTCCCTGGCGCGGTCTTCGGTGATGACAGAGCTGCCCTGAGAACCGGCGGCCTGTGCAGGCTTCTGCCAGTACTCAGCCTCAAAGTCATAACTGATAATATTGCCGTTTTCTGTATCGATCTCATAATCAAACTCTCTGAAATCGTTTGTGTAAAACTCCAGCTCATAGACCTGACGTCCGTCATCGTAGTCGATTTCCGCTTTGACAAAGACTGCCTGATCGGCTGCGATGCCAGCGTGCTCCAGAGCTTTTTTCTTGGCGTCTTCAACGCTCACCTGCCCCGGGTTTGTCTGGGCGGCAAGGGAACCGTTCAGGTAGCGGTTCTCATTCCTGGCAGCTTTTGCATCATAGTATTCAGACTCATAGTCAAAGCTCAAGACAGTTCCGGTAGAAACCTCAATGTCGTAATCAAATTCTCTGTAATCCTTTGTGTAGAATTCTACCTCATAGACCTGACGTCCCTGTTCATAATCTAATTTAGACTGGATAAAAGCCACCTGATCCTGGGCAACTCCGGCATGGGAAAGGGCAATCTCTCTGGCCTGAGCTTCATCTACCTGTGCTGCCAGGGCTGTGAGGGTGGATGGAACGAGGATACTTCCTAAGACGAGAGCGGATGCTGCGATTGCTGTAAACTTTTTCATATAAGACCTCCTGATATTTGCTCATGTGTTTATTAAAAGTCAGGGACAGCGGCCAGCCATATGCCACAGCTGACTGCCTTCGTGTTACCGTTCTTTCTGATGCTTCTGTTGTCTATGGTTTTATCATACAGGGGGAAAATTAAAGGAACATTAAAAGGGAAGAAAATCAAAATTACATATTTTTTCATTGAGGAGATGACGGTTTCATCCGGAACGAGCCGGCTTTTTGCCCTGTGCCCCAATGCATGTCCGGCTGTCCAAGAGGATTTTATGGATTTATTGAAACTTTGCTTTATGTCAGGAGCAGATGCGGGACTGGCACTTTTCAATCTCTCCTTGACAAACACAGTTCAACCCGCTAGACTTAACCTATACTTACTAAACCAGAATATAATCAAAGAGTCAAAGGCAGCGAAGGGGAGAGTAGGCGGAAGACAGGGCCCACAGAGAGTCCGTGTGGTGGGAGAGGATGGCCCGGAAACCGCTGAAGATGGCCCTGGAGCCTTGCTGGCGAACCGGCCTGTATCTGACTGTGCAGAAAAACTTCAGGCGCACCGTTTCCGGGCGCAGGCCGGAAAGACAGCGACGGGAGATGCCCGTTACAGCGTCAGACTGTAGGGAAGGGAGAAAGCACCGTTCCCCGCAGCCCCAGAGGCAGACCGCTGTGAGGCGGACTGTGAATTAAAGTGGTATCACGGGAGAGAACTCGTCTTTAATTTCATCAGGGCATGATCCATGCGCAGGTGAGGTTAAAGGCGTTTTTATTTTCATAATCCAAGGAGGAAGAGAACATGTGTCAGAATTGTAAGAAGCCGTATTATATTACGACGGCTATTGCCTACACATCTGGTAAGCCGCATATTGGAAATACCTATGAGATTGTGCTGGCAGACAGTATTGCAAGATATAAGAGGGAGCAGGGCTATGACGTGCGGTTCCAGACAGGAACGGATGAGCATGGACAGAAGATCGAGTTGAAGGCAGCGGAGGCCGGTGTTACCCCGAAGGAATTTGTGGATCAGGTGGCAGGAGAGATCAGGACCATCTGGGATCTGATGAATACTTCCTACGATAAGTTCATCCGCACCACAGATGCCGACCATGAGGAGCAGGTGCAGAAAATTTTCAAAAAGCTCTACGATCAGGGAGATATTTACAAGGGATACTATGAGGGAATGTACTGCACGCCCTGCGAGTCCTTCTTTACGGAGTCTCAGCTGGTTGACGGCAAGTGTCCGGACTGCGGCCGCCCGGTGCAGCCTGCCAAGGAGGAGGCCTATTTCTTCCGTATGAGCAAGTACGCCCAGAGGCTGATTGACTATATTAATGAACATCCGGAATTTATCCAGCCTGTCTCCAGGAAGAATGAGATGATGAATAACTTCCTGCTGCCGGGTCTTCAGGATCTGTGTGTATCCAGAACCTCCTTCACCTGGGGAATTCCCGTTTCTTTTGATCCGAAGCATGTGACTTATGTGTGGCTGGACGCTCTGACAAACTATATTACAGGTCTTGGCTACAACTGCACAGGAGAGAACGGAGAGCTGTTTGATAAATACTGGCCTGCAGACCTTCACCTGATCGGGAAGGACATTATCCGGTTCCATACCATATACTGGCCGATTTTCCTGATGGCCCTGGATCTGCCCCTCCCAAAACAGGTATTCGGCCATCCGTGGCTTCTGCAGGGAGACGGCAAGATGAGCAAATCCAAAGGCAATGTACTCTATGCAGACACTCTGGTAGATTTCTTCGGAGTGGATGCTGTACGCTATTTCGTACTTCACGAGATGCCATTTGACAATGACGGTGTCATTACCTGGGAGCTGATGGTAGAGCGCATGAATTCCGATCTGGCCAACATCCTGGGCAATCTGGTAAACAGGACCATCTCCATGACCAACAAATATTTCGGCGGCGTGGTGGAGAAAACAGGCGTGACAGAGGACGTGGATGCTGATCTGAAGGCTGTTGTGTTAGAGGCAGTGAGGAAGGCAGATGAGAAGATGGACAGGCTCCGCGTGGCTGATGCCATCACAGAGATTTTCGGAATCTTCAGGAGAAGCAACAAATATATCGATGAGACAACTCCGTGGACGCTTGCGAAGGATGAGGAGAAAAAGGCCCGTCTGTCTGAGGTGCTTTATAACCTGACAGAGGCGATCACAATCGGGGCGTCTCTGCTGGCATCCTTTATGCCGGAAACCTCTGAGAAAATTCTCAGCCAGTTAAATACACAGAAGAGAAGCCTTGAAAGCATGAATGAGTTCGGTCTTTATCCGTCAGGAAATAAGGTGACAGAAAAGCCAGAGATTCTGTTTGCACGCATGGATATAAAGGAAGTGCTCGAAAAGGTAGAGGCTATGAAGAGCGCTGAGAAAGCTCAGAAAGAGGCAGAGGGCCAGGGAAAGGGTGAGGAGGCTGCGGCTGCTCAGGTGATTGACGTTGAGGCCAAGCCGGAGATTACCTATGATGACTTCGCAAAGCTCCAGTTCCAGGTAGGAGAGATTATCTCCTGTGAGGCGGTTCCGAAATCCAAGAAGCTCCTCTGCTCCCAGGTGAGAATCGGAAGCCAGGTGCGCCAGATTCTGAGCGGAATCAAGGCATGGTACACTCCGGAAGAGATGGTGGGAAAGAAGGTTATGGTTGTCACCAACTTAAAGCCTGCCAAACTGGCCGGAATGCTCTCTGAGGGAATGATTCTCTGCGCAGAGGATGCAGAGGGCAATGTTGTCCTGATGCAGCCGGAAAAGGATGTGCCGGCAGGAGCTGAGATCGGCTAGAGGAAGCAGCCTGTCTGGATGGGATAAGAGAAAAAACGGAAAGCAGATAAAAAGGCGGCTGACTCTGTGGACAGAGAACGCCGCGCAGCAAAAAGGGGAGTGTGCCGAGGGGCTGCATTCCCCTTTTCTTCAAAAAGAGAGGATGGTATAATGTACGCATAGCGGACATTACACCTGCGCCGAGCGGCAGGCGACCGAAGGGAGGCAAAACACCTATGCCGGGAGTGTGCATCCCTCGGAGAGATAGCATATCCGGAGGGAAGGAGGGGATCCTATGAAATTGTGGCAGAGAGCAGTGATTATGACGGCAGTATCCCTCTGCATGGCAGGAGGCGCACAGAAGCTGTACGTAGAGCCGGTGACAGGCCCGGCTGCTGACGACAGGATAAACGAGCCGAGAGGGCCTGCGGCGGAGCCTCCCAGGGAGACGGAGGATCCGACGGCGGCACATGGGCCTGCCTTGGAGCTGGAGATGGAACAGAAAGAGAGCCAGGGGGAAAACCAATGAGTTTCGGAAGGAGAACGCCTGCTCAGAAGGAGTGGGAGGCCTTTTTAAAGCATGAGAAAAGAGCAGCGGGGCGGTATGACCGCCGGAGAGAAGCACTGTGGGAGAAACGTCTTTCCTCCCTGATTCCGGAGGGCCTCTCACAAAAGCTGGAAGCCGCATTTGAAAAGGCCTTCCGCGCAGTCTTAACCGGCGGCACAGGGCTGATTGAAAAAACATACTCCAGGGAGAGACTGGAATTGGAATACCAGGCGAGAGACTACAAAACAGGGCTTATTCCTACCAGAAAGCATATCCGGGAAAATTCCAGGATTGCCAGAAGGCAGAGAACGGTTTCCACCGTAGCTGCAGGCGTGGAGGGAGCAGGGCTTGGTCTGCTGGGAATCGGGATTCCGGACATACCGCTCTTTCTGGCAGCCCTGTTCAGAAATCTCTATAAGCTCTGCCTGCACTATGGGATTGATTATGAGAGGCCGGAGGAGAAGGAGCTTCTGCTTGAAATGATTGCCCTCTCTCTTTATCAGGGAGAGGACTTTCAGGAGCGGGATGCAGCTCTGAACAGAAGGCTGTATGGGATGGCGGTGAAGGACTGGAAGAAAAAAGAAAAACCAGGAAAAGAGGGGGATACGGAAACAGATGGAGAAAAGCAGGGGATTTCTTCAGATGCAGTCAGGGAAGCCGCCCGTGCGCTCTCAGGGGAACTTTTGTACTTGAAATTTTTACAGGGAATTGCCATTGTGGGAGTGATAGGCGGTGCCTGCGACAGCATTTATATGAGCAGGATCTCGAAATATGTCTCTCTGAAGCTGGAGAGACGTTATCTGCTTCGCCTTATCATTTCTGAAGAGGGAGGTCCTTCAGGAAGATGAGCTTCAGGCGGAGCCTCAGCTGTCTGCAGGAGGCCTGCAGGACTGAAGACTGAAACAGAAACGGCTTGCTTCCTGCGGAGATGAAAGTTTTGAGAAGAGAAAGTAAGTGAAAAGAGGAACGAACATTGATATTCGATACACATGCACATTATGATGATGAGGCATTTGACGGGGACAGGGACCAGGTTCTCATGGGGCTTAAGGAAGCCGGAGTGGGAACAGTCCTTAATGTGGGAGCCAGTATGGAAAGCTCAGAGCGTACGCTTGCCTTGACGGAACAATATCCGTTTGTATATGGATCGGCCGGCGTTCATCCAAGAGAGACGGCAGAGCTTGATGAGGAAAAGTTCAGAAGGCTCTGCGAAATTCTCAAGAACCCCAAAATGCTTGCGGTGGGAGAGATAGGGCTGGATTACTACTGGGAAGAGCCGGAGCATGAGATTCAGAAGAAATGGTTTTTGCGCCAGCTTGAGCTGGCCAGGCAGATGAAGCTGCCGGTGATCATCCACAGCAGGGATGCTGCGAAGGATACGCTTGATATGATGAAGGAGGCCCGGGCCGGCGAGATCGGCGGCGTCATCCACTGCTTTTCCTATGGAACGGAGATAGCCAGAGAATATCTCAATCTGGGATTTTTTCTGGGAATCGGCGGTGTGCTGACCTTTAAAAACGCAAAAAAGCTGAAGGAAGTCGCGGCCTGCGCTCCCATCGAGCAGATTGTCCTGGAGACGGACTGTCCCTATATGGCCCCCACCCCTCACCGGGGAACCAGGAATACCTCGGCCAATCTTCCCTATGTGGTAAATGCTCTGGCTGAAATTAAGGGGCTCACCCCGGAACAGGTAATCGAAATAACAGAGAAAAATGCCAGAAGACTTTACCGGATGGATGTCAGAGCGGGTGCAGGGCAAACAGGGCGGCAGGAGAGAACGCAGGGTAAGAATACGGATATTGTCGACTGAGAAAGTAAAAATGGATGGAGTGACAGATGGAATACAGAGAAGAACAGAACTGTAAAGCAGACAGTGAGAAAGAGGAGGGCAGCAGGATCACGCAGCCGGAGGAGAAGCTGGGGAATCCGCAGAAAACCATACAGATCATTCAGAAATATGGCTTTGCCTTTCAGAAAAAATTCGGGCAGAATTTCCTGATCGACAGACATGTGCTGGACAAAATCATAGGAGCTGCGGGAGTGACAAAAGATGATATGGTGCTGGAAATCGGCCCGGGTATCGGAACCATGACCCAGTATCTGGCTGAGAACGCAAGGCGGGTGGTGGCTGTGGAGATTGACACCAATCTGATTCCCATTCTTGCCGAAACCCTTGCCGGGTACGATAATGTGACCGTCATCAATCAGGATATTTTAAAGGTTGACATAAAGAAACTGGCAGAGGAGTATAACGAGGGAAGACCCATTAAGGTAGTGGCAAATCTGCCCTATTATATTACAACGCCCATTATTATGGGATTATTTGAGAGCGGAGTACCCATCGACAATATCACGGTTATGGTGCAGAAAGAGGTAGCCGATCGGATGCAGGTAGGGCCCGGCTCCAAGGACTACGGGGCGCTGTCCCTGGCGGTTCAGTATTATGCTGAGCCCTATATCGTGGCAAACGTGCCCCCCAACTGCTTTATTCCCAGACCCAGTGTGGGGTCGGCGGTGATCCGGCTGACCAGGCACAGGAAGCCGCCTGTAGAGGTGAAGAACCGGGAGCTGATGTTTAAGCTGATTCGGGCCTCCTTCAACCAGAGAAGAAAAACTCTGTTAAACGGGCTGAATAATTCTCCCGAGATTCAGATTGGGAAGGAAAAAATTGCTGCGGCCATCGAACGGCTCGGCGTTCCTGCGGCTGTGAGAGGCGAGGCGCTTACACTGGAGCAGTTTGCAAGGCTTTCCGATCTGCTGGAGGAGTAGCAAAAGAAAAATTCAAAGCCAGCTAAAAAGCATCGCAGAAGCCGGAGACAGGAGGATGGCTTTTACGATGCTTTTCTGCATAGGATAGGAGCGGTATAAAATAGAAATAGTTTTTATCATACACAGAATAAAAAATTTATATAAAAGACTTGACAATTCAAAAAATATCCGGTAAAATAACCCATGTCGTTACGGAGTACAGATGATTCCGCACGATGCCCAGATAGCTCAGTTGGTAGAGCAGAGGACTGAAAATCCTCGTGTCACTGGTTCGATTCCGGTTCTGGGCATTTATTTTTTTTGCTTATGAATACATGCTGAGAACGAAGTTTGTCATTTGCAATAATATTCCGGGGTATTAGCTCAGTCGGTAGAGCACTTGACTTTTAATCAAGTTGTCCGGGGTT
>JAHZAR010000131.1:3600-5384 GCA_019423835.1 Clostridiales bacterium | reverse complement strand
AGTCCATCAAACGTCTGGAACAGGAGCTTGGGGTTTCTCTCTTTGAAAGAGAGAAACGAACGATCCGGCTCAATGACGCCGGGCGCTTTCTGGAACAGAAACTTCTGCCTATCATGGCCGCCCTGGATGAAATCCCCTCTGAGATACGGAAAAAGGAGCAGATGAACCAGCGTACGATACGCCTGAATCTTCTGGCGGCTACCCGCCTGGTAACGGACTGTATCATCGCCTATAAGAGGCTTCACCCGGAGATCCTGTTCCGCCTCGTCCAGAATCCGGATCGGGAACATGATGATATCTGTATCTCCACCGCCTTTCCCGGAACTCCCCGCCGGGCAGGCGAACAGCTGCTCTTGCAGGAGCGTTTTTTTATGGCTGTTCCGGCAGGCTCCCCCTATGCCAGTCTGGACGGCATTGATCTGGCCTGTCTGAAGGACGAGGGCTTCATCAGCCTGTCGAACAACCGGCCTATTCGGAGAATCTGCGATCGCTTTTGTCTGGAGGCAGGCTTTGCATCCCACACGGTCTGTGAAACGGATAACCCGGAATCTGTCCGGAATCTGATTGCGGCAGGTCTGGGCGTCGGCTTCTGGCCGGAATATTCCTGGGGGCTGCTCTCCTCTCCGCAAATCCGGCTTCTTCCTATTATAAATATGCACTGCAGCAGAGAGATTATCCTGACGCGCTGTTCCCGCGGCGTTTCCTCGAGAGCCGCTAATGATTTCTGCCATTTTCTCGTAAATTACGCCCGTGCAGTGGGAAACGGCACCGGCAGGGAAAGCCGTTTTGCCGGGAAAACCGGCGTTGATTAGAAAGGAAGCTGTTTTTTCACGTTTTTCTCTGTTTTTCCTTGACACCTGCTTTTGGCTGTGTTAAAACTAATCTGTAAAAAGAACATTCGGTAGGTGAGGCTACCACAGGGATAAGGGTTACTGCCGGTTAAAGGTGGAGACACCTCTAATCAGGTCAGCAGTCTGTGTCGCTGTAAGGCGCAGAATAATGTAATTTCAGGCCCTGTGAAGCTAAAGCTTGAACGGATCGGATACGCAGTATGAGTCCATATCATTCGCTCAGGCTTTGATATGGACTTTTTTATTTATGAAACGGTCTGTGGCATCCTGATCAAGACAGGCTCTGCCTGCCTTTGTGCAGCTCCTGCCTCTGTTCTTCAGATATACCGTGAAAGGAAGTGAATGTATGGACGGCGACGGTCATCCTGATACCGCAAAACTGAATATCCGGCTTTCTGTGGCTGTCCCTGCTCAGAGCATACAGACCTGACGCAATGGCCTTCTGTGCCCTGCGTCTGCTTTCAGCGCCTGTCAGGCTGCTGATTTTCTTTCAAATCTGATGATCTCTCTGTTCTCACAGCCAGAAGTATTCCGGCATATTCACCCAAATGACAACTGAATAAAAGGAGGATATTAATGTGAGAAGACATGAATTCATCAACGAAGAGATTGTAAAAGAGATCATCCAGTTTATCCGCGGAGAACATGACAGAGAGGCGCTCCTCTCACATCTGGACGATTATCACGACTACGACATTGCTCAGGCTCTGGAGGAGATGACTCCCGGAGAGAGAAAAGAGCTGTACTCCAAGATGGGCGAGGAGTGGACGGCCGAAATCTTCTCCTACTATGATGAGCCTGAGACTCTGCTCACAGAGCTTGCTCCCAGGGAGGCGGCAGGCGTGATTGAGCACATGGATTCCGACGATGCTGCAGAGCTTCTCGAGCAGCTGCCCGAGTCCTTCCACAACAGCATTGAGGCAAATTTAAGTG
>JAHZAR010000131.1:0-3590 GCA_019423835.1 Clostridiales bacterium | reverse complement strand
TCTCCTCCTATGGAGATGACGAGATTGGAAGCCTGATGAGCACAAACTATATCTCCATCTGCAACCGGCTGTCTGTAAAAGAGGCCATGCGGGAGCTGATCCGCCAGAGTGCCGACAATGACAATATCACAACGCTCTATGCGGTAGATGAAAACGGCTGCTTTTACGGGGCCATTGACTTAAAGGATCTGATTCTCGCCAGGGAATACACTCCCCTGGAGAGCATTATTGTCAACTCCTATCCCTTCGTCCATGACCATGACGATCTGGAAGAATGTATGGACTGGATCCGGGACTACGAGGAGGATTCTCTCCCCGTTCTCAATTCTGAGGATCACCTGGTGGGCGTTATCACAGTCCAGGATATTGTGGACTACATGGAGGCTGAGTCCAAGGAAGTTTACAACAAGCTGGCCGGTATTGCTGAGGGCGGCGGCGACAGCGAGGACATGAAGGAAACCCTCCTTACCAGCATGAAAAAACGCCTTCCCTGGCTGGTGGCCCTGCTCTTCCTGGGAATGTTTGTTTCCAGTGTAGTCGGAATGTTCGAGGGGATCGTGGCCAAGATTGCCATTCTCATCTGCTTCCAGTCGCTAATCCTGGACATGGCGGGCAATGTGGGAACCCAGTCCCTGGCTGTAACCATCCGTGTTCTCATGGATGATGAGATCACCTTCAAAAAGAGGCTTGCCCTTGTGTGGAAGGAAGTAAAAATCGGAATCGCCAACGGCGGACTGCTGGGCATCGTAGCTTTTGTCTTTATCGGCATCTACGTGTACATCTTCAAGGACAAATCCCTGCTTTACAGCTTCTCGGTTTCTGCCTGTGTGGGAGTCTCCCTGGTTCTCGCCATGGCAATTTCCAGCTTTGCCGGCACGGTAATCCCGCTGTTTTTCCATAAAATCAAGGTGGATCCGGCGGTAGCTTCCGGCCCCCTTATCACAACGGTCAACGATCTGGTTGCTGTAGTCACCTACTATGGGATGGCCTGGCTGATGCTGATCCAGCTCTTTCATCTGGCATAGGCGGACAGAACACGGGACAGAGAATCCGTTCTGCCGCAGAAAAAAGCTCCGGTTCCTGCCGTAAAAGGCGGGAGCCGGAGCTTTTCTTTTTCCGTCATCAGCTCTTAAGCTGCCTCTAACTCTGCCTGAGCAGCTCTTATGTGTCCCATCTCCCTCCGGATGAGAATCATGGTAGTGACAAAGGCTGCAAAGTCAGCTACAGGACCTGCAAACATAATTCCCTCAATGCCCCAGGCCAGCGGAAGAATCAGAATCAGGGGCACCAGGAAGAATACCTGGCGGGTAAGGGACAACACAACCCCCTTCACCGGCTTTCCGATGGCCGCAAAAAAATTGGCTGAGATCAGCTGGACCCCGTTTATGATAACCATAAAAAGGAAAATCCTCAAAAATTGAATGGCAAACGCAAAGTAAAGGTCATCTCCTGTTCCGAAGAGAGAGATAATCTGCCTTGGGAATAACTGGAACAGCAGAAATCCGATACCGGAAATAATCAGGTTGCAGGTAATGGCAAGGCGGTAAATCCCCCGCACTCTCTCATACTGTCTGGCACCATAGTTAAATCCGATGATCGGCTGAGAGCCCTGGGAAATCCCGATGATGACAGCCAGCAAGATGGCATTGGTCTTCATGACAATTCCGCAGCTGGCAAGTGGAATCTCACTGCCGTAAACGGAATGTGCCCCATAATAGGTCAGAGAGTTATTCAGCACAATCTGCACAAAAGTGATGGCAAGCTGGTTTAGGCTGTTGCTCATTCCCAGGGACGCAATTTTCAGGCATACAGGAAGCCGGAGTCTGAAATGACTGCGCCGAAGCTCCACATGGCTGAAGCGTCGCAGATAATTCAGAGCCATCAGGCAGGAGAATAACTGGCCGATCACCGTGGCGAGAGCGGCTCCCGCTACCCCCTGGTGCAGCACAAAAATGAAAATTGGGTCCAGAATGGTGTTGATCACTGCCCCCACCAGCATACAGGTCATGGAATACTTGGGGCTTCCGTCTGCCCTGGCCAGGTTGCTTATACCGTTTGTCAGAATCAGGAGAGGCATTCCCACTGCAGTGATTCTGGTATAGCTCTCTGCGTAGGGCATGACATCCTTGGTGGCTCCGAATACGGTGAGAAGGGGATGGAGGAATAATTCGATCAAAACCACATAGATGACGCCAAACAGCACCATCATGCAGACGGCCGTTCCCACTGCCTGGGCGGCGCTCTCCTTCCGTCCTGCCCCCAGCTCCAGGGAAAAGCGGGATGCACTTCCGATTCCGATTAAAAGGGCAATCGACAGACAGATGGTGGTCAGGGGATAGGCTACATTGGTGGCAGCATTTCCCAGATAGCCGACACCCTGTCCGATGAAAATCTGGTCTACAATATTGTAAAGAGAGCTGACCAGCATGGCGATCACGCTGGGGACTGCATAACTTTTAAGGAGCCTGGGCAGCCGCTCATAGCCCAGAGGATTTCCCTCTCTCGTTTGTTTAACTGCTTCTGTCATTGGTATGTATCTGCCTTTCTTTTTCATAGAGTTTCACGATTCACGTCAGATGATTATAATATAAAACGCCTGCAGGTGCAAGGCGTTTTTAGGGGCAAAGGCATATAATATTGTTGAAATACAGTATAAAATAAGCTCTCTTCCACTGAAGTCATAACAGGCAGTTCTCTATCAGAGAGCAGCTGCGGCTGAATCAACCAGCAATGATCATCCTGCCAGAAAAGCAGGAAGACATGAACGCTACCTGTCCGGCGCCGGGGCAAAATTGACCGGCAGCGGACCGTCAGAAGCAGACCTCGCCATAGGTTCTCTCAAAGTAAGTTTCTGTCTGGCCGAATACCCCATTCCCAGAAACTCTCCAAACACGCTCTCTATCCTCTCGGGATGAATCACCAGAAGGTGGAGTCCCTGCGGCAGCACGGCTCCCGAACCTCCTTTTTCATTCCTGTGCGCCTGATATTCTTCAAATTCCCCGCTTCCCGGCTCTGCCACCTGAGCAGTTCCGGTTATCTGAATTCCTTTCACAGAATCAAAATCTGTATATGGCTCATAAACCGCCACACTGACCCGGTCGTTATCTCTCAGCGCTGCGAATTTCAGGCCGCCCTCTGTGATCATCCACAGACGGCCTCTGAAGTATTCGTATTCTAACGGGGTGCACCGTACAAAGGTTCCGCATCCCGTTGCCAGAGCGCAGGTGTTGTGGGATGTAAGAAAGTCTTCTATTTTTGATAGGAGCTGTTTCGGCTCCATTTGTTTTATTTCTGATTCGCGGCTTATCCAGAATTCGGCCGCCCGGTCATACTCCTGTCGATTCATAGCTCTCCTTCCTTTCTCCCCGGAAGATCCCGTCTTGCTTTTACGCTAGTCTTTGCCCTGTACAGACAGACCAGTTTGCCTATGTACCCCAGATCCAGACTCACTCCATCCTCAACATACATATACAGATTGGAGGCGGCAGGCCTGCCCATAGTCTTCTGCACATTTAATAGATTTGCAAAAATTAAACGGCGGGTTCTGTTTTTTCATTTCCATAATAATTAAAGCTCACTGCTTTACAGTA
>JAHZAR010000130.1:271-5447 GCA_019423835.1 Clostridiales bacterium | reverse complement strand
TCCAGGATATGAAGGGCGCCGGAGGGAGAATCCGGTTCCTGCGTACCGGGCTTCTGCTGGGAGAGCTGAAGCGGGGACGCTTTGAACCGTCCCAGGCCCTTGCCATGGCTCTCAGAAAAGAGGAGTATCCCTATACTGCAGATTTTCAGGCAGAGGATGAGCGGGTTATCCGGTATCTGAAGGGAGAGACGGTGGCACTGAGGGAGGAGGAGGCCTTCTGGCCCGACGGCTCCTGGATTCTCGTGTGCACAGACGGGTTTCCCTTAGGCTGGGCCAAAAGAGCAGGTTTGAATCTGAAAAACAAGTACTATCCCGGATGGAGGTGGCAGTGATGGAGAAGGCCATGCGCCTGGATCGATATCTGGTAGAGATGAATAAGGGAAGCCGGAGCGAGGTCAAAAAAATGATAAAAAGCGGAAGAGTGAGCGTGGACGGAGAAATCTGCCGGGAAGCGGAGAGAAAGATTCAGCCTTCTGCAAGTGAGGTTTCTCTGGACGGAAAACAGGTGGGCTACGCTGCCTTTGAATATTTTATGCTCAACAAGCCGGCCGGCGTGGTGTCGGCTACAGAGGACGGACGCCATAAGACCGTGGTGAGCCTGATTGAGGATGCAAAGAGGCGAGACCTCTTTCCTGTGGGAAGACTGGATATTGACACAGAGGGCCTTCTTCTGATCACCAATGACGGGAAGCTGGCCCACCGCCTTCTCTCGCCCAAAAAGCATGTGGACAAGACATACTTTGCAAGAGTAGAGGGAAGACTGCCGGAGGATGCAGCCGAGCAGTTTGCGGGTGGTATTACGCTGGAGGACGGGACAAGAACCCTGCCTGCAAGGCTGGTGATACAGAAAGCGGCAGAGACTGCTGAAGAAAACGGAAAAACAGAAAGCGGACTTTCCGAGATTGAGCTGACTATTCATGAGGGAAAATTTCATCAGGTCAAGCGCATGTTTGAGGCTGTGGGCTGCCGCGTGGTTTACCTGAAGCGGCTGTCCATGGGAAGCCTGAGACTGGACGGGAGTCTGGCCCCCGGAGCCTGTCGGAGGCTGACCGCGGAGGAGATTTCAAAGCTCCAGGAGGAAGGAGGCCCCGGGGAGGAGAGAGGGCTTCTTTCCGGAAAGAGGGCCTTTCTCTTTGACCTGGATGGAACGCTGGTGGATTCTATGTGGATGTGGGGGGCGATCGATATTGAATATCTGGGGAAATTCGGGATTTCCTGCCCAAAGGATCTGCAGAAGGCCATCGAGGGGATGAGCTTTACGGAAACGGCCATCTATTTTAAAGAGCGGTTCTCTCTGCCGGATTCTCTGGAGCAAATCAAAGCAGACTGGATCGCCATGTCCATTGAAAAATACAGGACAGAGGTGCCGTTAAAGCCGGGAGTCCGCCGGTTTCTCGAGGAAGCGGAGGAAAAAGGCATTCAGATGGCCATCTGCACCAGCAATGGGAGGGAGATGGTGGATGCTGTGTTAGGAGCGCTGAAGATCCGGGACTTTTTCACCTGTGTGATTACGGGCTGTGAGGTGGCGGCTGGAAAGCCTTCTCCGGATATCTATCTGGAGGCTGCCCGCCGGCTTTCTGTAAAACCGGAGGAGTGTGCAGTCTTTGAGGATGTACCGGCGGGAATTCTGGCCGGAAAGCGGGCCGGCATGACTGTTTTTGCCGTGGAGGATGATTTTTCAAAGGGAATGGAACAGGAGAAGAGAAGGCTGGCCGACGGCTATATTGACGGCTATTTGGCTCTTCTCTGATAGGCAGCCGGCTGCTGAGCGGGACAGGAAACGCCGGCGCAGCTTCCGGAGAGTGAAATACAGACGGAGGAAAGGCAGAGAGTTTATGATACATGATTATTTACCCATATGCAGAGAGGATATGGAGAAGAGAGGCTGGGATCAGTGTGATTTTGTCTATGTGACAGGCGATGCCTATGTGGATCACCCTTCCTTCGGCCATGCCATTATCAGCCGTGTGCTGGAATCCCACGGCTACCGGGTGGGAATCATCCCACAGCCGGACTGGAGAAAGCCGGAGAGCATTACGGTTCTCGGAGAGCCGAGGCTGGGCTTCCTCATCTCCGGCGGAAATATGGATTCCATGGTAAACCATTATTCTGTTTCCAAAAAACGCCGGTCAAAGGATTCCTATACACCCGGCGGGGAGATGGGAAGGAGGCCTGACTATGCAACCATCGTGTACGGCAACCTGATCCGCTCTGTTTATAAGGACAAGCCTGTCATTATCGGAGGCATCGAGGCAAGTCTTCGGAGGCTGGCACATTATGACTACTGGTCGGACAGGCTGAAGCGTTCGATCCTGCTGGATTCTCAGGCAGATCTGATCTCCTACGGAATGGGGGAGCGCTCCATTGTGGAGATTGCAGATGCGTTAAACAGCGGAATAGACGTAAAGGATATTACCTTTGTCGACGGAACCGTCTACAGAGCAGACAATCTGGATTCCGTCTATGATGAGATACGCCTGCCCTCCTATCAGGCGATGAGAGAGGACAAGCGAGAGTATGCGAAGAGTTTCTACACCCAGTACTGCAACACCGATCCCTTTGTGGGAAAACGGCTGGTGGAGCCTTACGGGGAAAAGCTGTTCGTTATCCAGAACCCGGCTTCCAAGCCATTGACACAGGAGGAGATGGACGATGTATATGCCCTTCCCTATATGAGAAGCTATCACCCCTCCTACGAGGCGGCAGGCGGAGTTCCGGCTATCACAGAGGTGAAATTCAGTCTGATCAGCAACAGAGGGTGCTTCGGAGGCTGCAACTTCTGCGCCCTGACCTTCCATCAGGGAAGGATTGTCCAGACCAGAAGCCATGAGTCCATCGTAGAGGAGGCAAAGCTGCTGACGGAGGAACCGGATTTTAAGGGATATATTCACGATGTGGGAGGCCCTACGGCAAATTTCCGTTTCCCTGCCTGCGAAAAACAGATGACGGCCGGAGTCTGCCCGGAGCGGCAGTGTCTGTTTCCGAGGCCGTGCAGGAATCTGAGGGCGGATCACAGGGATTATATCGCCCTGCTCAGAAAGCTGAGGGACATTCCGAAGGTGAAAAAGGTGTTTATCCGTTCCGGCATCCGCTTTGATTACCTGCTTGCCGATCCCAGCAGAGAATTTTTAAAGGAGCTGTGTCAGTACCATGTCAGCGGCCAGCTGAAGGTGGCGCCGGAACATGTGGCCGACAACGTCCTGAGGCGGATGGGAAAACCGGAAAACAGCGTTTACCGCCAGTTTATGAAGGAATACAGACAGATGAATGAGCGGCTTGGCCTGAAGCAGTACCTGGTTCCCTACCTGATGAGCTCTCACCCCGGCTCTACGCTTAAGGAAGCCATAGAGCTGGCGGAGTATCTCAGGGATCTGGGCTACATGCCTGAGCAGGTACAGGATTTCTATCCGACACCGTCCACCATCTCCACCTGTATGTATTACACAGGCCTGGATCCGAAGACGCTGACGCCGGTGTACGTGCCGACCAATCCCCATGAGAAGGCCATGCAGAGAGCCCTGATCCAGTACAGAAATCCCAAAAACTATGATCTGGTGGAGGAGGCTCTGAAGAAGGCAGGAAGAACCGATCTGATTGGTTTTGACAAAAAATGCCTGATCCGTCCGAGAAGAACCGGGGAGAGCTTTTACCGCTCCGGTTCTGACCGCGCCGCCCATGGCACAGGTTCAGGCTCAGGCAGCCGCGGGCGCAACCTGAAAGCAGGAGGAAACAGGCAGGAATCCTCCGGAGGCTTCGGCACAGCAGGAAGAAAGGGAAATGGAGCGCAGATGCCGAAAAAGAAAAAGACTATTCGGAATGTTCACAAAAAACACGTCTGATGAGACGAACGTGAACCGGCCAGGCCGGTTCCGGGCGGGGCGATGGAAAAGAAAAGGAGGCACAGAACATGAAGATTGCAATCGTGACAGGAGCTTCTTCCGGAATGGGGAGGGAGGCAGCCATTCAGCTGGCCGATCGGTTTGCAGGCCTTGACAGTATCTGGCTGATTGCCAGAAGAGAGGAACGTCTGCAGGAGCTGAGACGGCAGCTTCCTGTACCCTCCAGGGTGTTTGAGATGGATCTGACGGACAGTCAGCAGTTATCCCGTCTTGCCCTGGCCCTTCAGTCAGAACAGCCCAGGGTAAAGTTCCTTGTCAATGCGGCAGGTTTCGGAAAAATCGGCCGTGTGGGAGAGGTCCCACTTGAGGAGGAGACGGGTATGGTAAGGCTGAACTGCGAGGGTCTTGCGGGCGTTACCCATCTGGTTCTCCCCTATATGGAAAAGAACAGCCGGATTATCCAGCTTGCATCCTTCCCAGCCTTTCTGCCTCAGCCGGGCTTTGCTGTCTATGCAGCCACAAAAGCCTTTGTGCTCAGCTACAGCCGGGCGCTCCATGAGGAGGTCAGGGGGCGCCAGATCTATGTGACTGCCGTCTGCCCGGGCCCGGTGAGAACGGAATTTTTCGACATTGCCCAGACCACAGGGACCATGCCGCTCTACAAGCTCCTTGCCATGGCCGATCCGAAGCGGGTGGTAAAAAAGGCCATCAGAGATTCGGTAATGGGAAAACGTGTTTCCGTCTACGGGCCGCTTATGAAGCTGTTTTTTGCGGCCGCCAAGATTCTGCCTCACAGCCTTCTGCTGGCCGCCCTGTCGGCACTGTCGCCCCAGAAGGTGACGGCCCCTGAGACGGCAGAGGAAACGAATCAAAAAGGGAGAGTACGGATACAGAAACAGTATGAAGCGGGGGCTTCTGTTTAAAATCGCCATTCTGGCAGCCTTCATTCTGGCACAGCTGGGCGCCAGATGGCTGACAGACAGCACAACACTGAAAAATATTCTTACCGTTATGGCGGTGATCACGGTGCTGCCGGCGGCCAATCTGGCTTCGCCTTATATTGCGGTGCTGCCGTTTAAGACGCCGGCCAGGGACTTCTATGAGAGAATACGTCCCTTTGAGGACAGATGCCAGGTGCTTTA
This sequence comes from Clostridiales bacterium, assembly GCA_019423835.1. Lineage (GTDB taxonomy): Bacteria > Bacillota > Clostridia > Lachnospirales > Lachnospiraceae > Otoolea. The sequence goes on along the minus strand of JAHZAR010000130.1, from coordinate 466 downwards.
TGATCTGGTACTGACCACCAAGGACGACATACTCCCCATGGATGCCATACTGGTCCATCCCACGGGGATTTACGCCTACTGCACCAACAAAAAGGCAGATGCCGCCAGGGCAGAAAAGGCTCTGAATGAGATCCTGAAGGCGAACCGCCTGGATCCGAACCTTCGGATTACCAAGGAGCTCGCCTCCTTTGAGAA
>JAHZAR010000130.1:0-222 GCA_019423835.1 Clostridiales bacterium | reverse complement strand
GCAAAGAGCCTGAAGCCGGCCTCTGAGTACGAGGATGACGGAAGTGTAGAATATGGGGTAAATGTAATGAAAGGATTGTCCATGTAATGAGGCTTGTGACAGTGACGAAAAATGAGGCGGGGCAGCGCCTGGACAAGCTGCTGTTGAAATATATGAATCTGGCCGGGAAGAGCTTTGTCTACAAGATGATGAGGAATAAGAATATTACCCTGAACGGAAAGA
>JAHZAR010000129.1:4736-5866 GCA_019423835.1 Clostridiales bacterium | reverse complement strand
CGCCCTGGTGGAAAAGCTGAACCGCAAGCACAAAAAGGCTGCAGAAAAAAAAGAGGAGAACTAGCCTTGACCTGCAGGCGGCTTTACTGTCCCCTCTTACCCGATTAAAAAACGCGTTCGGAACCGGTCAGAATCCCGATTCGGAACGCGTTTTCTTCTGCTGAAAAATATTTTTCTGCGGAAGCTCCCCTCTTACTGCTTCACAAGCTCTCCGCTCTTATGCACTCCCGTGATGGAATACTCCACCCACTCAGCCACATTGACGGCATGATCGCCGATTCTTTCAAGGTACTTGGCGGCCATCAGGAAATCCAGAGCCTCCTCTGCGCCGATTCCCTTCTTCTCAATCAGCTCCATAAGCTCGCTCTTTACACAGTCAAACAGACGATCCACCTCATCGTCGTCGGCCTGCACCTTTCTGGCCAGAGCCAGGTCTCCCTTCACAAAGGCATCGACACTGTCCATCACCATCTTTACGGCTGCCATGGACATCTGGTTAATGTGTACCTTGCTCTGCAGTCCGCTTCCTGCAATATGGGGCACCAGCTCTGCAATATCCTCTGCCTGATCCCCGATCCGCTCCAGATCGGAGATCATTCTGAGAGCTGCTGATACATTCCTGAGATCGTGTGCGATGGGCTGCTGTCTCAGCAGCAGCGTCATGCAGCTTCCCTCAATCTCCCTCTCCAGATTGTTGATCTCACTTTCCAGCTCATGTACCTGGGACTGCAGATCCGGCGCGCCATCTCCGCCAAGGGCCCTTGCCGAGAGGGAAATTGCCTCCTCGCAGAGGCCTCCCATCTTGATCAGCTGCTTCTCCAGATTGTTAAGCTGCCTGTCGAAATTCTTCCTCATCAACCGAACCTCCCCGTAATATAATCCTCTGTCCGCTTATCCTTTGGCATGGCAAACATTTCTCCCGTATCCCCGAACTCTACGCACTCGCCCAGCAGGAAGAAAGCTGTCTGATCGGAGATTCTGGCCGCCTGCTGCATATTGTGGGTGACAATGATAATGGTATACTTTTCCTTCAGCTCCAGGGCCAGATCCTCGATTTTGGAGGTGGAGATGGGATCCAGGGCCGACGTGGGCTCATCCATCAGGAGCACATCCGGCTCCACCGCCAGCGT
>JAHZAR010000129.1:0-4726 GCA_019423835.1 Clostridiales bacterium | reverse complement strand
ACTCATCCCAGATTGCCGCCTGGCGAAGACTCCTCTCCACGATCTCATCCAGCTGGGCTTTTTTTCTGACACCGAAGATCCTGGGGCCATAGGCCACATTGTCGTAGACACTCTTTGGAAAAGGGTTGGGCTGCTGGAATACCATTCCGACTCTGTGCCTGAGGGTGATGGCATCCATCTCACGGAAAATATCTGTACCGTCCAGGCGTACAGTTCCGTCAATTTTAACATTCTCCACCAGGTCATTCATGCGGTTGAGCGTCTTTAAAAAGGTAGACTTTCCGCAGCCGGACGGACCGATAAACGCGGTAATTTTCTTTTCCTCGATTTTCATATCGATGTTTTTCAGGGCGTGAAACTCTCCGTAGTGAAGGTTCAGTCCTGATATATCAAACTTCGTCACGGCTGCCGGAGAACTCTCTCCGTTTTTTGCGCCGGTGCTCTGAATGTTTGCTTCTGCCATAGCTGATTTTCCTTTCGCTGATTTCCTTTTGATTTTTCTCTTCTATGCGGTTTTAGCCTTATTCTCCTGCATTTTTCTTCTTAATATGATGGCTCCATACATTTGCGCCGATGCTGAACGCCAGTACCAGGAGCATTAAGACGGCCGAGGCGCAGTTTGCCAGCGCCCTGTCCTGTCCGTTTACCTGCAGGTTCCAGATCTGAATCGACAGGGTTTCTGCGGGACGGAACGGATTAAGAGGACAGGTTGGGGCAGACAGATTCCAGTTTCCCCATTTCAGAGCGCTTCCTGAACCTGTTGTGTAGAGAAGGGCTGCCGCCTCCCCAAATCCTCTTCCTGCTGCAAGGATGACTCCTGTCATGATACGGGGCACGCAGGCCGGAAGAAGCACATGGAAAATGCTCTGCCACTTCGTCGCCCCCAGCCCGAGGCTGGCCTGGTAATAACCGGCCGGAAGACCTTTGATGGCATCCTCCGTCGTCGTTGTAATCAGGGGCAGAGTCAGGATCGATACGGAAAGAGCGCCTGCAATCAGACTCTTTCCCATGCCGAAAAACACCAGAAATACCAGGTATCCAAACAACCCGACTACAATGGACGGGAGAGATGACAGCGTCTCGATACACATTCTCAGAAAACGTGTCACCTTCCCCGGCCTTGCATACATACCCAGGTAGATTCCTGCGCCCACGCCAAGCGGAACGGATACCACAAGTGAGATAAATACCAGATAAACAGTATTAAAAAGCTGATTTCCAATGCTTCCCTTTCTCTCAAAGCGGAACATCTCCGGCGCGGCGCCGAGAAGTCCTCCGATGATTACCTTTCCTGCAAACGCAATAAGGAGCGTGAAGAAGAAAATGGCGATGGCATAAAAGACTGCCGTCATAAATGTGTCAACCGTTTTGGCACGCCTGATTCTCTTTTCTGCCACGATTACGCCCTCCTTTCAGAACCGGTTTCCTGTCATCCTTATCCGGCTTCACTGCAGATACCCGGTGAATCAGGAAAATAAAGAACAGGGAGATGAGGAACAGAAGAAGCGCCATGGACCAGAGGGCTGATTTCATCTCTCCGCCCTCCATGGCATTTCCCATCTGAGCCGCAATCTCTGTTGTAAGTGTTTTCGTTGTGGAAAAAATACTGGTAGGCAGAGCAGTCGTCTGGCCGATTACCATCGCAACTGCCAGCGCCTCTCCGAACGCCCTTGCAAGTCCCAGAATAATTCCGGAGATAATTCCCGGTGCGGCTGCCGGCACTACAATTTTATAGATCGTCTGCCATCTGGTGGAACCGAGACCGTATGCCGCCATACGGCACTCCTTGGGAACTGCTCTCAGGGCATCCGCTGCCACTGTCGTGATAGTGGGAAAAATCATTACGGCCAGCACAATGCCGGCAGCCAGAACGGAATGGCCGACCTGGCGGTCAAACACCGTCTTAATCGCCGGAACCAGCACGGTAAGTCCTACCCAGCCGTATACTACAGATGGAATTCCGGCAAAAATCTCCACCACCGGACGGTAGAATTTTTCTCCGAATTTCGGAGAAATGTCTGTGATAAAAATGGCTGAGCCAAGTGCAAAGGGAGCAGCGATGAGAAGCGCCAGTCCGCAGGTACACAGAGAACCTGCCACAAAGATCAGCGCCCCAACCGTACCTCCTCCATCGGAATTATCCGCCGGTGCCCACTGGGCCGAGCCCAGGAATTCCCAGAGCGTGTGTCCATAGGTCAGAAAAGTGGCTGAACCCTTGTACACCAGGAATGCTCCGATTCCGATTGTCAGGACAATCACAAACAAGCCGCACGCTGTCATGAGATCCCGCCAGAAATATTCCTTGGCAAACATGCTTTTTCCTTTTGTCGTATCCATAAATCCTCCTGGCCTGAAATGAGAGGGGAGGCCGATTTCGACAGCCGTCCCCTCTTCATTTCATTGTCTTTGACTTATCGCAGCCCTGCCTCCTGTCATTCCAGGGCAGAAGACTGAACTGCTGCCGCTTATCTTCGCCTAGTGCTCTGTTACTGTCATCTTGGAAGATACACCGTAGCCTAATGACTCCATCTGCTCGCCGTACTCGTCAGACATAATGTAGTCGATGAATGCCTTGGTCACCTCGTCCGGCTCACCCTTTGTGTACATGTGCTCAAAGGTCCATACCGGATAGTCACCGCTGTATGTATTCTCCAAGGTAGGCTCTACACCGGCGATAGCAACGGTGGAGACTCCCGCATCACCTGTCAGATAGGATAAAGCCACATATCCGATTGCTCCCTTTGTGTCCTTTACATTCTGGAGAAGAACACCGGAATCATCAGTCTCCATAGCTGCGTTGGAAGCCTCCTCGTTTCCATCCAGAGCGTATTTCTGGAAAGTTGCCCTTGTTCCGGAGGATGTAGGCCGTGTCACAAGAACCACGTCCTCATCTGGTCCGCCAACCTCGCTCCAGTTCTTAATCTCACCGGTAAAAATTCCGATTAACTGATCTTTTGTCAGGTCTGTAACGCCTGCCTCATACACGTCATTATTGACGATAGGGGCCATGGTCACCACACATACCTGATGGTCAACCAGCTCTGCTGCCTGCTCCGGCTCCAGCTTATCCTCTGCCGGAACGTCTGAGTTGCCGATATTTACCGTTCCCTCAGAAACCTGCTTTAAGCCCTCTCCTGAACCGCCTGCGTCGATGGTGATCGCCACGTTCGGATACTTCTCTGCGAACAGGTCGGCCGCGTCATCTACAAGGGGCTTTAATGCGGAGGAGCCTGCCGCCGTGATCATTCCTGTCAGATCCTCATTTACCTCGGCCGCCTCTGTTTCTGCCTCAGCTGCCGTGCTTCCTGCTGCCGTGGTATCTGCCGCTTCTGCTGCTGTTGTGCCTGCTGTGTTGGAGCTTCCGCATGCTGTCATGCTGGCTGCCACAGCGCCTGCTGCCATAAGTGTAAGAATTTTTTTCATAATCATGTTCTCCTTGTTTTCTAACAATGTTCAGGCTTTGCCTGTCTTTCTCAGTAACTGTCTCGTTCCCTCAGGAACAGCTATAGTATAGCTCGCGCAATGTAAAATCTAAAATACTGCTTTCGTCAAATTTCTGTGATTTTTTTGCAGGATCATTTTACATAAATTTTTCATTTCACCGTTTTTCTTCTGCAGAAATGGCTGAAAAGGCGTTAAAACAGGTTGAAATCCAAAGCCTCCTATTATAAAATAAGTGCGGTATTACCACAATCACAAAGGAGAGAAACCTCACAATGAAGAAAAATGTACTTGTAGGACAGTCCGGCGGCCCGACCGCCGTAATCAATGCAAGCCTTTACGGAGTTATTACAGAAAGTATCAGACACGGAGATCAGATTGGAACTGTTTACGGCATGGAAAACGGAATCGAGGGCTTTTTAGCCGATCATGTCCTGGATCTCTCGGGAACGCTCGGGGAGGAGGAACTGGAAATCCTGAAGCTGACCCCTGCCGCTTATCTGGGCTCCTGCCGCTTTAAGCTGCCGGAGGATCTGAGCTCTGAGGTCTATCCGACTCTGTTCAGAAAATTTGAGGCTTTAAATATAGGATACTTCTTTTACATCGGCGGAAATGATTCTATGGACACAGTGAGCAAGCTGTCCCGCTATGCTGCCGGAATCAACAGCCCCATCCGGGTAATCGGCATACCGAAAACCATTGACAACGATCTGGTCATGACGGATCACACGCCGGGCTTTGGAAGCGCCGCCAAGTATGTGGCCTCCATGGTCCGGGAGATCGTACTCGACGCTACCGTTTACCAGCAGAGGTCTGTCACCATCGTGGAGCTGATGGGACGCCACGCAGGATGGCTTACCGCTGCCAGCGTCCTGGCCAGAAAGCATGAAAACGATAACCCGCTTCTCATCTATCTTCCGGAATCCGCCTTCTCCCTAGAACAGTTTTCCAGGGATCTGGAGCAGGCTTTCAAGAAGAATACAAACGTGGTTGTCTGCGTTTCAGAGGGACTTTCCGACGCCTCCGGCCGCTTTATCTGCGAGTACACCGCCGAGGCCCAGGTAGACACCTTCGGCCACAAGATGCTGACCGGCTGCGGAAAGATTCTTGAAAACTTCGTGCGCCAGCAGTTTAAGGTAAAGGTTCGCTCTGTGGAGCTGAATGTATGCCAGCGCTGCAGCGGCATGATCGTTTCCGCCGCTGACATCGCAGAGGCTGCCATGGCCGGAGCGGCAGGCGTAGCCGAGGCTCTGAAAGGGACTACGGGAAAGATGATTGCCTTTGT
>JAHZAR010000128.1:2712-5882 GCA_019423835.1 Clostridiales bacterium | reverse complement strand
CAGGCAGGCGCCGTCCAGGGAACCTGCCTGCCGATTTTCTATTCCTGCTGCTGGCTGTTATCTTTTGTCTTTACATAGCCGCATTCCTTGTTGGTGCACAGGAGCCTGTTGCCTTTCTCCACCATCAGACTGCCGCACTCCGGGCAGCGCTCGGCAGAAGGCTTCTGCCATGACATGAAATCGCACTCCGGGTTATTCTCACATCCGTAATACTTTCTGCCCTTCTTGGTCTTCCGGATCACGATCTCCTTTCCGCATTTCGGGCAGGCGACCCCGATCTTTTCCAGATAGGGCTTGGTATTCCGGCACTCCGGGAAGCCCGGGCACGCCAGAAATTTCCCATGAGGGCCGTATTTGATGACCATCATGCGGCCGCACAGGTCGCAGGGCACATCGCTAACCTCATCGGCGATCTTCACTGCCTCCAGCTTCTTTTCCGCCTCCTTTACTGCCTCCTCCAAATCGGGATAGAAGTTCTCGATAACCGTTTTCCACTGTACCGTACCGTCCCCGATCCGGTCCAGCAGGTACTCCATATTGGCGGTAAAGGCAGTGTCCACGATACTTGGAAACGCCTTCTTCATCATGCCGTTTACCACCTCACCCAGCTCTGTCACATAGAGGTTTTTATTTTCCTTCACCACATATCTCCTGGCAAGGATGGTTGTGATTGTCGGGGCATAGGTACTCGGACGGCCAATGCCCTGCTCCTCGAGAGCCTTCACCAGAGAGGCCTCCGTATAGTGGGCCGGCGGCTGGGTAAAGTGCTGGCTGCTCTCAAGAGCCTCACAGGCAAGCTCGTCGCCCTTTTCCAGCTTTTCCGAGAGGACTGTGCTCTCCTCCTTCTCATCTTCCTGCACATAGACAGACATGAAGCCGTCAAATTTCAGCTTTGAAGCTGACAGGGTAAAGAGATACTCCCCTCCTGCATATCCGGCTGCCACGCGGACGGACGTGGTTTCATAAACGGCAGCCTGCATTCTGCTGGCCGCAAACCGCTTCCAGATCAGCTGATACAGGCGGAACAGATCCCTGGCCAGAGATTCCTTCACCGCAGCCGGAGTCAGGGAAATATCGGTGGGACGGATAGCCTCATGGGCATCCTGGATCTTGGCTCCACCCTTTTTCACTGCCTCCTCTGTGGCTACATACTGCTTTCCGTATTGAGCCTCAATAAACTCCCTGGCTGCCTTGTCGGCCTCCTCGGCCACACGGGTGGAATCCGTACGCAGATAGGTGATAAGTCCTATGGTTCCCTTTCCCTCAATGTCCACACCTTCGTAGAGCTGCTGGGCAAGCCTCATGGTTTTCTGGGTAGAAAAATTGAGGGTCTTGGATGCCTCCTGCTGCAGGGTACTGGTAGTAAACGGAATTGGAGCCTTCTTCACTCTCTCCCCCGTCTTCACCTCATCCACCGTATACTTTGCCCCTTCAAGAGCCGCTGTGACAGCTTCCAGCTCCTCTTTTTTGCGGATGGCCATGCGGCCCTCCCTGGTTCCGTAAAATTTGGCGGTCAGCTTCTTCTTTGACCCCTTCGCCCTGAGTTTTGCTTCCAGATTCCAGTATTCCTCCGGGATAAAGGAGCTGATCTCCTCCTCCCTGTCGCAGATCATGCGCAGCGCCACTGACTGCACGCGGCCCGCGCTCAATCCTCTCTTTACCTTCGCCCAAAGCAGCGGGCTGATCCGGTAGCCGATCATGCGGTCCAGCACACGCCGTGCCTGCTGGGCATCCACCAGGTTCATATCGATTGCCCTGGGAGTCTTTAAAGCCGCCTTAACGGCATTTTTCGTGATCTCATTGAATGTAATCCTGTATACCTTCTTATCCTTGCAGTCCTCCAGCTTCAGAGCCTTGGAAAGATGCCAGGAAATCGCCTCTCCCTCCCGATCAGGGTCAGTGGCCAGATAAATCTTGTCTGCCTTTTTTACCTCTTTTCTGAGCTTTGCCAGAATATCCCCCTTGCCCCGGATGGTAATATATTTCGGCTCATAGTCATGCTCTATGTCAATCCCCATCTGGCTTTTGGGCATATCCCTCACATGTCCGTTGGAGGCGTCTACCTCATAGTTTGAACCGAGAAATTTCTTGATCGTCTTCACCTTTGCCGGTGACTCCACAATTACCAAATTTTTAGCCATAGCCAACTCCTACCTGAATTTCCTAACGTAATACTGGTTCGATGTCTGAACGGCGAATCCGTCCAGTTCCAGTTTTAAAAGGACTGCCGTACATTCCCCGGCAGGCAGCCCGCTCTCCGTCACAATCTGTTCCAGATGCTTCGGTTGTAAATCTAGGCAACTATACACCATTTTCTCGTTCTTGACAAGACCATTTTCAGTTTTTTTCATAATCTTCCCGTTTTTTTCACTTTTCATGCCCAAAAGGCTCAGCACATCCTCCGGCGTCATGAGAAGCCCGGCGCCGGACTGGATCAGTTCATTGCAGCCTGCACTCAGGGGATCGGTGACCCGTCCCGGAACTGCGAAACCATCCTTGCCCTGCTCGAGAGCCAGGCCTGCCGTAATCAGGGAACCGCTCCGTTTCCTGGCCTCTACCACAATCACCAGATCGGAAAGTCCGCTGATGATTCTGTTTCTCATGGGAAAATTGGCGGGATAGGGAGGTGTTTTCGGCACAAACTCCGTAATCAGGCCTCCCTGCAGCGCCATCCTCTCCGCCAGCTCCGTATGCTCTCGCGGATAGCAGATATCAATTCCGCAGCCGAGAATCCCGTAGGTATCCCCGCCGGCCTCCAGAGCTCCCCCATGTCCTGCCCCGTCGATTCCGAGGGCCAGCCCGCTCACCACCTGAACGCCCGCTCTGGCCAGCTCTCTGGCCAGATACCTGGCCTCCTCCCTTCCATAGTAGCTGCATCCTCTCGCCCCTATCACGGCTGCCGAAGGCCTCTGATCCTCCGGCAGTCTTCCCCTTACAAACAACCCCAGAGGCATGCCCGTAAGTTCTCTCAGACGCTCCGGATATCCGCTGTCGTAGACTGTGATAAAATCTATTCCCCTCTCCCTGAGCCTATGATATTCTTCCGCGCAGGACTCCAGATTCCTTTTCTCTGAAAGTATCGCTCCCCTCTCCCGGGCAGTCAGGAAATGAAATGCCTTAAGCTCCTGTTCCTTCATATAATATATGCTTCTGAATCCTCCCGCCTCCTT
>JAHZAR010000128.1:0-2702 GCA_019423835.1 Clostridiales bacterium | reverse complement strand
TTCTCAGCTCTTAACCCCGGCACATGACACAGCCAGTACAGATATTCCTTTTCTGTCATTTCCGAAACCCCCAATATCTTTTCTCAAAACTCCTGTAGGACACAGCCTCGCTCAGATGCACGCGGCTGATCTGAGCCTCCCCGTCCAGATCGGCGGCTGTGCGGGCTGCCTTGAGTATCTTCTCAAGTCCTCTGGCACTGAAGCCATAGCTTCTGTATACAGCCTGAAGAAATTTTTCGTCCTCCGGCCTGAGAGCACAGAATTTTTCTGTTTCCGCAGGCCCCATCTCACTGTTGAAACGGATCGGCGTTCCCCTGAAACGCTCTTCCTGCATGTTTCTGGCCCTTTCCACGCGTTTTTTCATGGAAGCTGAACATTCTCCCGCCTCCTTCTGTTTCTCGCCGTCCTGTCCCCTCAGATCGCTGTAGGACACGGCAGGCACCTCCACTCCCAGGTCGATCCGATCGAGAAACGGCCCGGACACTCTCCCCAGATACCTCCTGATCTGTGCTTCCGTGCAGGTACAGCGGCTCTTATCCGGATAATGCCCGCAGCGGCATGGATTCATGGCGCAGACCAGCATAAAATCTGCCGGGAACTCCACGCTTCCGTTCAGCCTCGACACAGCGATCCTTCTCTCCTCCAGTGGCTGCCGCAGCAGATCCAGAATCCTCGCCGGAAATTCCGTCAGCTCATCGAGAAACAGAACACCTCCCGATGCCAGGGAAATCTCCCCGGGCCTGGGATTTCTTCCGCCTCCGGCCAAAGACTGGGCCGTGATGCTGTGGTGCGGCGCCCGAAACGGCCTGCGGGTCATAAGCGGAAGTTCCTCCGGCAGCAGACCGCAGATACTGTACACCTTTGATACCTCAATGGCCTCCTCAAAGGTTACCGCAGGAAGAATCGAGGGGAGCCGTTTGGCCGCCATGGTTTTTCCTGTTCCGGCCGGTCCAATGAGAAGACAGCTGTGTTTTCCCGCCGCAGCCATCTCCATGGCGCGTTTTACCGTGACCTGGCCGCATATATCTGCATAGTCGGGAAAGCTCTCCTCCCCCGTCCCGTCTTCCTTTTCAAACAGCTCCCTGCTGAACCACTTTCCGCGGATGTGTTCCGGCCTTCTCAGAAGCTCTGTGAGACCTCCAAGGCTGGAAACCCCCACGATTTCTATTCCCTCCACTGCCGTCCCCTCTCTCACATTTCTCTCAGGCACGAAACAGCGGGAGAACCCTGCCTGTCTGGCACAGTAGACCCGCGGGAGAATTCCATTGACCGGCTTCACCTCCCCGTTCAGGCCAAGCTCTCCCAGAAACACAGCCCCGGAGGCCGTCTCTGCAAGTTTCCCCTCCAGGCAGCACAGTACGGAGGCTGCTATAGCCAGATCAAAGGCGGTTCCCTCCTTCCTGACTCCTGCCGGCGACAGATTCACTGTGATTCTCCTCGGCGGCAGAAGCACGCCGGAGTTTCTCAGGGCCGTCCTCACCCGCTCCTGTGCCTCCCTCACCTCCTCTGACAGATAACCCACCATGTTGAATGACGGAATTCCGCTGCTCATATCCGTTTCAATGGCAACGAGATATCCTTCCACGCCGCGTATGCCGCAGCTCACTGTCTTGCTGAACAAAATACGCACTCCCTTCCCCCGCCCTGATGTGATGCGGGCTTCTAATACTGAATTGTTGTTGATTTGCCATATAATCCATGCAGAAACTTCTGTGTATGGAGACCTCTCTGTACAGGAACTTCTGCTGTGAGTGATAGGATAAAAATTCACAAAAAAAAGAAAATAATGATCAATAAGAGACTGGTAAAAATGATAAGATTTTATAAAAATCAGGAAATTAAAGAAATAAGAAAATAGATAAAAAATTCTGAATGCTGGCAGAAAGCGATCCATAAACAGAAAAAGAACTCAGCGGAAAATGCAGACTGCACTGGCAGCAGAAGCACCTGGATCCGAAAACAGAAGAGCTTTCCCTCGTCCTCGCACTCTCATTGTCTCACAAATCACAGGATATTGCAAAGTTTTTTTTAATCTTTTGCAAAATTCCTCAAAGTTCAGCCGCGGGGATAAAAACTCTGTATGCAAACCGGCGGAGGAACAATCCCCCGCCGGCAGCTTAAATCTGATGTTGACTGAACGTACTCTTTTTGATTAGTCGTTTCCGTACAGAGTAACGAGCTTGGTCAGGTAAGAGTATCTTGCCTTTGCCTCTTCCTCGTTCTTTGCAGACAGCTCTTTTGCTCTCTCTGGATTCTTCAGAGCCAGAGATGCGTAACGAACCTCGCCCTTTAAGAACTCCTGGTAATCTCCTGTCGGAGCCTTGCTGTCTAAGGAGAACTTCTTCTCAGCAGCCGGGTTGAAGCGGAAGTTGTGCCAGTAACCGCACTCTACAGCCAGCTTCTCCTCTGTCTGAGCCTTGCTCATGCCCTTCTTGATACCATGGTTGATACATGGAGCATAAGCGATAATTAAGGATGGTCCCGGATATGCCTCAGCCTCAGCCAGAGCCTTTACAGTCTGGTTGTAGTCAGCACCCATGGAAATCTGTGCTACGTATACATAGCCGTAGCTCATAGCGATGGAAGCCAGATCCTTCTTCTTAACATCCTTTCCGCCTGCTGCGAACTGTGCCACAGCACCTGTTGGTGTAGCCTTGGAGGACTGTCCGCCTGTGTTGGAGTAAACCTCTGTATCGAATACC
>JAHZAR010000127.1:1744-6018 GCA_019423835.1 Clostridiales bacterium | reverse complement strand
GGATACGGCAAACAGCATCTCCCGTCTTACCGGAATGCTGTGGTAGAAATCAGTCTTTTTTCTCGAAAACAGATAAGAAAAGCCTGCCAGACCGCAGATCACCGCTCCTGCCGTCAACAGTAAGATCAAAAGCGGCCCTGCCGGATCGATCTGACTGTAAAAGATATCTGCCGCCTCCGCCTGAGCCATTTTTCTGCTTGCCTCGACCGTCAGCAGCCCGTCCGACATTTCTGCCATAGAGGCAATCCTGTCCTCATCGAGAGTATAGCCCGTCAGGACTGCCGAAGCTACAGGAAAGGCAAAAAAGGCAGCCAGAATGGAAAGTGCTATCAGCCAGAGACTCTGCTTTGCCCGTTCCCTGAGCAGCTTAAAAAACAAGTTTTTTGATGTCATAGCCAGCTACCTCCGTTTCGCTGATAAATATTTCTTCCAGAGAGAGGGGAAGCATCTCAAAGAAGACCGGATGGTACATTTCCATGACCGCTTCAGCGTCTTCCCTCTTTCCCCGCACAGTCAGTGTCAGAAGTCTCCCTCTCTTTTCTGTCCGGATAAGCTCCAGGCCCCGGATTTCTTCCGGCTCCACATCTTCTGCAAAAACGCACTGAATCTTATGTATATTCAGCTTCATGTCGTCTAAATCCCTGGAAAGCAGAATTCCTCCCCGGTGAAGAAGGCCGACATGATCACAGATATCCTCCAGTTCCCTGAGACTGTGGGATGCGAGTCCGCTTTCTGGTTTCCATATCATTTGCAAAAAGCCTCTTGACTGCCTGGCGCATGACCGGATCCAGTCCGTCAAAGGTTTCATCACAGAAAATGTAGTCTGTACCGGAACAGAGCCCCAGAAGGACACAGAGCTGTTTCTTCATTCCCTTCGAAAATGTGGATATTTTTCTTCTGCCATCCAGCCCAAAATCCTTTAAGAGTCCAAAAAATCTCGTTCTCTCAAATCCAGGGTAGACTGTCTCGTAAAATTCCATCATATCCTTTGGAGTGGCATTTCCGAAAAAGTACGGATCATCAGATATATAAAAAATACGCCTTTTTACTTCTGCGTTTTCAAATATTTCTCTGCCGTCGAGGGTGACACTTCCTCCGTCTGGCCTCAGAATACCTGCTGCCATGCGCAGAAATGTGCTCTTCCCCGCTCCATTGGTTCCTATGAGTCCAAAAACCGTCCCCTCTTTGATTTGTGCATTTACATGAGCGACTGCTGTCACTTGATCAAACTGTTTTGTCAGATTCACCGCCTCAATCAAACGCTTCTCCTCCCTCATCTCTGCCCGTCTGGCCTAATGTTCCGTAGAGTTCAATCACTCTGTCCTGAAATTCCAGCATCGCAATTCCGGCAGCTCTGGCATCCTGTATCAGGGCCTCCAGCTTCTGGAATACTTCCCTTTTTTTCTGTTCCAGAATCCTGTGGTTTTCTGCCACAAAGCTCCCTTTGCCCTTGACAGAATAGATGTAGCCCTGGCGTTCCAGCTCAGCGTAAGCTCTCTGTATGGTATTGGGATTTATAGCCAGTTCCATGGCCAGACTTCTGACGGAAGGAAGCTGGCTGTCCTGGGGAAGAATTCCCCGAACCATCAGATCAGCCATTTTTTCCACTACCTGCTCGTAGATAGGACGGCGATCCTTATAGTCAATCAGAATCATTCGCACTCCTTTCCAGGCCATCCTCTTTGATTTCCTGACTCTGCATAGCCTTGTATTAACTGTACTAATAATATTAATACAGTTAGAATATAGCATAAACGAACCCGAAATACAACAAAATACAGAGAAGTGTAAGAAATTTGTAAGGCGCAGAACAGCATGAAACAGCAGATCCGATAAAATGCATGCCATCCTGAACACAAGCAGACCGTTTCATTCCGTTTGCGGCTCCGTTCTGACAAAGGAGGATGCTCTACGATCGCTTCTCCCTGAACTCTGTCATGTACGGTCGGAACCTCAGCGGAAGGTGAGTTCTCTGACATTGGTAATTCTCCCGCTCAGCAATGGAAATGGATTGGTGAAAGGTTGCCCAGAGTGCTTCAAATTCTGCTTCATCCGTTTCCAGAGACAGACGCTCTCTCCACCGGCCGGGAAGCCCTGTCACCAGCAGAAAGCTCTGACCCGGCTCGTGCAGTGCCGCCTTGTCCCTCTTTTCGTCATAGATAATCCACCGTTCCTCCGGCATCCGATCCGAGAAGTGATCAGCCAGAATACCGGTCACATCATTTTTCGGGCCAATGACCGAGACAAGAAGTTCCGGCCTCATCTGAGAAAAGCGCAGAAATCCGGTCAGAAGGTGGGCTTCATTTGCCACCTGACGGTTCATAGAAAATACCGCCTCTACGTCTGAATCGCTGAGCATACCAGATATTCTTCCGCCCGCTTTAAAGCCTTTGACCAGAAAGCGGTAAATTTTATCTGCCTTTCCCTCCTGGCAGCTCATGGCCGCCCGGTAAATCCAGGTGTAGACCTCATAAGAAATTTTTTTCCGGACAGCCGCCGCCACCTTCTCTGCCTTCCAGGATGCTTCCTGTACCTCCCTGTACTCGGCAAAAAGCCACCGTGTTTTCCCGTTCCCTTCCTCCCGGGTTTCAAGCCTCACATTTTCATGTCCCGCACGGCTCATCCATGCATCATAGATTCCGCAAAGAATACTGTTAAAATCATCCCTGCACACAAATATTGTCATATGGTTTTCTCCTGTCTGTTCTTCTATTTCTCATCTTCCGGTTCCTGTTTTCTGTCCGGGGACGCCTCCGATCCATCCCTACATCTCGCCCGTAAGGAGAGACGACCGCTCCTGCGCCGTCAGGGAGGGCTGCCTTTCCAGATGGAGGTCATCAAACATGGAGAGCTGCCGGTACATCCCCCTGTGCTCCAGCTCCCAGGTTCTGCGCTTTTCCTCTCCGATCATACACTCTGTGATATAGTCTTCATCCAGTCTGACCGGATACATCATGCGCCCGGAACACGTAATGAAATAAACAGCCCTCTTCATGACCACTCCCAGCTTTTTCAGATCTTCAAAGCGCAGGGCAGAAGATTTTCTGGCCGCCACGATCCTCATGGCAGACTTGACCCCAATACCCGGGACACGGAGAAGCTCTCCGTAGGGAGCTCTGTTGATCTCAACCGGAAAACAGCCCAGATTGCGCACAGCCCAGTCACACTTTGGATCTAAAAGGACATTGAAGTTCGGCCTCTCCTCGGAGAGAAGCTCTGAAGCCTGAAATCCATAGTAGCGCATCAGCCAGTCAGCCTGATACAGCCTGTGTTCCCTGAGAAGAGGCGGTCCTCCCGGCAGAGAGGGAAGCGCACTGTCATCATTTACCGGGACAAAAGCCGAGTAAAACACCCGCTTCAGCCCGAAATTCTGGTACAGCGCCTCTGCCACTGTCACCATCTGAAAATCATTTTCCGGTGTAGCCCCCACAATGATCTGTGTGCTCTGCCCTGCAGGAACAAAGCTCCGCTTTCCAGGCAACGTTCGCCCAAGCCCATAATTTCCGTAAACAGAGCGGCCAGGGATCAGACGGGGCCTTTCCGGTTTTCTCAATGTGTTTTGCTCTCTGGAAGGCCTGCTGTTTTCCTCTCCCCGCTGTCGCGTTCCGGGGGCAGCGCCTCACTCTTTTGAGGCAGAACGCCTTTCCGCTCCAAAAGCCCCTCCTGTTCCAGCTGCCTTACAATTCCCCTCTGAATCTGTTTCATGGGAACCAGGATTTTTTCTCTGGTCTTTCCTGGCGCCAGCCTTCGGAGTCCTTCCGCTGTGGGCAGTTCCAGATTCACGCTCATGCGGTCCGCAAAAAAGCCTGCTGCCTCGATCAGTTCGGGCGATGCCCCGGGGATTGCCTTGACATGGATGTATCCATTAAACTGGTATTCCACTCGCAGCCTTCTCAGAACACTCAGAATCTGTTCCATCGTGTAATCAGGGGAGTTCAGGATGCCGGAGCTCAGGAAAAGCCCCTCAATATAGTTCCTCCGATAGAACTCCATGGTCAGCCTGCACACCTCTTCCGGGGTAAATGCAGTCCTCAGAGTGTCATTGGATCGACGGTTGATACAGTACTTACAGTCATAGATGCACTGATTGGTAAACAGAATCTTCAGCAGGGAAATACACCTTCCGTCTGCTGAAAAGCTGTGGCAGATCCCTGCTTCGCTGGCACTTCCCAGCTCTCCCTTCTGTCCTCCTCTCCTGACTCCGCTGGATGTGCAGGCTACATCGTACTTGGCAGCATCTGACAAAATCCGGAGCTTTTCCTGTATATCGAGAT
>JAHZAR010000127.1:0-1734 GCA_019423835.1 Clostridiales bacterium | reverse complement strand
CCGTCCGAAAACAAGAACATCTGTTCTGTTTTGTATTATATCACAGCCTACCGAACCTGGCAAGCATTTTCAGAACATATGTTCTTTTATCTTTATCTCCATGTTCCAGATAAAAACGGCAGGGGACTGCACCTGTATCATTCTTTTTCCAGACTGCAGACCTCTGCCGTTCCCCTCTTAATATTTTCTCATTCTCTCCCGCCACAGATAATTGATCTGAAGCTGCACCAGCTTTCTGGCCTGTGCCTCATCTCTGCGGCTCACCAGAATGCTCTCCCGTCCCTTTGCCCTCTTTTTCTTTCTGTATCGGATCCGCCCCTGTTCCAGCGCCTCCCGCACGGCTGAAAATTCACCGGAAGGAAAACCGGAGTAGACCTCTCTGCTGCACATTCTCTTTTCAAATAACGGAATCATCTCTCACTCTCCTCTCCCGGAACCGGAATGTCCCTTCTGCACCGTCCGGCAGGCAGGCATCGCTGTGTCTGCCTTAAAACACGGCAAAAGGTCAAATGACCGGCGACAGCTTCTGCCCTGCCGCAGTTCCCACCAGGCTTTTTTATTTCAGAAAAAATCTGACAGAACTTCTTCTGAAAATAAAAATGCCTCTCTCCCATCTGTTTTCTTTATTATAACAGATGGAAAAGAGGTATTCTTTGCTTTTCTCTTACCGTTTCATGAAAGTTCAGAAACTGATATTTTCTTTTTTCTTATGATTTTCTTTCCCGGATCAGCTTCTGTATCCGTCAGGGTTCATAGACTGCCATCTCCAGGAGTCAGCACACATCTCTTCGATGCCGCGCTCTGCTACCCAGCCCAGTTCCTCTTTTGCCTTTGTAGCGTCGGCATAGCAGGTTGCAATATCGCCGGGCCTTCTGGGCTTGATCTCGTACTTAATCTCCCTGCCGCAGGCCTTTTCATAGGCCTTGACCACATCGAGAACGCTGTAGCCCTTACCGGTTCCCAGATTGTAGATGCAGACGCCTGCCTTTTCATCAATTTTCTTCAATGCCTTCACATGGCCCACAGCCAGGTCAACGACATGGATGTAATCGCGCACACCTGTGCCATCGTGTGTCGGATAGTCATTTCCGAATACGCCCAGGCACGGTAATTTTCCCACAGCTACCTGAGCTATGTATGGAACCAGGTTATTGGGGATACCCTTCGGATCCTCCCCGATCATTCCGCTCTCATGAGCGCCAATCGGGTTAAAATAGCGCAGCAGCATTACGTTCCACTCCGGATCTGCCACATGGAAATCTGTCAGGATCTGCTCCAGCATGCTCTTTGTCTGTCCGTATGGATTCGTAATCGTTCCCTTTGGACATTCCTCTGTGATCGGCACAAACGCCGGATCTCCGTAAACCGTAGCCGAGGAGCTGAATACAATATTTTTCACTCCATGCTTTCTCATCACATCACAGAGAACCAGCGTTCCTGAAATATTGTTGTAGTAATACTCCAAAGGCTTCGCAACAGACTCGCCTACTGCCTTAAGGCCTGCGAAATGAATAACGGAGTCAATCGTTTCGCTCTCAAAAATATGCTCCAGAGCCTCCCTGTCCAGAATATCTGCCTGGTAAAATTTCACCGGCTTGCCGGAAATCTTCTCCACACGCTTTACTGCCTCCTCGCTGGAATTGCAGAGGTTGTCCACGACAACCACCTCATATCCTGCCTTTAAAAGCTCAAGGCAGGTATGACTTCCGATATAACCAGCTCCGCCTGTAACTA
>JAHZAR010000126.1 GCA_019423835.1 Clostridiales bacterium | reverse complement strand
TAATCAAAGAGATAGGCGGATGTGATGCACAGGACCAGTACGGAAAAGGTTGGGACGATGCCTGCGATGCAATATATGAGGAAGTAGAGAAACTGGAATCGGGGCAGCAGGACAGGAGGAGAGGCCATTGAATATTAAAATAACCAGAAAACTGCTGGATGATTACAGAAGAATAAAGCGAGAGATCCCGATATTAGAAATCGAACTGGAGGAAATGAAAACCACAGATTCCGGTATCGGAAACAGCACAATCCTTGACTACCGGACAGGACAGGCAAGGCCTCAGAGCGTTGTTGGATTTGACAAGGAACTTTATGACCGGAGAGAAAGAAGCCTGGAAAAAAAGAAGGCCCAGGTTAAAGCTGTAGAACAGTGGATCAATCAGATAGAGGATGGGCAGACACGCTGCATCTTTCGGATGTATTACATAGATGGAATGACCTGGCTCAAGATAGCAGATAAAACAGGGTATAGTAAAAGTCCAGATTATCCACGTTTACATATTCGAGATGAGTATCTGAAAAAAAGAAAAATAAAATAAGTCGTTTTTGTCGGTAAAGTCGTTTTATAATATAATGGAAGCCAAAGGCACTCAGGCCGGCGGCTTTCCTCCCCTAGTTCACATAAATGCCGGGGAGACCCGGCAAGATGGATCTTTAGCTCAGTCGGTAGAGCAGATGGCTGTTAATCATCAAGTCCCAGGTTCGATTCCTGGAGGATCCGTTGGCAGACGGAAGCCTGCTACCCCATAAAACTTTCCTTTTGTTTTTCACCCGGATTTATTCCGGGTGTTTTTTTGATTTATACACAATATGTTGACAAAGATGTGGATAAAAATACTAGATAAAGTATTTAAAACACTTGACATATGGTAAACCCTATGATATAATACATAATGCAAGGAGGTGATAAAGGATGGCGAAGGGCAGTAGCCGAAGAAAAAGAAAAAGCCCAGTCAACTGGATTGAAGTAGCGGTTCAATTCCTGACAGGGCTTATAACGGGGATTATCATTCTGATAATCGACAAGCTGTGGAAATAACACAGCAAGGGAGGAGAAATCCTCCCCGTATCAAAAGTATAGCACAAATCGCCATCTTTAACAATGAGAATTGCCATAATCGTAGTAATTGCGGTGACGGCCGGTTTTATCGGCCGCAGCATTTACAGAAGAATGAGGAGGGACAAAGATGCCAAAAGGTAGCCCAAACCCTCAGACAATCGCAAGCCAGAAGTATCAGCAGAAGGCCGGCTACATGACAAAGGGCTTTAAGATCAAGCGGGAAGTAGCAGAGCGCTTTGAGAAAGCCTGCGAGGCGGCAGGAGTCAGCCAGGCCGCCCAGATTACAGAGCTGATGCTTTCCTTTGCGAAGGAGCAGGAAGAAAAGAACAGGAAGTAAGGAGAGAGCGCCTGAGAGGGCGCTTTTTCCTTTGTCCTGAGCCATGGATGGGGAGTAGGTACTACTTACCCCCTACCCCCTATGCGGGGACGCGGAAGGCGCGGTATTTTTGGCTTTCCAGGGAAAAAATTTATGGCACTTCCTTCCGCTTTTGGGAAGCTGCCAGAGGAGGTGATCAGGTTATGGTGGTAAATCAAAAACAGCTGGCGGAATGCCTGGGCTTAAGTTCCAGGAGAGTCCGTGGATTAAGGGAAGAGGGGCTTTTTAAGCTGACCCAGGAGGGAAAAGGATACAACTTGGAAAAGAGCATTCAGGAATACATTGAGTACAAGGTAAATGCGGAAACGGGCAGGCGTACCCTGATATCAAAAGAGGAAGTGCAGGCGCAGCACGAGGAAGTGAAGAAACAGATTTCCATATTGAAGCTGAGAAGGCTTCGCAGAGAGCTCCATGAAGCGGCTGATGTGGAGGCCTTTCTTTCCGACATGCTGACTCGCTTTAAGATCCGGCTGCTTTCCGTTCCGGCTAAACTGGCCATGCAGGTGGCCGGAGAGGAAGACCTCAATCAGATCATCCAGATCATAAAAAGGGAGCTGCTTTCTGTTCTGGAGGAACTGTCAGAGTATGATCCGGACGAGATTGACGGGCAGCAGATGCCGGAGGGAGAGGATGGGGAATCTGAAGAGGAGGAAGCTGAAGAGGAGGACGAAGAGGAGTGACGCGGAGGGAGAAGGCGAGGAGAAAAACACGCCGCCTGTTCGGCAGGGTGATCCACTCCTCTCTTTCTGTCCAGGAGGAGATAAAGGTCAGCGAGTGGGCGGAAAAATACCGCGTTCTGGACGAGAGCAGCAACCTGTCCGGGAAATGGTCCAATGACGTGACGCCGTATCTGGTGGAAATTATGGATACCCTGAATGATCCATATATTCGGGAGACCTATTTGTGCAAGGGTTCCCAGCTGGGCGGCACGGAGGTGCTGATCAATATGCTGGGATACATTATCACAGAGGAGCCGGGGCCGACTATGATTGTCTATCCCTCTGATGACCTGGCAAAAGATATTTCCAACGACAGGCTGAAGCCGGCCTTCCGTCTGGCGCCGAGGATCCGGAAGCAGTTTTTTGAAAACTCTTCAAAGGAGCTGAGACTGAAATTTAAAAACATGACCATCTACCTGCGCGGTGCAGGCTCTCCGTCTAAGCTGGCGTCAAAGGCGATCAAGTACCTGTTCTTTGATGAGATTGACAAGATAGGAGGCGCTTCCAAAAAGGAGGCCTCCCCCTACAACCTGGCTATGGAGCGTATTAAGACGTTTAAAAGCCAGAGCAAGGTTTATGCCTGCTCGACGCCGACACTGAAAACCAATTATATCTGGAGGCTTCACGACGAGGCGGACGAGGTACGGGAATATTTTGTGCCCTGCCCCCACTGCGGGGAGATGCAGCAGCTTCTGTTTAAGCAGATTTTATTCTGCAAGGATGATGAGGACCAGATGTCTCCCTATGAGAGGGCGCAGACGGCTAAGTATGTCTGTCCGGCGTGCGGCTGTGAGATTCTTGATAAGGACAAGCCGAGGATGCTCCGGGAGGGGGAATGGAGGGCAGTCAAGAAGAGGGGAGTGGGAAGGCCGAAGACGGTGGGCTTTCACATTAATTCCCTCTACAGTGTGTTTGTCACCTGGGCGGAGGCGGCGGAGGAATTTCTGAAATCCCACAAGGATCCGGAGATGCTTCAAAACTTTGTCAACAGTTGGCTGGCGGAGCCCTGGGAGGACACGAAGCTGAAGACCACGGCGGAGCTGGTGAAGGAACGTCAGACAGAGTTTCAGGAGCTTGAGGTGCCTGACTGGGCCATTGAGCTGACGGGAGGCGTGGATGTTCAGGAGACCTGTGTTTACTGGGTGATCCGGGCATGGGGAGAGCATTGGACCAGCCAGGTCATTGCCAGAGGGCAGGAGACGAACCTCTGGAACGTGGATCCAATTATGAACCTGTACTATGAGAAAAGGGATGGAACGCGATTGACGCCATCCCTTGTTTTAGTGGATTCGGGAGATCAGACGGATATGGTCTATGATTTCTGTGCGGATACGGAAGATTATACGCTGCCCTGCAAAGGAGCCAGCAAGAAGCTGGAGACAGATTACCGTTACAGTACCATTAATAAGCCGGATTCCAGGGCGGATGGGATCCGGCTTGTGCTGGTGGATACAGGCAGCTATAAGGATATGATTGCGGCAAAGATGCGGAGGGAAAATGGCACAGGCGCCTGGATGGTATTCCAGGGGATTGACCAGGAGTATGCGGATCAGGTAACAGCGGAGCACAAGGTAAGCGAGCGGCAGGCGAATGGCCGGGTAATTCAGAAATGGGTCCCCAAGACAGCCCATGCGGCCAACCATTACCTGGATGCGGAGGTCTATGCGATGGTGGCGGCTGATATTCGGGGAGCCAGAAGATGGCATCTGGAGCGGTATGCGCCGCCAGTGAAAAAGCCGAAGAAGCCAGGTTCGGTGTCTCAAGAGGAGCAGTGGATCAGGGATAATGAGATTGAAGGATGGTAAAAAGGATGGATGACAGAAAGCTGTCTCAGAGGGAGGCAGGAGAAGAAGAAAAGACGGTGGAAAAACCAAAGGAGGAAGCGGGAGGCTTTCAGACACCGGGTCAGCAGCTGAGGGTTCTGAACGAAGCGATTTATTCGATTATGGTTGGAGGACAGAGCTACAGGATAGGCACCCGATCACTTACCAGAGCAGATCTGGCGACGTTAATTTCGGAGAGGAACCGGCTGGAGGCCCAGGCAGCCCAGACGAATGGTCTGATTTACGGGGCTTATGCGGCGGACTTTGGGTACGACAACAGGAGGTAGCCATGAAACAGACATTACTGGATCGGATGATTGGTGCAGTCAGCCCGAAAGCGGGAGCAAGGAGGGCTGAGTGGAGAAGATATTATGAAGAACAGAGGGGAAACTATGACGCTAGCGATTCAGGACGTCTGCAAAGCCGCTGGACGACTCAAAATCTGTCTGCGGAGCTTACGGATCGGTTTGAGAGGGATCCAATCCGGGCCAGAACAAGGGATCTGGAACGCAACTCAGATGTGATGAACGCGATTCTCAGGGCTTTTAGAAGGAACGTCATCGGCGGAGCCTTGAAAATACGGGTTACGACAGAGGATCAGGAGAGAAACAAGATATTGGAAACAGCCTGGAAGCGCTGGTGTGAAAAGGATAACTGCGATGTGACAGGAGTACAGAGTTTTACTCAGATCGTAAGGATGCTGATTCAGAGAAAGATTACAGATGGGGGAGTGCTGATTTTGAAACGGTTTACCAATCAGGGATACCTGCCATTCCAGCTTCAGATTCTGGAGGTGGATGAGCTGGATGTGACTCAGATCCAGCCCAGGGAAAAAGGGAACAAGGTGGTTGGTGGGATTGAGTATAACCGTTGGAACCGCCCGGTTGGGTACTGGATAGCCCAGTATGATATTGAGGGGTATACACCGGCAGCTCCGATTTACATTCCAGCGAAGGATGTGATTTTCTATTATTCTAAGAGAAGGCCCTCTCAGGTGAGGGAGATGCCGGATCTGGCTCCGACTGTTACCCGGATTAAGGACATGAATGAGTTTATTGGGGCTGTAACGATTAAGGAGAAGATTGCCGCCTGTCTGGCCGCGTTTATTAAGAGGATTGGCGGCATGCTCCCGGGGAAGAGCCGGATGGCCGGGGAGGAAATCAGCTATGAGGGAAAGCGGATTGTGCCGGGGATGATTCTGGAGCTGAATCCGGGAGATGAGGTGCAAACGGTGAACCCGCCGGGGCAGGGAAGCGATGCTACGGGTTTTCTGAAGGCAGTTCAAAGGCTGATTTCTTCAGCTTCCGGACTCTCTTACGAAGCCACGTCCAGAGACATGTCCGAGACCAATTATTCCAGCGCCAGGCAGGGGATGATTGAGGATAACATGACTTATGACGAGGAGTGGGAGCTTCTGGTACAGGTCCTAGATGAAATTTACGAAACTTTTGTGATTTCCTGCTGGCTGAAAGGGGTTATCTCTGGAGGAGACTTTTGGGAGGATGTGAGAAAATATACGGCTCATGAATGGGTGAAAAAGCCGAAGCCCTGGATCGATCCGGCGAAAGAGGCCAACGCAAATGCGACGATGCTTAAAACGGGGCAAAAGACATTCCAGCAGGTTTGCGCGGAGAATGGCCGTGACTGGAAACAGGTGATTGACGAGATGAATGAGGCGAACCGGTATGCTTCTGAAAAGAAAATTGACCTGGCTGCCATGCTGGCGGGAGGACCAGGCACCCAGGAGCCGGAGGAAGAGGAGGAAAAGAAAAATGGAACGAAAACCGATGCATAAAAACCCGCAGGGAGAGAATGATTTCCAACCGGTTCGGTTTATGGAGGCCGGGATACGGGCGGCCGGTGGAGAGGAGAATGAAAGGCAGTTTGAACTTTCTTTTTCGTCGGAGGAGCCCTATACCAGATGGTACGGGGTGGAGATTCTGGATCACTCGGAGGGATGTATGGAGCTTTCAAGGCTTCAGAGCATTGGAGTGGTGTTGTTTAACCACCGGACAGATCGGGTGATTGGAAAGATTGTCAAGGCCTGGAATGAGGCTGGACGGGGAAAGGCTCTGATTGAGTTTGACGATGATGAGGAATCA
>JAHZAR010000125.1:3828-6215 GCA_019423835.1 Clostridiales bacterium | reverse complement strand
CGGTAATCGTCCAGCTCAGTCACAATTCCCATGAAAGAGGAAACCATGTCCAGAGAGGAGCGCAGCGTACTCTGCTCGCTCTGGTAGATGGCCCGCTTTGTCAGGCGCATGGCTGTCTGCGGCGCTTCCAGGAGCTTCTGCATGTAGGCTTCCACATAGTCATCCAGCTCGTCATCGGGAACTACATGGGTCACCAGACCAATCCGCTCTGCCTCAGCTCCCTTCAAGACCTTGGTAGTCCAGAACATATCGAGGGCCTTGTCCCGCCCGATGATGCGCGGAAGGAAGTAGGCGCCTCCGTCGCCCGGAACAATTCCGGCATTAAAGTAGCTCTCAGACATGGTGGCGCTCTCAGAGGCAATTCTCACATCGCACATGAGGGCCATATCCAGGCCGGCGCCTACGGCAGCTCCGTGGATCTTTGCGACCACCGGCTTGTCAATCTCCTCGAGAATCAGAGGAATTCGCTGAATCCCCTTCCAGAGCGAATTTTTGCGGGCCAGGGCGGTGGAGGAAATGTCGTCATGGCTCTCAAAAAATCCGTCGCCTGCCGCCATGGCCTTCACATCACCGCCGGCGCAGAATGCCTTGCCGTTTCCGGAAAGAAGGACAGCGTAAATATCCTCCCTGTCTCTCACATCCTCAAGTGCCTTGGTCCAGAGGTGAATCATCTCCTCGCTGAAACAGTTCAAATGCTCCGGCCGGTTCATGGTAATGCGTGCCAGATGTCCCTTTACTTCGTAAATCAGATCTGCCATAGGTATGTATCCTTCCTTTCTGTTCGTCCTTTTACTCCTGTTTTCTGTTTTACCCTATATTTCATATTGCCTGCAAGCTCCCCGGTCAGCTGGAAGCACAGTGTTTTTTTAATAATTAATATACGGTATAATAATAAATTTATAGCAGATAGAGTATCTATAAAAGAATTTATATAAATTAAGGCCATTATACGAAGAAGAAAAGCGCCTGTCAATCTGAACTTCATATTTTGTGCGAGAGTGAAGAGCTTTTAACAGAAAATTAACACTCCGCTGAACCTGCCTGCTCCGATGTTTTCCAGATACCTGGCGCCTTCCTGCTGCAAAGCTGCTGCTGCGGCAAAAAAATCCCCCGCCTGCTGCACGAAGCCAACAGGCAGGGGACTAAAAAGGGGAGGATAAGTATTCAAAAATTTCTCTTTTGTTGATACTCCTATTATGGCCAGATCGGGGAGGATTATTCATTTGGAGCAGAAAAAATTTGAAAGCCAGAGAGGCAGAAAAAATCTTTGCAAAAACCTGAAAACTGTTATATACTATTCTGGACAAGCAGATGCGGTAACTTAAATCAATAAAAAAGGAAGGTTATTACGTATGACATTACTAGAAAACTGGAGAAACCTCGCATATGGCGACGGACTCGATGATAAAAAGAGAGAAGAACTGTGGTCCGGCTATTTTGCAATCGAGAAGGGAATCTATGAGCAGATTCTCTCCAACCCGGCAGAGGTGGTAGAGGGAACGGTTAAGGAGCTGGCTGAGAAGTACAATACAGAGATCCTGATTATGACAGGCTTTCTGGACGGAATCAACGAGAGCTTAAAGGGTTACGAAAACCAGATCGAGACCATGGATGAGAATACGGTGGTAAAGATCGAGATCGATCCGGAGAAGCTGTACTGGAACATGGTTGAGGCCAAGGCAGACTGGCTGTACAACCTGCCTCAGTGGGATGCTATTCTGACTCCCGAGAGAAGAAAGGAGCTTTACAGAAACCAGAAGGCATCCGGCACTGTGCGCAATGAGCAGAAGATTTATCCGAATGATCCGTGTCCATGCGGCAGCGGAAAGAAATATAAAAAGTGCTGCGGAAAAAACAAATAGAAACACAGAATCATGTGAAAAGAGAGAGCCGTCCGGGGGTGTTCCCCGCCGGCTCTCTCTTTTCGCTGCATATGGTAACTCACGGCTCTTTTAAATCCTGTTCCCGTTTTTTCAGTTCAGCAGCAATCTGCCTTTTTTCAGGCTTATCTCCGAACTGGATGCGGCCGTCCCGGGCCTTCAGGGAGGACAGCAGCGATTCGGCGCTTTCCCGGGAAGGGCAGGGCAGGCGGATGAATTTTCCGTCAGAAGCGGCAAGGGAGAGAAAGACGCCGCTGTCTGCGCCTTTCCTTCCTGCAGACAGGAAATCTGCCCACCGCCGGGCCAGGACGGAGAGAGGACAGCGGCCGCTTCTGTTTTCTATCCCTGCCCAGAGAATCTCTTCTATAGGAAGAAGTTTTGTCTGCGCTCCGTCCAGGTACAGCAGATAGCTGCTGGTGAGATAGAGCTTTCCGGCTTTCACCGGAGCCTGACTGTGGAGTTCCGCCTCAGCCTCGGAAATTTTTTCCCTGGTCTCCCACACGTTCC
>JAHZAR010000125.1:0-3818 GCA_019423835.1 Clostridiales bacterium | reverse complement strand
GAAGCCAGAGGAAAGATGAAAAAAGCCAGAGAACAGAACAGCTCTGCCAGCCCCGCAAGCAGACAGAGATTTACGGCCAGCCTGCCGGCCAGATTGATGTAAAATGGGTAGGAGAGAGAGGAAACCACATAGGGAGCCGTGATTTCCCTCAGGGAGCTGCTCTTCCAGCCGAGAGCCGAGGCCATGGCATCCGTAATCGCTCCGTACTGGTCAGCATCCAGCTCGATCAGCCGTCCATGGATATCCAGAGATTCAATGGAAGGAGCAGGCGGAGTTCCAGCCTCAGAGCCCAGAAGATAAAACTGACAGAAGCCGTCCACCAGGGTGTAATAGTAGTAGCCCTTGACAGCGCCTCCCACTGTCCGGTTAAAGCCTGTATAATGGAGTTCAGATGCAGTTACATGGACGCAGGGGAGAAAGCGGTTGTAGAAGTTTTCATAATGGCTTTTATAGTTTAAAGGTCTTTGATGGAATACGTTTTCCCTGGGTGAGAGCTGCAGAACCAGGAGAGCGGCAGCCACCACAAGAGCCGGCATAAACAGCCGCCGCAGAAGATCGCTTCGTATATCTGAAATTATAAAACTGTTTTTCATAGGTGTATTCTTCCAATCTTTTTCCGCCGGCAGCCGTTTCCTTCTGACTGCCCGTGCCGGGTAAAATGAATATTATAAGTATAAGCAAAAAATCTCCATTAATCAATATTCGGTTGCTTTTCCCGGTAAATATTGATATGATAGGTAACAGTTCAGCCGCATTCCGCGTGCCAAAGGCAGCTGCAGGCGAGGCGGCGGGGGCAGTCTGGACGGCAGTGAGAGAAATAAGACGACGGGAGGCGGATTGTGGAGGCATATACCAGCTTTGCGGCAGTTTACGATATGTTTATGGATAATATTCCCTACGAGGAGTGGGCAGCCTATCTCATATCCCTGCTTAAAGAGTACGGGATTGAGGACGGCCTTGTGCTGGATCTGGGGTGCGGGACAGGAAGCCTGACAGAGATCCTGGCCAGAGAGGGATATGACATGACGGGCATTGACCTTTCTCCGGACATGCTTCAGATTGCCATGGAAAAGAGAGCGGAGTCGGGCCGTGATATTCTCTACCTGCTCCAGGACATGAGAGAATTTGAGCTCTATGGGACAGTCAGAGCCATCGTCAGCATCTGTGATTCCATGAATTATCTGCTGGAGCCCGGGGATCTGGTTCAGACACTGCGCCTGGTGAATAATTATCTGGATCCGGAGGGGCTTTTTATTTTTGACCTTAACACAGAATACAAATACAGGGAGATTCTCGGGGAATCCACCATCGCAGAGGACAGGGAGGAGAGCAGCTTCATCTGGGACAACAGCTACGATGAGGAGGAGAGGATCAATGAATACAGTCTGAGCCTTTTCATCAGGGAAAAAGAGGATCTCTACCGGAAGTATCAGGAAACCCACTACCAGAGAGCCTATACCCTCGGCGAGGTGAAGGATGCCATCCGCCAGGCAGGGATGGAGTTTGTGGCAGTCTATGACGCATTTACGAGAAACGCGCCCAGAGAGGACAGCGAGAGGATCTATGTGATAGCCAGGGAGAAGGGAAAAACGCCAGGGGAAAAGCAGAGATGAATCATCAGAAAGGAATGACATATATGGCAGATTATATGGTAAGAGCGACAGCCGCAGACGGTCAGATCCGCGCTTTTGCGGCTACGACAAGGGAGACAGTGGAGGAAGCCAGAAAGGCACACAATACAAGTCCTGTGGCCACGGCTGCCCTGGGACGCCTGCTCACGGCAGGTGCCATGATGGGAAGCATGATGAAGGGAAAGGACGATGTCCTGACGCTGAGGGCAGAGGGGGACGGCCCCATCGGCGGCCTGACCGTGACGGCGGACGCTTTTGGAAATGTGAAGGGATATGCCTTTCACCCGGAGGTCATGCTGCCTCCCAACCCCCAGGGAAAGCTGGATGTGGGCGGAGCGCTGGGAATCGGTGTGCTGAGCGTAATCAAGGACATCGGCTTAAAGGAGCCGTATGTGGGTCAGACAATTCTTGTGAGCGGTGAGATCGCAGAGGATCTTACCTACTATTATGCGACCTCGGAGCAGACCCCGTCATCGGTTGCTCTGGGTGTTCTGATGAACAGGGAGAACACGGTGCGCCAGGCAGGAGGATTTATTATCCAGCTTCTTCCGGGAGCCTCTGATGAGATGATTGACAGGCTGGAAGAGAAGCTGAAGGAGATAAAGCCAATTACTGCTCTTCTCGACGAGGGAAAGACGCCGGAGCAGATTCTTGAGTATGTTCTCGGAGAGTTCGGTCTTGAGATTCTTAATCAGATGCCGGTGCAGTTTTACTGCAACTGCGATAAAAAGAGAGTGGAAAAGGCTCTTGTCAGCATTGGGAAGAAGGAGCTTCAGGACATGATCGACGAGGGAAAGAGCATTGAGGTAAACTGCCATTTCTGCAATAAGAATTATGAGTTCTCTGTGGAAGAGCTGAAAGAGCTCCTGAGCCAGGCGGTCAGATAAGGAAAATCAGACAGAGGGGAAAACGAGAAAAGGACTGTCAGCGCCCTGCCGACAGTCCTTTTTCTCTCATTTAATCATTTACTTAATTCAATATAGCTTATTCACAAAATATATGTGTAGATATATATATTGGAAACAGGTACACTGGAAAGAGGTATAATGATTACATTAGAGCTTGGTTACGTTCGTAGCCTGTGGTCCCTTTGCTCCGTTGACAACCTCGAACTCTACCTGAGCGCCCTCGTCAAGGGATTTGAAACCTTCCATGTTAAGGCCGGAGTAGTGAACGAAAACATCGTTTCCCTCCTCGTCACAGATAAATCCGTAACCCTTCTGGTTGTTGAACCACTTTACTGTACCTTTGTGCATAACAAACCTCCAAGAAAATAAAAAAAATATTGCGGCCTGACTATCTACAGCCTAATCACAGAATATCACAGTTTTCAGAGGGTGTCAAATCATTTTGATATTGTAACAAGAATAAGCAAAAATAATTGATATTTGCATGAATGATGCAAATGTGCTAGAATTATCTGTAGTTTTTCGGCCTGGAAAAATGGCCTGACCGGACCTTTTTCTGAGTAGAAAGAGGATGGGGCTCAGGTCTGGCTTTCAGGAGAGGAAAGGGAGGATGGGATATGAGTCTTCACAACGCAGCCGGCCATTTCTGCACCATCACGAAGCACAAGCTGATGGTGATGGGGAACTGCTTCCGGGTGGGGCTTTATAAACAGGGACTGCTCCACGATCTGTCCAAGTATTCCTGGGAGGAATTCAGGACGGGAGTCAGGTATTATCAGGGAACCAGAAGTCCCAATGCGGCAGAAAAAGATGATATCGGGTATTCAGCTGCCTGGCTTCACCATAAGGGCAGAAACAAGCACCATTTTGAGTACTGGATTGATTTTGCGCCGGATAAATCCAAAGGCCTCGTGGGCAATAAGATGCCCTTAAAATATGTGATCGAGATGGTGATGGACCGGATCGCCGCATCGAAGGTCTATAAAGGGAAGGATTACACCAATGCATCTCCCTGGGAGTATTACGCAAAGGGAAGGGATTACATTGTCATTCACCCGGAGACCAGGGCTCTCTTGGAGAAGCTTCTTCTCATGCTCCGGAAAAAGGGGGAGAGGAAAACTTTCGCCTATATGCGCTGGCTTCTCAGGCAGGGGAAGGAATATTAATAAGGAATATGAAAAGATGTGCAGCTCATGGGCCTGTTTCAGAAAAACAGGCCCATGAGCTGTTTAAAATACGCTTCTGCGCTGCCCTGCGGATTTTTCCCATCCGGGCAGTC
>JAHZAR010000124.1 GCA_019423835.1 Clostridiales bacterium | reverse complement strand
ACAGAGACGGCCATTTTTTATTTGTCATTGATTGGTTCTGT
The DNA here is from genome assembly GCA_019423835.1 of Clostridiales bacterium. Lineage (GTDB taxonomy): Bacteria > Bacillota > Clostridia > Lachnospirales > Lachnospiraceae > Otoolea. Next base: position 6,213 of record JAHZAR010000124.1, on the reverse strand, counting down.
TTTGATTTTCTGCATAGGGATTAATCTGGTCTGGGACAAACGGATCCGTGTAGCCAATATGCTTCCGGCTATGGTCCTGGCAGTTTTGGCCGCATATCTGCCGTGGATGAGCTGAGAAATGAACAGGCTGACTTTCCGGCTGCATTGATTCTGATATGGATCTACACTTCAATCTCCACACTGTCCCTCACATCCCGTTTCGTATATAGAACCACCTTGTCCCCGGCGTGCAGCACCAGAGAGCCGCTGGGGATCAGAATCTTTTCTTTGCGCTGCACGATCACGATCAGCGTCTTTCGGGAAATATTCAAGTCACGGATAGCTGTTCCCACCCACGGATGGCGCTCCCAAAGCTGCAGTTCTTTCAGGGTAATGCCCACGTCGTCCTGATAGCCCTTGGCGCCGAAAATCAGGCGGTCACCTATCTCAATTTCTACATCCCCCTTTGGCATGACGGTTCTTTTCCCGCGCCGGATGACTGCCAGAATCATTTCCGGAGGCAGCGGCAGATCGGAGACCCGCATGTGTTCCCAGGGATGGTTCTCTCCCACAGCCAGACTGATAAAGCGGATGTTTGTTTCCTCTGAGTATTCAGCCATAGATTTCAGCTTGGTATACTGCTCCACAAAACCCGCGGAAATAATACCAGTGGGAATTGCCACAGTTCCCACGCCCAGAAAGGCGATCACGATTCCCACCAGCTGTCCGGCATTGGTCACCGGGTAGATGTCTCCGTAGCCTACGGTCAGCAGGGTAGACACCGCCCACCAGATTCCGGAAAATGCATTCTGGAATTTGTCCGGCTGTACGTCATGCTCCAGGCTGTACATAAACAGGGAGGATGCTACAATCAGGATCAGGAGGATGCAGACGGACGAAAAAATCTGATCCTTTTTTTCATGAAGAACATCGGTAATCACATTAAATGCGTCGTAATACATGTTGATGCGGAACAGCCGGAAAATGCGCACTACCCTGAACATCCGGAACGTGACAATACCTGTGGGGAATATCACGGGAAGGAAATATGGCAGGAAGGACAGCAGGTCGATGATGCCGAAAAAAGAAAACACAAAAGTAATTTTTGCCTGCCTGCGGCTTTTCCTGGGATAGAGATATTCTGCGGTCCAGATGCGAAGCGCATATTCCACTGCAAAAATGCAGGAGGTGGCCAGTTCCAGGCTGTGGATCAGGGGAAGATATGGCCGGGACTGTTCAAAGGTCTCAAACAGGGTAATAAATAAATTCAAAAATATGGTAAATGCGATAAAGAAGTCAAAGACGATACTGGCGATGTCATGATCACGTCCAATCTGAATGATCTCAAACACACGGCGCTTGGCAGGGATTTTCACAGCTCTTTTCTCCTTTGTACCAGATAATTTAAAATCATATTAGCACTTTTGCCGGGAATAATCCAGTCATCTCTCCGGATTTCAGGGCCTGAAAATCCATATTGAAGTTTCGGCGGCAGTGTGCCGGGAGGAAACCAGTTCTCCGCGCTGAGGGGAAAAGGGGAAGCGGTTGACTTTACAGGGGTTTTGTGTCAAAATTATATACTGGACTGAGGCGGACGAAGGGTTCGCTTTTGTCGCTGCATATTGAGAGAAGCCGATGGCTTCAGAGAGATCATTACAGAAAAGAAGGTAGATAGAGATGACAAAGATTGATATTATTTCCGGTTTCCTGGGTGCAGGAAAGACTACTTTTATCAAGCGCCTGTTAAAAGAGGCGATTTCCGGTGAAAAGGTAGTTCTGATTGAAAATGAGTTTGGAGAGATCGGCATTGACGGAGGTTTTTTGAAGGATGCGGGGATTGAGATTCGTGAGATGAATTCCGGCTGCATCTGCTGCTCTCTGGTGGGAGATTTTGGAAAATCTCTGGCCGAGGTGCTCACAAAATACGCTCCAGACCGTGTGATCATTGAGCCGTCTGGCGTGGGAAAGCTCTCCGATGTGATGAAGGCTGTCAGAGATGTTGCCTCCGAGATCGAGGTTGAGCTGAACAGTGCTGTCACCGTGGCCGATGCCAGCAAGGTGCGCATGTATATGAAAAATTTCGGCGAGTTTTTTAACAACCAGATTGAAAATGCCGGAACAATTGTGCTCAGCAGAACAGATATTACCGACCCGAAAAAGATCCAGACTGCTGTGGAGATGATCCGCCAGCACAATAAAGACGCGGCGATTGTGACTACACCTGTCAGCCAGCTTGCGGGAACACAGCTTCTGGAAATTATTGAGAAAAAGGACAATATGGTGGAAGAGCTCATGAAGGAGGCCAGAGAGCACGCCCAGGCTCACGGTCATCACCACCATCACGAACATGGCGGAGAGTGCTGCTGCGGTCATGATCACGACCACGATCACGGGGAAGGAGAGTGCTGCGGCCACGGCCACCATCACGATCATGAGGAGGGAGAGTGCTGCGGCCACGGCCACCACCACGATCATGAGGAGGGAGAGTGCTGCGGCCATGATCATCACCATGATCACCACGATCAGGACCACGGTGAGAACTGTACCTGCGGCTGCCATGACCACGATCATCACCACCATCATGCCGATGAGGTATTTACAAGCTGGGGACGCGAGAATGTGACTGGAGTCAGCAGAGAGAGGCTGGAACAGATTCTCGGCGATCTGGCTTACAGCCAAAACTATGGAGAGGTTCTGCGTGCCAAGGGAATGATCCCGGCTGCAGACGGGACATGGATGCACTTTGATCTGGTGCCGGAGCAGGTGGAAATCCGTGAGGGATCTGCCGACTACACAGGGAAGGTGTGCGTAATCGGTGCAAATCTGGACGAGAAGGCACTGGAGGAAGCGTTCAGCGCTCAGTAGGCAGACAGAGGCAAACAGAAAAGAGCAGTCATGGGCAGGCAGATGACGCTCCCATGGCTGCGGAAAACAGGAGGACGACGGATGGAAGACGAGCGTATGCCGCTTTTTCTGATCAATGGTTTTCTGGAAGCAGGAAAGACAGAATTCATCAAATTCACCATGGATCAGGACTATTTTAAGACAGAGGGAAAAACACTTCTGATTGTCTGCGAGGAAGGCGAGGAGGAGTATGAGGATGAGTTTCTGGAGGAGAACCGGACAGCTGTTGTGTATGTGGACGAGCTGTCAAAGCTGACACCGGAATATCTCTCCGATCTGGAACTGCTCTACAACCCGGAGCGGGTGCTCATGGAGTGGAACGGAATGTGGAGCCTGGACGAGCTGAAGCTGCCGGCAGACTGGGAGCTGTACCAGCAGATAACGATTATCGACGGCTCCACCTTTGAGCTTTATCTGAACAATATGAAGCCGCTTGTAGGGGCAATGGTGAGAAATTCAGAGATGATTATCATGAACCGCTGCGACGGCATAGAGGATCTGGATACCTACAGAAGGACCCTGAAAGGGATGAATCCGCAGGTAGAGATTATTTTTGAGGATTCGGAGGGTCAGATAGAGGAAGTGACAGAGGCGGATCTGCCGTACGATGTAAATGCCGATGTAATTGAGATCTCCCCGGAGGCCTATGGAATCTGGTATATCGACGCATTGGACAAGCCGGATCGCTACCGGGGCAAGGTAGTGGAATTTACGGCTATGGTATTAAAGACACCGGACTTCCCGAAAAATTACTTTGTGCCGGGGCGCATGGCCATGACCTGCTGTGAGGCAGACATGACCTTCCTTGGATTTATGTGCAAGGCTAAAAATGCAAGGCTTCTGGAGACAAAGCAGTGGGTGAAGGTAAAGGCCCGCGTGGAGTATGAGTACAGCCCCGAGTATGAGGGAGAGGGACCTATGCTTTACGCCGACTATGTGGAGCCGGCAGAGCCCATCAAAGAGATTGTGCAGTTTTAAAAAACAGGCTGATACAGCAGAAAACGGACTCTTCGGAGTCCGTTTTCTGCTTCTGCACAGGCTGCAGGGGGAAATTCAGCGATTTTAAGATTTCCATATCTTCATTTAAAATCTTCCTTTGATATTTTCTTCTGAAATTTTAATTGCTCCATGAGCTTCGTACTGTAATGAGCGATAAAAATGCAAAGTCCCATAAGCGCAAGATAATCCATGTAAAACAAAACCTTCGGTTCGCTGTAATCCAGAAATACAAACTCGTTTTTCAAAAACAGATAGGTGGGAAAATCTCTGCTGATGAATACCCATGTGCCATATACGGAAATAACTAATCCTGCGGCGAAAGCGATCGTACCGCGGCCTTTTGCTTTATTTTTTATCTTTAACACTTTTCGCAGCATTCCCAAAATCACATTCCAGTGAAGTCCCAAATGCACACTCATCAAAAGAAAGCCCCAGTATGCTCCGAGAATATGAAGCCGCCGGGCCAGGGACATGCCGCCTGTCACCGGCAGGAAGGCAAACACATGGCGGGACATTACAATACCGCTGTACATCTGAGCGAGCATTGCAAGCAGGACAAGCAAATCAACACAGAGCGTCAAAGTGCGGAGTGCATTGTATTTCCCTCTGAATAGGATTTTATGCCACTGCCCGTTCAGAAGGTGGTGGGCGGCAAAAAGAAGAAACATTCCGGCGCCCACCCATTCATGCGGCGCTTCCCCCCAAAGCTGATAGCCCATTAAAAAAAGCAGGGCCAGTGTCATGAAAACGTCGACGGCCAGTCTGATAACGGCCTTCGGTTTCATTCCTCCACCGCCTTATCTATGCAGGCAATGGCGTTCAGGCTGCGGGGATAACCGATATAGGGCAGGCACCCGGAAACAACACGGATCAAAAAGTCCCTGTCGTTTCCCAGATTCATATTTCCTTTTGCGTGGGCAGTCAGCTGCGGTTCACAGCCGCCCTGCGCCATAAGGAAGCAAAAAGTAATCAGCTCACGCTCTGCCAGGCTAAGGCCCTTTCGGGTGTAGTAATCACCAAAGCAGTTTGCCGCCAGCCAGCGGTTGATATGGCCTGTTTTCCAGGCCTCTCTCATCTGTTCACCGAAAATTTCCGCCTGTGCTTCGACTCCTTTTTCCAGCCGGTCGGCAAGGGTAGTCGTCGCCTGTCCCTCAAGCGGAAGCTCTATGCCTCTCTCGGTCAATACCTCATTGGTAACATTCAGAAACGGCAGCATTCTGCCATACCCCAGATAGTCGGCGGCCTGATAAACGATCTCCTTTGCTGTTATCGGGGTGATACCGTTTTCTAACGCCTGAGGGAGCATTTCTTTATAAGCCTCCACACCCCCGCAGCCGATCAGCGCTGCCAGAACCGCCAGATAGCGGGCAGATGGCTCCAGCTGCTGGTTTTCTTCGTTTACAACTTCATCAAATGCAAAATGCTCAAAGCGTTCTGCAAATTCAGGGTCTGTTTTCCGTAAATTCATTTTCTCGTCTCCTTTCAGATTTTCTGACTGCCGGTAGACCACACGTGTTTTTCTTTTGCGGCGGCAGAGGTATTCTGCGCCATTACACCTACCAAATTGTGGGGAACATAGGGTTCTTCCAAAAATGCGAGCTCATCGTCAGTCAAAGTAAGCTCGGCAGCTTTCGCCATGCCTTCAGTCTGGTAAAGCTTCGTTGCGCCCACGACAGGAGCAGTAACCTTTGTCAGCAGCCAGGCAAGGGAAATTTCGGTCATCGATACTCCATGCTTTTCGGCAAGCTGTATCACACGGTCAATGATGATACCGTCCTGCCTGGCGGTAGCGTCGTATTTCAGATGTGCATAACTGTCCTCCTGCAAACGCTTTGAGGTTTCGCCGGGGTATTTGGAGAGCCGTCCTCCTGCAAGTGCGCTGTAGGGCGTCATGGCTATATTATCCTCCCGGCAGAGCTTCGCCATTTCCCGTTCCTCCTCCCTGAAGATCAGATTATAATGCCCCTGCACTGACACGAATTTCGCAAAGCCTTCTTTTTCGGCAAGCGCGTTCGCCTTAGCAAGCTGATAGGCAAAGCAGTTGGAAATACCGATGTACCGGGCCTTCCCCGATTTGACAGCGTTGTTCAGCCCCTCCATAATGTCGTGGAGAGGAGTATTGTAATCCCACATATGGTAAATGTATAAGTCAACATAATCCATACCGAGATTTTCAAGGCTTTTGTCAAGCATTGTTTCAATGTGCTGCTGACCTGTGATTCCCGCTTCAATTTCTTCATTGGTACGGGGCAGAAACTTTGTGGCTATCACCACGCTGTCACGCGCTGCAAAGTCTCTGATGGCTCTGCCGAGATACTGCTCGCTGGTACC
>JAHZAR010000123.1 GCA_019423835.1 Clostridiales bacterium | reverse complement strand
CTGTATCAGGCGGAAAATGGAATCCACAATAAAGATCGCCATGGCCATTGCCCCGGAAATCTGAAGTGTTTCTATAAAATAGGAATTGGATAGAGCCGCATCCCCCTGAATCATGTAGTAGACGCAGCGGTAGATGGAGGCTCCCGGCACAGTCGGAAGAATCCCCGATACAAGAAATACCGTAACAGGAGCCTTGAATGCTCTGGCAAAAATATGACTTAACAGAGCCACCAGTATACTGGACCAGAAGGCAGCTGCAATGAGGGAATATCCCATCTCCTGCACCAGAAGATAGGAAAGCCAGCACACCGCACCTGCAATTCCTGCATGGATCACATGCTTTGCCGGAACCTCCAGAAGGATTCCAAAGCCTACGATCGCGATAAACGATGCCACTGCCTGCGCCGCCATTATGCTGCACCTCCCAACATTCCGCCAAGCATCATGGCCGCTCCTGTGCCGGATGCCACAGCCAGGGCAACCACGATGGCCTCAAGAATCCTTGCTATTCCAGATGTGTAATCCCCATTCAAGGTATCTCTGATAGCCGAGGTAAAGGTTACCCCGGGCACAAGCGGCATCAAATCGCTGATAATCACAGCGTCGATATTGAGAGTGGGGAGAAAGACAGCCCTGACAGCCAGGGAGAGAAACGCCGCAATAAAAGCTTCTGAAGCATTGGAAAAGAAATCATTCAGACGCACGCGTCCAATCAGGATCTCGAAAAGAGCCATCACCATTCCGACTGCTCCGGCTGCCAGAACCTCCAGCCAGCCGCCGCCGAACATGATGGCAAAGGCTGCCGGCGTAAGTGTGTAGCCAAGGATGCGAAGTCTTCTGCCATACTGGATCTCCCCTGCAATTTCTCTCAGCTGTTTTTCAGAATCCTCCAATGAGAGGTTCCCGCGGCAGAACCTTCTCGACACGTCATTTACCCGGTAAACACGGTTCATATTCGTTGCCCTTTTCCTGACTCTGCGCACCACACTGAGAGGCTCGCCCTCAGTGGACGCCAGGGTAATAAAGATCCCTGTTGCCATGACAACCACCTCTGCTTCCGTTGCGCCTGAATACCAGAGAATACGGATGACCGTGTCCTCCACCCGGTAAATTTCCGCCCCGCTGACCAGCATAATCTCACCGGCCAGCGCCGCCATATCTACCAGCACTCTGTCTTTCATTCGTCATACTCCTTTAGGTCACTTACTTCAGGTTATGGAAATGTCTGTTTCACTCCGCTACGCAGCTGCTGCATCGAATCGGTTTTCAGCCCCTTTCTGTCAGAAGAGCCGGCTTCCCACCTGGTAAACCAGCACAGCTGCCGCCCAGGCCACAATCAGCTGAAAGGCCATCATGCCGCAGGTCCATTTCCAGGAATGGGTTTCTCTCTTAATCGTAGCGATCGTAGCGGCACACGGGGTGTAGAGCAGGCAGAAAATCATCAGCGCATAGGCGTTGACTGCACCAAAACCGGCGGCTGACAGTGCTGTGCCAAGCTGTGCCATGCCTCCCGCCGAGTTGATGTTTCCGATTCCATAGAGCACGGAGAAGCTGGAAACCACCACCTCCTTGGCCGAGATTCCCGAGATGAGGGCAACTACAATCTGCCAGCTTCCAAGCCCTGCCGGAACTAGGAGGAAGGAAATGTAATGGCCAATCATTGCAGCAAAGCTGTCTGATACATCTGTCACAAGACCGGATGGCCCCAGATTTAAGATAAACCAGAGAATAATGGAAGCCACAAAAATGGTGGTTCCTGCCTTTGTCAGGTAATCCTTCACCTTGTCCCAGACATAGATCGCCACAGTCCTTGCGTTGGGCGTCTTGTACTCCGGAAGCTCAATCAGAAGTATATTCTCGTACTCCTCCTTTGAGGAGCGGTATACGACAAATGCCACCAGAATCGCCACTGCAAGGCCGATCAGGTAGAGGGAGTAGGCCACCAGGAGAGCATGATCCGGGAAGAACAGTTCTGCAAACAGAACGTAAATCGGAAGTCTGGCGGAGCAGGACATAAAGGGAGTCACAAGAATAGTGCGCCGCCTGTCCTTCTGGCTCTCCAGCGCCCTGGTTGCCATAATCGCCGGAACCGTACATCCAAATCCCAGAAGCATGGGGAGAAAGGCCTTTCCCGAAAGTCCTACCATTCCCATAGTTTCGTTCATTACGTAAGCCACACGGGACATGTAGCCGCTGTCCTCCAAAAAGGCCAGCGCAAGAAACAGGATGAAAATATTGGGGAGGAAGGTCAGGATCCCGCCTACCCCCGCAATAATACCATCGACAATCAGGGACTCCATCCAGCCAGCCACATGAATATTCGTCAGAAATGTCTGGGCGGCAGCAGAAAACCAGTCCAGCCCCGCCTCAAAATAGCCCTTCAGAAAATCGCCTACGGTAAAGGTGAAGAAGAATACCAGCGCCATAATTCCTAGGAAGACCGGAATGCCCAGAACAGGATGTGTCAGAAGCCGGTCAATCTGATCGGTCCGCTCGGATTTGCTCTCCTTGTTGACCAGGCACTCGGAAATGATCTCCTCTATGTAGTCATATTTCTCATTGATAATATCCTTTTCATAGCTCCTGTCGATGATATTGCTCAGATCCACCGGATGCTCCTGACAGACAGTCTCATCGTATTCCAGCATTTTAATTGCATGCCAGCGAAGATTTTCCATCTCGCCAAACCTGGCTCTCAGGACCACCTCCGTCTTTTCAATAAGCCTCTCGATAGGTTCCTGATAGCGGACGACAATTCCATGTGGTTCCTCCTCGTAGTGGTGGACCACTGCATGCATCAGCACGTCAAGACCTGTCCTCCGTCTGGCTGATACGGGGATACAGGGAATGCCTCCCAGCATCTCAGGAAGGCGGTGGAGATCGATCTCCATCCCCCGCTCTTCCACAATATCCATCATGTTTAAGGCAAGGATTACAGGCTTTCTGAGCTCCAGAAGCTGCAGGGTCAGGTAGAGATTCCTCTCCAGAGATGAGGCGTCCACTACATTGATGATGACATCGACCTCATTCTCCTCAATACACTTTCTCGTCACCCGCTCCTCGATGGTATAGGAGGTCAGGCTGTAGATTCCCGGCAGATCGATGACCCGGATGGGGCGGCCCTTGTAGCTTGTCTCCCCCTCCACGCGCTCTACCGTTACTCCGGGCCAGTTGGCCACCTTGAGCTTTGCTCCTGTAAATGCGTTGAACAGTGTGGTCTTTCCGCAGTTGGGATTTCCCACAAAGCCTACGGTTATCTGTTTCTCCTGATTCTGTCCGCTCACTGTGCTGCTCCCTCCCTTCTGTCCAGGGGCTGGATTTCAATCCCCTCTGCAATGCCGCGCCCGAGAGCCAGCCGGGTGCCTCTCACCTTCACGATCAGGGTCCCGCTCTTTTTTTTATTCATAATTGTTATTTTTGTCTTTTCGTTGACGCCAAGAGCTTCCAGACGCCTGGTCAGACGGTCAGCTACCATCACCTCTCCGACAAGGTACCTCTCTCCTTATAGTTTCATATCTCTCTCCGTCCTCGTCCAGACATTAATTTTCAGGGGCCAGCCCTCCAGGCCTTCCCCTCATTCTGAACTGCACGTTTATTCTAATAGAATACGCATTTATTGTCAATGTCTGACACCGGAAGGCAGAAGGCCTGACGGCTGCTGCCAGGCCAAACCGTTCCCAGCCTGTCATAAATTCCGGGTTCTGATCCCCGCCTTTTCCGCGGCTTTCCCGAGTCTGTCCTAATTTCCTTCCAGCTCCAGGAGCATTTTCCTGATCTCCACCATCCGGTCGCGGAGGATGGTTGCCTCCTCAAAATTCAGCTCGGCGGCTGCCTGGGGCATCTTCTTCGTCAGCTCCTTCACCAGCTTCTTAAGCTCCTTCTCATCCATGGACTCCGGATCCTTTGTCACCTCGTTCGTCACGCCCTCGGCCGCCTGAGAAATACTGATCAGATCCCGCACCGCCTTTTTGATCGTCGTCGGCGTTATATGGTGTTCCTCATTGTAGGCCTGCTGGATTTCCCTTCTTCTCTTTGTCTCCTCAATGGCGACGCGCATAGAATCGGTAATCATGTCGGCATACATGATTACATGCCCCTCGGAATTTCGCGCTGCCCTTCCCACAGTCTGGATCAGGGAGGTTTCCGAGCGCAGGAATCCTTCCTTGTCCGCATCGAGAATTGCTACCAGGGAAATTTCCGGGATATCCAGTCCCTCTCGCAGAAGGTTGATACCCACCAGAACATCAAACACATCCAGGCGCATATCCCGGATAATCTCAGCCCGTTCCAGCGTGTCAATATCGGAGTGCAGATATTTCACACGGATGCCGGCATCTCTCATATAATCGGTCAGATCCTCGGCCATCCGCTTCGTCAGAGTAGTGATGAGCACCTTTCCCTTCTTCTCGATTTCCCGGTTGACCTCGCTGACCAGATCATCGATCTGTCCCTCCACCGGGCGCACCTCAATGGGCGGATCGAGAAGACCGGTAGGACGGATAATCTGCTCGGCCCGAAGCATTTCGTGGGCCTCCTCATAGTCAGAGGGAGTGGCAGAGACAAAGAGCATCTGATCGATTTTAGACTCGAACTCCTCAAAATTCAGAGGACGGTTATCAAGAGCCGACGGCAGGCGGAAGCCGTACTCCACCAGTGTCTTTTTTCTGGAGCGGTCTCCGGCGTACATTCCTCTGATCTGGGGCAGGGTAATATGGGACTCATCTATTATAATGAGGAAATCCTCCGGAAAATAGTCGATGAGCGTACAGGGCGGCTCTCCCGGCGCAGAACCCGTCAGGTGGCGGGAGTAGTTTTCAATTCCCGAGCAGAATCCTGTTTCCCGCATCATCTCCACATCAAAGTTGGTTCTCTCCGAGATGCGCTGTGCCTCCAGGAGCTTGTCCTCGCTCTTGAACCAGGCCACCTGCTCCCTGAGCTCTTCCAGAATGTTCTGGGCCGCCAGCTCCATCTTCTCTTTGGGAATGACATAGTGGGACGCCGGGAAAATAGCCACATGTCCCAGCTGAGCCTTGATCTCCCCGGTCAGGGTATCAATCTCTGTAATCCGGTCCACCTCATCCCCGAAGAACTCTATCCGGTAGGCATCGCCGCCGGAGTAAGCCGGGTAGATTTCCAGCACATCACCGCGGACGCGGAAAGAACCGCGCTTGAAATCCATGTCGTTTCTCGTGTACTGAATATCTATGAGCTTGTGTATCACCTCATCCCGATCCTTGATCATGCCGGGACGCAGGGAGATCACCATCTCCTTATAGTCAATAGGGCTTCCCAGGCCGTAAATGCAGGAGACAGAAGCCACGATGATGACATCGCTTCTCTCGGAGAGGGCTGCAGTAGCGGAATGGCGAAGCTTATCGATCTCGTCGTTGATGGATGAGTCCTTTTCAATATAGGTGTCCGTAGACGGGACGTAGGCCTCAGGCTGGTAGTAGTCATAGTAGGATACAAAATACTCCACCGCATTATTGGGGAAAAATTCTTTAAATTCACTGTAAAGCTGGGCTGCCAGGGTCTTATTGTGGGCGATAATCAGCGTAGGCTTGTTTAGTGCCTGGATCACATTGGCCATGGTAAAGGTCTTGCCGGAGCCGGTGACTCCCAGCAGCGTCTCAAATTGATTTCCTTCTTTAAAGCCCTTAACCAGCTCGGCGATGGCCTGAGGCTGATCGCCGGTGGGGGCGTATTCGGATACTAGTTCGAAATGGTCCATACAGTTCTCCTTCAATCACAATTGTACATTTTTCTGTGTTCCTGCTTTGTGAAGATATCTCCCCTCACCTGCATCAAAATCTTCCCCGAAGGTTCCGCCCTTCCATTTATCTGCACAGAATCGCTCCTTCTGCCATACTCAGAACCTTTGGTTCTTTGCTGCCAGACTGGGTAAAGGCAAATGCTCACACTTCGTACTTATCTTTCTTCCAGTCAGACAAATTATACCATGGACAGATAAAAAAGTATAGCCGCAATTCAGAACATCTGTTCTTTCTTGCAGCTATCTCTTTTCGCACAAAGCCTGCCGGCTCTGAAGGGACATGCATTACGGAGTGCCCCTCAGGTATCCTTTTCTTTTCTGATCTATTCTCTTTCTCATGGCCCATCAGCTTAGCGGCCGCTTGGGGATTAAAACATTTTTTAGAAGCGTACCGGATGTGCTCCTCAAACCATCTCACATCCTGCCTGTCAACCGCATACAATCAAAATTTCTCATATTTTTACCCGGCTTTTTACAATTTGTGCAGTGGCGATTTCCCGTGTTAAGGATTCTCGCGTATTCTGTGCCCGCCGGTGGAAAAATTCATGTTTTGATGGTATCATCATATTAAAATCAA
>JAHZAR010000122.1 GCA_019423835.1 Clostridiales bacterium | reverse complement strand
TTACAACATAATACTAATTTCGTCATTTCTTCTATATTTATCCAACTTTTCTTATCCGGCACTTTCAAATAATCGTCTTCATCTCTTCAGACCAATCTTTCTGCTCTATTTTTCTGCAGCTGATGGCTGGCGTTATTCTCCCGCCACTTGGCCAGATGTACAAATCCCCTTGTTTTGCATAATAAAAAGGCCTTCTATGAATTCTGTCTTATCATAGAAGAGCCCTCTCAGCTGCATATTTAAAATTTCACATATAGGACGCGGGCTGAAACTAATTGGAGGCACACCGCTGCTGCCATGCTTTTTTCACGAAAGTCCCTGCCGTATTGGATCATCTTTTTCATATTCCTGTGCTTCAGACCTTTTACATATTTTCTCTTACCAATCTGTTTTGCACCTTTGCGCAGGCGCCCTCAGCCCATTGGTATATCCCTTGGTATATCCAGCTAAAGCAGCCGCCCGGCCATTCTGTAAACGAGTTTCGTCACCCGAAACAGCATATACCCCAGGACTGCTCCCAGGACATTCATAACAATGTCGTCTGTCTGTGAATAGCCTCTTGCAGTGACATACTGGATAGTTTCAATAAACAGGCTGCACAGAAAGGCCAGTACCGTACAGAGCAGGAAGCCGAACCTGTCTCTGAAAAACACAGGAAGGAGCAGGCCGAACGGAATAAAGAGCAGTATATTTTCCAGTACATAGGAATTTCCCCTTACGCTGTGGCTCAGAGTGTCAAACAATGACAGGTCAAGGCTTCTGCGGCTGCCGGGAGGCCGGTTAAAAAATACCAGCCAGGCCAGCTGCTCCAGGTACACGCCCAGCAGAAAGCCGGAGCCGCAGGGCAGATTTTTGCAAAAGTATCTGTTAATGAATACGCAGAGAGCCAGAGCGAGTACTCCGGCTGCTATGCTCACAGGAATATGTGCCACTGTATCCTGTAAATCAGTCAAAATGTAGTGCAGCATAAATAGGGATCCCTCCTGCCGAAACCAAACCAGACAATTGAGTCTGAACCTGAGCAGATGTATTTCTATTCACAGATGCACAGCTTCTTAAAGGCATCCTCCAGGGCTGACGTGTAGGTTATCTCGATCCCCTTATCCTGCAGTTCCTTATATCGGCTGTGAATCTGGTGGATAATTTCTGACGTGCTGCCGGCAGCCTGCTCAAAAGCCAGGCAGTCAAATCTCCAGTGAAGAGATAGGATCTCACAGTGCTCAAAGTGAAAGTTTTTATCCGTCCGTGCCGTCATATCCCACTCCAGGGCTATCTCATGTCCGCCCTTGGCAAGCAGTTTTTCCACCTCGTAGGTGGGAACTATCTCCCAGGCTTCCTTCCTCATCCCGTAAAGCCGGATCCTCGCCTCGAGATAACCCAGTTCTTCTGTAAATGTACTTTCCTGCTCGCTGGCCTGGCTGACGAGTTTTTCATATTCTGAAGTCAAAGGCGGATTCTCTCTCCTCTGATTCAGCCTGGAGCTGACAAATTTCTGAACCTGCACATTCACCTGTTCTGCATTATCCCAATCTGTGATCCGGTAATCTCCTGTCAGAAAATACACCTCATCCCGGTAAGTCTCAAAATCTGAGTACATCACCTCTACATCCGGCATGTCTTCGGCTTCTCCCCCTGTACCGGCAGGTTCCCGGGCAGGTATGCCCGGCTCTGGTTCCGGTATTGGCTCCGGCTCCTGTTCCGGTTCGGCTTCAGACTTCTCCTTCTGCCTGGAATCCGGCGCTTCCCCCTCCTCTGCCTTTCTCATCAGCGTAGTACACAGAGAAGAGCTGAGCTTTAAAAGATGACCAGCCGCATGGCACTGAGCCAGGGATGTGACAGACAGCAGGGAGAGGGAGGCCACAAAGCAGAGACCTGCCAGGGGAAAGCGGCAGCATACATCCCGCCAAATCTGTTCTGCATGTTTCTCTGCCGCAGAGATCAGGCTCCCTTTTTTCCCATACAGCGGCTCCGGGGGGGTCCTGGACTTATCACGGCCCGGCTTTGCATGGCTCGCAATAAATGAAACGCTCCCGCCAAGTACCGCCACTCCTCCCCCCATCAGCAGGCTGCAGACGGTACCGCTGGCGAATACCTCCAGAACTATCTCCAGAACGCAGCCGGCAAGGACATACCATATGACATTTTTCCTGTTTTGATTCTGATCATATGCGATTTGATCATGCATGGTTTGTTCATGCATGGTTTGTTCATGTATGGTTTGTTCATATCTGGTTTTGTCCCTGTCTTCTTCCTGCTTTGCCTTTCTGTCCCTCTCGTTCTTTCCTTTTTTTCTAACCCGTGCCATATGTTCACCATTCCTCATGGAGTAATTCCCAAGCCATTGAATTTCAAGGTTGACAATCTGTCTGACACATGATAGAATAAACAGCGGTGCGCAAGCAGAAACAATACTTGACTATCTGCAGAAGTTGTGCTATTTTATTCTTGTAAATAGAGATTTAATAGTTTCCTGTTTGTTGAAGAGGAAAATTAAATCAATTTTCAGAACAGTGAAATACAATGGTTACATAAGTAATAAAGTATTTTGCTAAAAACAATAAATTCAGAGGATATTTGCTTCTTGGTCGTTGTGAATATCCTCTGTTTTGTTATTTGGAAGCAATCCACGATATATTATCCCATCGCTGTCCCTGTTTGTCAAGTATCTCAGGGCGTTTTTTTCCATTATTCCCATTATTATCAAAAAAAGACTAATATTAAGACAGTATATTTCAGTATTTTTTTAAAAAACCATTATTTTTTTAATGATTTACTTTTAACTATTAAAATTTTAATATATAATCACAGTATCGATTCAGTCCGCGCACAAAATGCTAATACATGGCAAAAGAATGGAGGCAGTATGGAAAAACATTTTGAGAATCCGCAGCAAAATCCGATCTACGCAAATATTGCAGCAAATCTGTCACAGCAGATGAAAGAAAAGAGACTGTCACAGAGTTCTCTGGTCAGGCTCTGTGCCGCCCGGGGCATGAAAATCAGCCAGCCGACTATTTCCAATATCCTGAAGGGGAACCACGATTACTCTCTTTCCAACCTTCTGGCTCTGTGCAGCGGCCTGGAGATTTCTCTGGAAGAGCTTATCAGAGAACCGCAGTCCGAAAAGCCGTTTGACAGCTGCACCACCGATGCCATCATCACCGATCCGGACAATATGGCATTTAAAGGATACATGCACACATACAGCGTATATTTTTACCAGACTACAGGGAGGAATTCCGATTTAATAAGGGGGACATTAGACCTTAGACCAGAGAAGGGCATATGCCGGGCTGAACTGACGCTTTATATTCATGAAAGCAGCAAATCCTTAACAAAAAATTACAGAGGCCAAATGGCAATCTCCTCCACTATGCGCAGCGCCTATGTTTTCTTATTTTCAAAGGAAATCGGGGAGTTTTGCCTCCTGGTCTTCAGCCACTTTTACCTGTTTAATAAAAACCTGAAATGCGTCATGGCAAACGCTGTCACCACGTCCGCCGGCTCCAATAAGCGTCCTACCATACACCGTATGTGTCTTTCAGAAAACGAGATAGAGCCGGAGACCCTTCCTTATATCAGGGGCCAGCTGCTGCTCAATGAACCAGAAATCTTAATCTCCTCCAAAAAGCTGGAAGCGTTCAGAAAAGATCCGAGAGTCATGCCGGAATTTCTGGAGCTGCTCTCAGGGGCAGTGCAGAATGAGCGCTACCTGTCCATTACTGAGGCGAAATTGACCGGGAGCGAGCTGTCAGAGTCAGATCTCGTCAAAATGATCTCTCTGCTCAGATCCTACTCAGCAGCGCCCAAATACAACAAGATCAGCCGGAAAACAGACAGCTCTGTTTTTTCAATTCTGGAAAAGTGAGTTTCTGTCCGGTTTCAGTCCGCCAAGTCGAAAGGCCGGTGTGTGGGATTTTCGGAGCGTACGGGAGGCATATCTCAGCAACTCAATCCCTGTCACATCTCTCCAGCAAAATCCCCCCGGTTTTTCGTGCATCCTGCGCAAAAGACACCAAAAGGGCACTATAACTGGACATCTGCAGGCTGAATGCTCTTCCCTGCATTCCCATAAATAGCAAATCACATTTTTTCTCGTTTTCTGGTATACTGTCTATATACAGTCAACATCGTTCTTCAGAAAAAACAGAAATTCGTCAGTAGTTCAAAATTTAAAAATTTCTAAGTCACCATAGCAGCTGCAGCCGTGTACGGCTGTGCAAATAGAATCTATCTTTACTGACAGGAGGACCCCCTATGAATGAAAAAGACTATGAAGTACTGACAGCAGCGGAGTTGGATGAACTGTCCGACGGCTATGAGGCGGATGAAGATATCACTATCCCCTATGTAGAAACACGTAAAGCACCTCTCGACGGTATTTTTCCAGACAAGTACCAGATTCCGGACAAGTATCTGACCCCTGTAAAACGACAGTTTACATCAAACTGCTGGACCTATGCCGCCACCTGTTCTCTGGAAACCTTCCTGCTGTCCCATGGGAAGATTCCCTCCAATACGGATATTTACGCAGTTTTTTCCGAGGCACATTTTACCTACGACATGTTTGACCTGGATGCCTCCGGAATGAAAAAAAATCTCCGCGGAAAACTGCCGCACCCGCCTACCGCCACGAAAAAAAAGCCCGGTTATGGCGGAAACAGAACCCTGGCCGCTGCTTACTATGGCAGAGGAGGCGGGGCTGTGGCCAACATTACAGATCCTGCTCTCCCCAAGACCAGTATCCTGACTGCCCGTTCGCCGGAAACAGGGGCAAAAAAGGAAAGGAAGTTTTATGTAACCGGATACCAGTTTCTGGCCGATCCCACAGGCGCTCCGCCCTGTAGACACTTTATCGACCAGATAAAGTACTGCCTGTCAGACGGCACCTCTGTAGGCATCAGTCTGCTCTGGAATTCAACGGAGTTTATGAATATAAAAACTTCTGGAGGAAAAGAGACACGTTCTTATTATTCCCCTGACAGCTCTATGATTCCTTCTGGTGTAAAGCGTGGACATCACGCCGTTTCGGTTGTCGGCTGGGATGACACTTATTCAAAAAGTAATTTTAAAACCGTATATGGCAGTGCTCCTCTCTCAAATGGAGCTTTTCTCTGCCGCAACAGCCATGGCACCACCAACACCTGGGACGGTTATTTCTGGCTCTCCTACGAGGATGCAAATATGAAAGGGGGTTCCTGTGTAATGGATATTATGGAAGATTTCTGCAAAATTCCAAGAAAGGTTTATGCCAGAGCCTCGTTCGGTATGATGGAAGGGATCGGACAAAGTGCCTCCAAAGTAGAATTCAGCGTTAAATATACAACCGAGGAGGACGACGAGGAGCTCACTCATGTAGGACTATTTAACCTTACCCCCTGTGTGGCAGATGTATCGATGACTCCAGCCGGCAAAGCTGCGATCACCATCCTGAAAAACTATGACTTATCCTATGCCGGCTATCATGCAGTCCCTATCCCCTCCCCACAGCTGATTCCCGCAGCCGGGACAGACTTTACAATCACATGCACCTATACCCCCTATCTTTACGGAAATGTTTTAGCCCCCTGTGAAAGACACAGAATCATAAGCGGGCAGGATTTGTATGCAAATATTCAGCTGGTGAAGGACACCTGCTACGTCAATGGTACAGACCTGTATACCAAGAAAAATACATACGGAAATATTGCCCTGTATGCACTGATGAGGAAAGCAGGCACACAGGGAAGTGATTTGGCGGCAGCCTACTCTTCCC
Organism: Clostridiales bacterium; assembly: GCA_019423835.1. Classification (GTDB taxonomy): domain Bacteria; phylum Bacillota; class Clostridia; order Lachnospirales; family Lachnospiraceae; genus Otoolea. The sequence continues at coordinate 631 of JAHZAR010000122.1, read as the reverse complement.
TGTCACTCCCCGCACCAGTGGAAAACAGGATCGACAATCTGCCTGCAGCCGCAGGAAACCAGCCTCTGGAATGGCGCCTTGAACCTGTGGAAGCCGGACTCTATATGCCCTCTTATCCTGCTTCACCTCTGAAAAAGTACTCTGTCGGCAGTTACACCGGGCTTATCAACACTTCTGCAGCTGCCCCGGCAACAGACTACATTACCTGTATCATAGGAACAGGAAACTTCGCCATGAAAAAAGTCTTTTCTGTGACTTTACCTGCCTACAGCCCTGGAACCTATTCCTTTACCCTGGGAACGGTTGCCAATGGCAACGAGGTGGATATCTCAGGAACCTTTCCGATACCGGGGGCAGCCGTGGAAATCTCTGCCAACGATGCGGATACACAAACTGTTACGGTGGATTCCAAAGGAAACTGGAGCATAAAAAAATTCATTCTGTACAAAGATTCCTGGAAAGATCAGTATCAAAACACCTCCGTACACGTTACTATTTATGACGATCAAAAAAATGTCTTATCCAGCGGCACTTCTTCCGTAAAACTGAAACGCCCATTCACCTTTAGTGAGACGACAATGATCGCCACCGTAACTGTTTTGACATCACTAGGAGTACTGGCAACCATTGG
>JAHZAR010000012.1:32707-40274 GCA_019423835.1 Clostridiales bacterium | reverse complement strand
TAGCAATATTATCATTAATATTTTTCCCATCTTCCCCCAACTCTTTGCACAACATTTGTAATGCTAACCTTAACAAGGCAGCTCCTGATTTTGGCGAAATTTCAAAAACATCCCTTGCTTCATTATATAAATTTTTTATATTATCTGGCATATCCTTCGATGGTAATGGAATATTTGTAGTCATGGGATATACCATATGATCATTAATCCATAGCTGATACTGATTACACGCTCTGCAAGTAACTATAGTTAATATATCATTCTTAATTAAATTTCCATTTTTGTCTATTGGATTCCCATTTTCATTTACAAATCTAGCCGCCTGCTTATATGCACCATTCAACCAATAATAACTGTCATTTATGAATTGAACTTCATAACTAGACTCTTCCATTCCGGCATAAGCACCACAATGAGGGCAGACATAACTTTTTCCCATATTATTTTGCTCCCTTTTTATTTAAACTAGTTATCCCCAACCGTGAATCATTCATAGATTCTCCACCTATAACAAAACTTGCTTCATCCCAGCCTATTCCAGTATTACATGGCCATAAAAAATTTCTTATATTTTTACTTTCTAGATAATAACTGCTTCTAAAATCGATAGGAATATTAACTATATCATCTATGTTGTTTGTTCTATATTTCATCAAATTATGCAATCCACACTTGTCATTGTCTTCCACCGATAAGATAAATGCAATTGGGAATGAAGAAATACATGTGATTACTCCTTTGGGAAAAGGTACCTTATCAGTATAACTCTTCACTACAACATCCCTTACTATCATTATAGAATTGTATGGATATATCCAAAAATACAGACGATAATCTGGGCCCATTTTATAGTTCTCATCTAATACAAATTTTCTTAATTCTTTATCAATTAAAGAAGATTTATCAAAAAAATCTTTTGCTGCTAGAATATGTCCACAAATCGCTCTGCATACTTTATTAATTTGAACAGGAACTTGAACTACTTCTGGCAAAATAATAGAAGAATTAAGTATTTGCTTTACATCATCAATAAAATTTATATATGCCTTGTCATATCGGCTTAGTATTTCTCCATTACACTTTTGACATAGAGATCTAAATTTTATACCACTTTGAAAGTTTTTCTGATAACTCGTCTCTGTAGGCAATCCTTCAAAAAGTGTATTGACTTTTATTCCCAAATTATTTCCTGATGATTTAGGCGGAACGTGATCCCAAGTCATTTTTCCAATTTGTCCGCAAATATTACATTGATCTATTTCCTTTTTCTTAATTTTTATATAATGCATCTATCCTCCATATTTTATCAATCCAACAGCTCTTGATAACTAACCCCCAGCACCTCCGCAATCACCTTTAACTCAATATCCGTCACAAACCGTTTCCCGCTTTCAATCCGCTGCACAGCATTCTTATCAATATCCAATCCAGCCATTTGCAGCATATCTGCCAGCTTTCGCTGAGAAGTTTTCTCTGGCAGGTTCTCCCGAATTTCCTTAATTCTCTGGCCGCAGATGTTATTTTCCCCGTTTTCTGCCTTGTTTTTATACATAAAATTCTCCTTGATTGACATTCAGTGATTGTCATTTTTCTCATTATATGATAAACTAAGAATCGAGTTGACATTTAGTGAATGTCAAAAATACTTTAGCAAAGGAGAATATGTATGAAAAGTCTGTTACTACAGTTATATGACGGAGAAGTTTTCCCTGCCGAGCAGTACACACCCAAAACAGAAGAATATCGAAAGTTGCGCCAGGAACATTACAAGCACTATGAGGACTTCGTCAAACAACTAAAAGTCTTAGAACCACCTTTAGACAAACGCTTCGTTGAAATCATGGATGAGCAACTGGACACACTCCCTTTAGAAATGTCAGAAATGTTCATTGACGGCTTTCGCCTGGGCGCTCGTATGATGATTGAGATTTACCAGAAGGATTTCACAGACACCTGCGAATAACAAAAACATATAGCAAAAGGGCGAATCAACAGCCACCTTCTCCGTTGTTCGCCCTCTCCATCATGGCGCTAGCGCCATGTGCTTATTACACTCAAGGAAAAATCAAATTTCCCGTTCCAGCTTCCACAGCTTATGCTTTATTTCCTGCTGGCTCTCATATAACTCATCTCTCCGGTCGCATATCTCCTTTCCCCGTTTGATGGCCGCATGAATGCTTTCCCTCCGTTCCGGCTCACTTTTCTTATACTCTGCCATCAAAGAACGAATTTCATTGTTATTTTGCTTTCTCTGATTATCCAGTATCACCCAGTTTACCAGCCGTTCTGCCTCCGGGTCTGTTTCAAAATCCATATATTCTATGACTTTGGCACAAAGCCGTAGCATAATCTTTTTCTCCATATCTGTCACAGTGATACCTCCTTCCTTTTTCGGTGTATGGAATCCGTAACAGGCACTTCTGCCGCCTTCCGGTTCTCTATAATTTCAGAAACTCTCTGTTCTCCAAGCTCTGCTTTCAAGTATCGGAAATTCCGGCTTTGCACCTGCAAATCAGTATTTTCTTTCTCCAATCGGTCAGCTTTGACTTCCAGTGAATGATTGCTTCTTTGCAGTTGTTCTATCTGATGTTTCAGCTTCTCGATCATTTCTGTAAGTTGTACATTCCGGATCAGCGCCGACACCAGCGTTTCCTTTACTTTCTCCAACAAAGGAATGGCCTTTTTATCCCGGTAAGATTTTGCCGTTGTCACCACCCCCGGCTCCGGCAGCTGCCATGCCGGATCTTCACGAATTACATGGATATTCTTCTCTGTCAGCTTTTTATCGGATGACATTTTCCGAATCTCTTTCTGCATGGCAGCCTTCTGCTCCTGCAATTCTTGTAAATTTCTTTTTTCACCGTCGGCAGCAGCCTGCATTTCTGTGATACTCTGGCTGATTTCTTCCTTTTGAGCAGTAAGCGCCACCACCTCTTTTTCACGCTCCTGTTTCTGAAAATCCAGCACTCTCAGATGTTTCCTGTGTGTTCCCAACTGCTTCCAGATTACGCCATGGCGCTCCATTACCTTTGCCAGTTCCTTCTTTTCCGCTTCCATCCACTGACTCTGTTCTGTGGCCTGCCGTGTGCCGCCTTTGAATCCCTGAGAAGCCAGGGCCTGCTTTAAGGAAACTCTGGTATCAAGACCTCTTTTGCTCCCTGTCACAAAGGGAACGAAATCAATGTGAAGGTGCGGTGTTTCTTCGTCCATGTGAAGATGTGCTGAGAACACTCTAAGATTGGGATTTCTCTTTGGAAATTCTTTCATATACTCATCCAGAATTTCTTTCGCCAGTTCACCATTCTGGCTTCGTGCATTCATATCGTCCTTATTTCCAATCTGGAAAATAACCTCATGAAATAGTTTTTCCTGTTTGGAAGTGCGAATCTTTTCGTAATAATCTGCTATCTTTCTGTCGCTGCGTGTCTGCTTCGCATTGTATCGTTCTAGGGCTTCATCAAACAATTCGTGATATACTGCTTTAATATTTTCGTTGCAGTATTCAACATTGTGCTGAGTATAATCCTCTTTGACATTTTTCGCCTTAAATGCTCTGCTGTTGTGTGTAAGGGAACCTTTCCCTACCATTCCGCTGATTGACCTTTCGATAGACTTGTCCTCCTTCAACTGATACGGGCGGCGTTTAAGCCGCCATAAGGCTTTGTTACTTTCGCTGAAAGTAACGCAAAAGCACTTTTGACAGCCGTACCGTCCATCAAAAGCTGCCTTTGCGCCCTACCGGGGATCGCCTCTCTTTGGTCGGCGTGTGCCTGCCTTGAGTGAATAAGCTAATTCGTTCAGACTTCTTCACCGGCAGTCAAGATAGCAAGATTCCCCTTTCCCCAGAAACAGGGAATCTTGCCATCTTCCTCACTACATCATCCAGTACCACTGGCTTCCGATTTTGACGGAATCAATATTCAGTTCTTTTTTGGCATTCCACAAGGTCTTTTTCTTGATTCCTTTTTCCTTTGCTGCGGCATCGATCTCGGCATAGGTCTTCTGTCCGTCTGTCAGAATCTCTTTCAAAAATTCTTTCGCGTTTCTGGTTTTCTGGCCCCTGCGTTCCCCGGACAGGAGTTCATCGGCGCTGATTTCATATTCGCCAATCCATTCAAATCCGTTTTCCTTATCCAGCCGGAAGGCGATAGGTGTTCCCTCCGGGGCCAGCGAGCTTTTAATGTGGCAAGCCACACGCACCTGTTCATCATCTTTCACTCTGCCTACCACCAGAACGCTTCGGGCTGCTGCCTGAAAATCAATGGAACCCAGGCCGCGATAAGAAGACTTTCCTCCAGAGCATTTATTCATATGACCGATCAGCACAATCGCACAGTGATACTTCTCTGCAAGGGCACTGATCCGCTTCATCACTGGGCGAATTTCATTGGCCCTGTTCATATCCACATCAGCGCCCAGATAACCCTGTATGGGGTCTAAGACCACCAGACGGGCGGCTGTTTCCTTTATAGCAGCTTCCAGACGCTCATCCATCATAGTAAGGGCCTTTTCTCTGTCGTCAATAACAATCACCTTGCTGCAATCGGCTCCGGCAGCGGTCAGTCTGGGTTTAATGGTATCGCCCAAACCATCCTCCGCCGTCTGATACAGAACGGTAATGGGGGTTCTTTCTGATTCTGCTTGATTTTCTGTTTCTTCTTCCGGGAATATGGCTTCCCCTCTGGTCAGTCTGGCAATCAGCTGCAGCACCATCGTTGTCTTTCCTTCTCCAGGATCTCCCTGAATAATGGTGACTTTCCCATAAGGGATGAACGGATAAAGCAGCCATTCCACCTTTTCTTCCTGTATTTCTTCCATGGTAATCAATTTTAGTTCTTCCGGCTTCTTTTCTGCCAACTTCGGCACCTCCTTCAAAAATTATATCTTGCTTTTTGGAGAAGCCGCCGCTATACTGGTATTGTGAGATACGGTAACGGCGGCTCGCCCCTGTTGCTGTGAAAAACTCTTGCCTGCTACGCAAGGGTTTTTTCTTTCTTATCCTCCTGTCTGAAATAACCTGTTTCTTCCCAGACTTTCCGGTCTGGACAATAGTAGTTGTACTCTGATGAATTTTCCAGTTTGATTGCATATCCAAAGGAAAAGATTCCTTTCTGAAGGCCGTAGCGGATATACTGTGCGTCTTTCCCGATTGCCTTTGCGATTTCTCCCACAGGCACATTTCTTCCGGTAAACGGCGGTAATTCTACATAGTATCTGGTTTTCTCCATTCAAATCCTCCTACTGCTTTAAAATGGTTTCTACTGTTACGCCCAGAGCTTCGGCCAGCTTGCAGGCCACCACCGGCGAACAGCTTTTTCCGGCTTTGATACAGGAGATGGTTTGCCGGGAAACACCGCTCCGCTCTGCCAGCATACGGATATTCATTTCCTGCTCACCCATCAAAATCTGCATTTTTGTTTCGTTTAGTCTCATAGTTATCCTCCTTTCTGCAAAAATACGTATTATTAGTTCATATTTTATTATACGTATGTTTACTTCATATGTCAAGATATTTTCATATAAATATGTACTTGTAATTCGTATTTCTTTATGTTATGATAAAAATGGAGGTGAACTGAAAATGGCAAATCAAAATAATATCGGCCAGAGAATCCGGGCGGCCAGAAAGAAGAAAGGAATCAATCAGACAGAACTTGCCACGTTGCTGGGCAAATCTCTCCGTACTATCCAGAAATATGAGAGCGGCGAGATTGAAGTTTCCATCGCCATGATTAACGAGCTGGCAAAGGTGCTGGATACCACATCAACTTACCTGATCGGCTATGAGCACGATGAAAAGAATATCCGCAGCCTGTCAGATATTATGGATTTTCTTTTTAAGCTGGACAGAGTGAAAGGACTGAATTTCCGCATTGACGTAAAGCGTCCTCCCCATTATGACGAGTGGGAGTGTTCGATTACATTCAATGGTAAAGACAAGTCAGCAGATTTCAATGCAGATATGTGTCTGTTCCTGGAAGAATTTGCTGAGTACCGGGAGCAGTACCACAATGGCGGCATAAGCAGCCAGCGGTACAAAGAATTACAGGATAAAGACCTGGCTTATTATTCTGCTACAGAAGTGGAGGAAAAACCTTTAGACTGAACGCAGATAAGTGTTCCTTGAAAACCAAATACCGAAAGAAAGGATGATCGTATGGCGAAAGCATTACAACGGGCAAACGGAACCGGAAGCGTCTACAAGCTGTCCGGCAAACGCCGCAACCCATGGCGGGTAGTGGTCACACTGGGATGGGCCTTCAACGAGAAGAAAGGAAAGCTGGTGCAGAACCGGGTGACTTTGGGATATTTTCACACAAAGGACGAGGCCATTCAGGCCCTTGCCAATTACAACGCAAGCCCTTATGACATTCAGACCAACTCCGTTACCTTTGAGGAAGTCTATGAACTGTGGAGCCGGGAATATTTTCCTACCTTGGCGAATAAGTCCAGTATCCGAACTGTCACTGCCGCCTACAATTACTGCGCTCCATTATACAAAATGCGGATGAAAGACATCCGGGTAGAACATCTGGAAGGAACCATCCGGGACGCAAAAGGCAGAATCAAATCCCTGTTTAATATGATGTACCGATACGCTATGAAGCATGAAATCGTACAGAAGGATTATGCCCAGCTTTGCAACGCTGTGAAAAGAGAAGCTCCGGAACGGGAAATCGTTCCATTCTCTCCTGAAGAAATCAATCTGCTCTGGGAAAATGTTAATGAAGTTCCTTTTGCCGATATGATTCTCATTGGAATCTACAGCGGCTGGCGTCCCCAGGAGCTGGCGATTCTGAAAAACGCCGACATTGACCTAGAAGCGAGAACCATGAAAGGCGGTATGAAAACAGACGCCGGAAAAAACCGTATTGTCCCCATCCATCCCCTGATTTGCCCTCTCATTGAACGGCGATATTCGCCGGACAGAGAATATCTGTTCAATGACGAAAACGGCCAGCAGGGAACCTATATGACCTATGACAAATACCGGGGCAGATTCAATAAAGTGATGAAACGCCTGAATCTCACCCATCGTCCCCATGAAACCAGACATACCTTCATCACTAAAGCAAAAGAGTGCCATGTGGACGAATATATCTTAAAACTCATCGTAGGCCATGCCATCACAGACATTACAGAAAAGACCTACACTCACAGAAACCTAGAACAGTTACAGAAAGAAATATGCAAAATAACAAAATAAGAGATGTTTCGCAAGAAAATCTCAGGGAAACATCTCTTATCTGCCATTCTATTTGTGCGCTACGTATGTGTGCTACGTGTGCGCTGCTTGTGTGCTACACACTGATTTTCGCACCATTTCAGCACACCTCAGAACTTCTGAACCCCTTATAAAATGGGCATTTCTTAGAACTTCCCCGCCTTAGCAGCTTCCTCAATGGCTACCGCTACAGCACCTGTCATACCAACCATCGGGTTATTTCCTGCGCCGATCAGTCCCATCATCTCTACATGGGCCGGAACGGAGGAGGAGCCAGCGAACTGTGCGTCAGAGTGCATACGTCCCATGGTATCTGTCATACCGTAGGAAGCAGGACCTGCT
>JAHZAR010000012.1:22439-32697 GCA_019423835.1 Clostridiales bacterium | reverse complement strand
GCCATGTTGTCCGGGTGCAGAGTACGTCCTGTACCGCCGCCGGAAGCTACGGAGAAGTATTTCTTTCCTGCCTCTACTCTCTCCTTCTTGTATGTTCCTGCTACCGGATGCTGGAAGCGTGTCGGGTTGGTGGAGTTTCCTGTGATGGAAACGTCTACGTTCTCCTTCCACATGATGGCAACGCCCTCACGCACGTCGTTGGCGCCGTAGCAGTTTACCTTTGCACGGGGTCCGTCGGAGTATGCCTTTCTGAATACTTCCTTTAACTCGCCTGTGTAGTAGTCGTACTGTGTCTCAACGTATGTGAAACCGTTGATTCTGGCGATGATCTGTGCAGCGTCCTTTCCTAAACCGTTTAAGATAACGCGAAGCGGTTTCTGGCGGACCTTGTTTGCCTTCTCAGCGATACCGATAGCGCCCTCAGCAGCCGCAAAGGACTCGTGTCCTGCCAGGAAACAGAAGCAGTCTGTATCTTCCTCGAGAAGCATCTTTCCAAGGTTTCCGTGTCCTAAACCTACCTTTCTCTGGTCTGCAACGGATCCCGGGATGCAGAATGCCTGAAGTCCCTCGCCGATAGCGGCAGCGGCGTCCGATGCCTTGCGGCAGCCCTTCTTGATAGCGATAGCCGCGCCTGTGATATAAGCCCAGCATGCGTTTTCAAAGCAGATTGGCTGGATGCCCTTTACCTGGTTGTAGACGTCCAGGCCGGCGTCCTTTGTAATTTTCTCAGCTTCCTCGATAGAAGCAATTCCATAGCTGTTTAATACGGAATTGATCTTATCAATTCTTCTCTCATATGATTCAAATAATGCCATGAGTGGTTTCCTCCTTGATATGTAATTAACAATCTCTGAATTTTAAGCAATACCGCCTGACAGTCCGGCACTGTGCCGGGAATCTGCCCTGCCCGGGAATTTCACTGCTCTCTTTTCTCTGCCGGTGCCTTCCCCTGTTTCCTGCGCCCATACGTCCTGGCATCCGCATATTTTTGGGAAGCCGCCTGTCTTTTCGTTCATATGTCCCGGCGCCTGTATCCCCTGCACAGACAGAGCCGAAAGACAATTACTCCTCTCTCGGATCGATGATCTTGACAGCGTCAGCCACGCGGCCGTACTGTCCCTTAGCCTTCTCGTAAGCAGTTGTCGGATCGTCGCCCTTCTTGATGAAATCTGTCATCTTTCCAAGGTTTACATACTGGTATCCGATAATCTGATCCTCAGCATCCAGAGCAATGCCTGTTACATATCCTTCTGCCATCTCAAGGTAGCGCGGGCCTTTTTTCAATGTACCATACATGGTGCCGACCTGAGAGCGGAGTCCCTTTCCTAAATCCTCAAGCCCTGCGCCAATCGGAAGTCCCTCCTCAGAGAAGGCGCTCTGTGTTCTTCCATAAACGATCTGTAAGAACAGCTCTCTCATGGCTGTGTTGATCGCGTCGCAGACAAGGTCTGTATTCAGAGCCTCAAGAATGGTTCTTCCCGGAAGAATCTCTGCCGCCATGGCTGCGGAGTGTGTCATACCGGAGCATCCCAGTGTCTCTACAAGAGCCTCCTGGATCACTCCATCCTTTACATTCAGAGTCAGCTTGCATGCACCCTGCTGCGGAGCACACCAGCCCACACCGTGTGTTAAACCGGAAATATCCTTGATCTCCTTGGCCTGAACCCACTTTGCCTCCTCTGGAATCGGAGCTGCTCCATGACAGACACCCTGTGCAACTGGGCACATCTTTTCTACTTCATGTGAATAAATCATTGTAAGACTCCTTTCAAACAAGTGTTTTAGTACATTGTTAATTTTATCACACCGTACATACCGCTATTATCGCATGGAAAGGCGAAATAGTCAATCTCTCCCATGTAAAAAATTACTGTGCCGGAAGTTCCTCATCCTCCGGGCCGTGCAGTCAGATATTTTCATCCCTTCCGCACAGAATCCCTGAGAAAACACAGCAGAGCCTCCGCGGCGTCTCCGCCGCGAAGGCTCTGCTGTGTCACCTCTGCCGTTTTGCCGGCCCGTGCGCTCCTTTACCTGTAAATTTCCTGGTACTTTTCACTGATTTTTCTGTACCCTGGCACATCCACCCCGTACTTCTCTCCCAGACGCACCACCTCATAGATCAGGCCGTCGATTTCTGACTGGCTCCCCTTTTCCAGATCTCTCTGCATGGAGGTGGAAGCAGTGGGCTTCAGGGCATCCAGAATCGCCAGATTTCTCTTGACGATATCCTCGCCGAAGTCAATTCCCATGGCTTTTGCCACAGCATCCACCTCCCGGACAAGCTGGACAAAGAAGCCCCGCATTCTGTCATCCTTCTGGATCTCCCCGGCCTCTGCGTGACAGTAAAGGCCGCAGCCTGCCTGGGGGGACACATAGGAAAACTTGAGCAGCGCGTCTCTCTCTATATTTTCAGATAGAATCCCCTCAATTCCGGCCCTTCTCAGGTCTGCCTCCACATCACGGAGGCGCTCCCTCTGGCTTTCCTCTGCCTTCTGTCCCCTCCGCAGTCCGAATACGACGCGGAACACATCCCCGTGACGTTTCAGGTGTCCGGGGGAGGATATATTGGCAGAGATATAGATACAGCCGTCTGTCACCAGAATTTCCGGCAGCTTCTCCTGCATCCTCCCGCCTGTTCCATAAATATTGAGAACGGGAATTACAATGGTTTTTTCTCCCGCAGCCCGTCTGATAAAGCAGACGGCCTCCTCCAGCGAATAGCCCTTGACGCAGACGAAGATCACATCCGGAGCCTGTCTGTCAGACACCTCCGCGCCGCCGTTTCTTCCGTCTGCGCCCAGATATTCTTCCATCGAGCAGGCCTTCACCTGGACGGTGTACTCGCCGCGCTCCGGCGTTTCCAGCTCCAGCCCCTGAGCCCGTATCTGCCGAAGATGCTCTCCCCTTGCAATAACCGCCACATCAAGTCCCGCCTCTGCCATGTTGGCGGCCATAAATCCTCCGGTTCCGCCGGCGCCTATCATCAGGTATCTCATTCCACTCCTCTCCCTTCCATTTTTATAAGTATTTTACGCCTGAACGCTTCCCGCTTCCTGTCCAGTTCCCTTCATGATGCGTTTCAGCACAAGGCAGCACACCAGGAAGAAGATAATTCCCTTCAGAATGCTGGATACCGTCAGTGCCCACCAGATCCCGTCCAGGCCCAGAGACGTTGAGCCGAACAGCATGGCAAACGGAATCCGCGCACTGGTCAGAAGGATGCTTATGACGGAGCTGTAAAGCGTCTTTCCCATTCCAGCCAGCGCTCCCACAGTCATCAGCTCCACACACATGAAAATCTGTCCTACCCCCATGATTTTCAGATAGTCTGACCCATACGGAAGCACATCGGCCTCGTGGATGAACAGGCCGAAAATCGGGGTGCTGAACAGGATCATCAGGGCAGTAATAATGCTGCCCCACACTGCCATCATTCCGGCTGCGATAAAATACCCCTTTTTCATTCGCTCAAACTGCCTGGCCCCATAGTTCTGCCCCACAAAGGCGTTGATGGCCATTCCAAAGCCTTCCGCTGCCATCCAGGAAAGAGATTCAATCTGTCCTCCTACCCTCTGAACCGCCACAGCCGTATCGCCCCATCCAGTTACAAACCTGGTAAGGATCATGGAAATTCCGCAGTAGATCGTTTCCTGCACAGCAGAGGGAAAGCCGATTTTTACCATAATGATAAAATAGGGAAGGGGAGTTTTCTCCCAGAAGCGTATGCGGTTAAACAGGATTGTGTCCCGTCTGACGTGCCACAGCATCACAGCTGTCACCACTGCCTGGGAGGCCACCGTAGCCGCTGCAGCTCCTGCAACTCCCATCTCGGGGAAGAAACCGATCCCGAAAATCAGCATGGGATCCAGCACAATGTTGCTGAGCATTCCGATACAGTTGGCCGCAAACGGAACGCGGCTGTTTCCGATGGCTGTAAACAGGTTCGTCAGCGTCTGGTTCAGGAAGGTAAATATGATCAGCCCTCCTGCTATTCTCAGGTAGATAACCGCATCCCCCTTTATCTTCGGATCCTCCAGTCCGAAGAAGCCGATCAGCGGATGAGCGAACACATTCATCACAATACCGTAGATTACCGCCAGGAGCACTGCCAGCTGAAGCGCTCCTCTTCCGTACTGGGCCGCCCGCTCCTTCCTGCCTTCTCCCAGAGAGTGGGCTACCTTCACCTGGCCTCCCATCTTGGCCAGCATTACCACTCCGGTAGAAAGCCAGGTATACATTCCAGCCGCCCCCACAGAGGCCACTGCCGTTGCCCCCACAAGACCAATCCATGCCATATCCGTCAGATTGTAGGCCATCTGAACTGCCGCCGTTCCCATAATGGGGACAGCCAGCTCTGTCAGAGCGGATATAATTTTCCCGTTTAGTAAATCAACCTGCTTTTTCATTTCTGTCATTCTCCTCTGTCTCATGCAAACCGGCCGTTTTCTCAATTCTTCAGCTCTGCCTTTGTATGAGATAAAACATGCTCTGCAGCTTCTCCCCGCTGTCTCCCCGTATCAGCCGAATACGCAGACACCTCCGTCTGCTCACTGCCTGTGTAAACAAAGCAGGGACATGATACTCTGTCAAATATCATGCCCCTGCTGCATATCCCTCTTTTATGGGTTTTTATGCTCCCATTCCGTCTTTGAAAGCCGCGCCGCTGAACCGACAGCCTGGTTTTGCACTTTTCCAGTCTGACTATTCAGCCTTTTTTCCGGAAAGGAACTCGTCAATTCCCCTTGCACCGGCACGTCCGGCCTCCATGGCGAGAATTACGGTCGCCGCGCCTGTCACGGCGTCACCTCCGGCGTAAACGCCCTCTTTTGTGGTCTTGCCGTTTGCCTCGTCGGCAATGATACATTTCCACTTATTCACGTCCAGTCCCTTTGTGGTATTCGAGATAAGCGGGTTCGGGGATGTTCCCAGAGCCATGATAACCGTATCCACATCGATGGTGTAGTCGGAACCCGGGACCTCTACCGGACGTCTTCTTCCGGACTCATCCGGCTCGCCCAGCTCCATCTTGCGGCATACAATGCCCTTCACCCAGCCATTCTCATCAGCCAGGATCTCTACCGGGTTAGTCAGAAGATGGAACTTAATTCCCTCCTCCTTTGCATGGTGAACCTCCTCCACACGGGCCGGAAGCTCCTTCTCACTTCTTCTGTATACAATGTAAACCTCTGCGCCAAGGCGGAGAGCTGTTCTCGCTGCATCCATGGCCACGTTTCCGCCGCCTACTACAGCTACCTTATGTCCGGCCGCAATCGGTGTGTCATAATCATCGCGGAATGCCTTCATCAGATTGCTTCTTGTCAGGTACTCGTTAGCGGAGAATACGCCGTTGGAGTTCTCCCCCGGGATTCCCATGAACTTCGGAAGTCCTGCTCCGGAACCGATAAAGACAGCGTCGAAGCCTTCCTTCTCCATCAGCTCATCAATGGTAACCGATGTTCCGATTACCACGTTTGTCTCAATCTCAACGCCCAGCTTCTTTACGTTCTCGATCTCCGGCTGAACAACGCCCTCCTTCGGAAGACGGAACTCCGGGATACCATAGGTGAGAACACCGCCCGGCTCATGGAGGGCCTCAAAGATCTTTACCTCATAGCCCATCTTAGCCAGATCGCCGGCGCAGGTAAGTCCTGCGGGGCCGGAACCAATCACAGCCACTCTCTTTCCGTTCTTTGTCTCAGGAGCCTTCGGCACAAAGCCATGCTCTCTCGCCCAGTCTGCAACGAAACGCTCCAGTTTTCCGATGGATACAGGCTCTCCCTTGATTCCGCGGATACATTTCCCCTCGCACTGGCTCTCCTGCGGGCATACACGGCCGCATACAGCCGGAAGCGCAGAGGACTTGGCAATGATCTCTGCCGCCTTCTCAATATTTCCAGCCTTGACCTCCTGAACGAAGGCCGGGATGTCGATGGATACAGGGCAGCCCTTTACGCACTGTGCATTTTTGCAGTTTAAGCAGCGCACTGCCTCTGCCATTGCCTCATCCATATCGTAGCCTAAGCATACTTCTTTAAAGTTCTTTGCACGCTCCTGTGGATCCTGCTCTCTCACAGGAACTCTTTTCATCAGATCTCTATTTGCTTCCATTACTCATTACCTCCGCAGTGTCCGCATCCGCCGTGATGGGTGTCTCCCTCTCTCAGTTTTAATAAGGCCCGGCCTTCCTCTGTCTTGTACATCTGCTGACGCTTCATGGCCTCATCGAAGTTCACCTCATGTCCGTCAAACTCCGGTCCGTCTACGCAGGCAAACTTCACCTTTCCGCCTACAGTCACACGGCAGGCTCCGCACATTCCGGTACCGTCCACCATAATCGGGTTTAAGCTGACAATCGTCGGGATTCCCAGCTCCTTTGTGAGCAGACAGACAAATTTCATCATGATCATCGGGCCGATAGCTACGCAGACATCGTACTTTTTGCCCTGGTTCTGAACCAGATCCTTTACAACCTCTGTTACCATGCCCTTTCTCTCATAGGAGCCGTCATCTGTGGTGATGTAGAGATTTCCGGCAACCGCCTTCATCTCCTGTTCCAGAAGAATGAGATCCTTGGTCTTGGATCCGACAATGACATCTGCATCAATCCCGTGTTCATGCATCCATTTTACCTGCGGGTACACAGGAGCCGCTCCTACGCCGCCTGCCACAAACAGGTACTTTTTATTTTTTAATTCCCCGATGTCCTCTTTCACAAATTCGGAAGCATTTCCAAGAGGTCCAACCACGTCGCGGAACGCATCGCCCGCCTTCAATCCGGCCATCTTTTCTGTGGAAGCGCCGACGGTCTGGAATACGATTGTGATAGTCCCCTTCTCTCTGTCAAAATCACAGATGGTGAGCGGGATTCTCTCTCCCTCCTCATCCATTTTTACAATTACAAACTCTCCTGGTTCGCAGGCGCGGGCCACCCTGGGAGCTTCCACGTCCATCAGGTAAATCTTGTCGGCCAGCTTCTCTGCTTTTAAAATCTGGTACATGTCTTTTTCCCTCTCCTCCTGTTCTTTACAGCGATAAAATTCACTTTCCCTCTATTTTATCATTCCTTTATAGTTCTGACAAGCAAAACAAGAGGAAAATTCGGTGTTTAAAGCGTATGAATTCAGATTCTTTTGTCTGATATTTCTATTGTTTGGAATTTTTGACTTACTTTTTTGATACATTTTTGTAATTTGTGACACATTTTCCAGGGAAACTGACTATTTTGTCTGGCGTTTCAAAGAATGAAAATCCGTTTTTCCATATGAGAAAAGGTAAAATTTTACTGGTAAAATTTTACTGCTTTTACCACACAATTTCCCCTTCACTGCAGTCCGAACAATCTCCTGCAGCACAGAGACATTCATTCAGAAGGCCCAGGCCTGGAAGATGGAAAACGCACGGCAGGCAGGAGGCAGACGCAATAACAGCAGACTTGAAAAATACGTCTCCCGGCTCTATAATTTTATCATTATTAACCATAGCCGCATAACAGCTTCTGCAGCCGGCGAATCTGTTCTCCTGCTGTCCTGCTGCTGCGGCTTTGCCAAAGGAGGAGCTTACATTTGGAAAAGAAAAGAAAAGTCAGAATCTGTGTTCTTGCAGCGGGAATGAGCCTTGCACTGGGCGGATGCGGGAAGAATCCGGACAGGATGGAAGTTCCTCTGTCTTCCGGTACGGAGGCAGTTTCTGATCATCCCGAGACATCTGGATTTCCCGAAACAAAGACAGTGCCGGATCCGTCCGAATCTTCTGATGGGAATAAAACGGGAGCTGATGATGTGAAATCTTCTGATGCGGCCGATTCTGAAGAGAATCTTCTGTCTTACATGGATCTGAGAGGCCTGGAGTTTACCTTTTCAAGCGGCGCAGGAGCCTGGAGCACCACTCTTGTTATCCGCCCTGACGGCAGTTTTTCCGGTGAATATCTGGACAGCGATATGGGGGACTCTGACGACGCATACCCCAACGGAACGGTATACCAGTCTGAATTCAGCGGACAGCTTACTGAACCTGTAAAAATCGATGCAGATACCTATTCTGCGGAAATTTTAGCCATGGAGTATGAGAAGGAGCCCGGAACAGAAGAAATTCTCGACGGCGTCCGCCATCTCTACACCAGCGCTAACGGCCTGGAAGATCCGGGCCGTATCCTGATCCGCCTGCCCGGCACCCCACTGGAAGAGCTTTCCCAGGAATTCAGAGGATGGATAGGATACTATGACCTTTCCGCAGCTTCCCAGACCGTTCTCCCCTTCTATGCACTGGAAAATGAAAACCAGCAGTACGGCTTCAGAAGCTATGATCTGATTGAACGTGCGGACGCCCTGATTTCCGATACTGCACAACAGGGAGCCCGGCTGAAGCAGAAGCTCCAGACAGACGCCTCTCTTGACCAGTCAGAGCTGAATGAGATCTCCATGGAGCTCTACCGGCTGTGGGATTCTGCCCTGAACCAGGTCTGGGATATCCTCGGCAAAGTAAAGACCGCGTCCGAAATGGAACAGCTCACTGCTCTGGAGCGGGAGTGGATTCAGGAAAAGGAAGCGGCCGTCAAGGCGGCAGGTGCCGTATATGAGGGAGGTACCATGCGTCCCCTTGCGGCCAACACAGAGGCTGCTGCTCTGACCGAAAAAAGGGTTTACGAGCTGATGGAAGAGCTTCGGACTCATTAAAATCCTGCACCAGCCTCCCTCAGAAAGCTCCCGAACAGCCTTACGCCATAGACTATCATAACCAGGCCGCAGGCCAGGTTGATCGCCCGGAGCACCTTCCCGCTGATCCGGCTCCTGAGGATAGATACAGTCAGAGACAGTCCTGTAAACCAGAGAGCCGAGGCGCAGGCGGCACCGGTTATAAATGAGGCGGCACCGGAGGGCGGGAGGGCCGCCTTGAACGCTCCCAGCATAAGGGTTCCGTCTATCAGCGCCTGAGGGTTAAACCATGTGACAACGCAGGCAGTCGAGACCACTTTCCATACAGGCAGGGGCTCCATGCCCTCTGTCTGAGCCGTGCTCCCCTTGTCCCTCAAAAGCCCCGCCCCCAGCCAGATAACGATCAGACTGCCTGCCAGCAGAACCCCCATTCTCAGCCAGCAGAACTGCTCCATAATGGCTCCTGCCCCAAAAAAGCAGGACAGTATCAGGGTCACATCGAAGCATATCACGGCCGCCGCCGTCAGCACGGCACGGCGGCGGGGACCTGCCAGAGCGGTATTTATAACAAACAGGTTCTGCATTCCGATGGGGGCTGAATAGGCAAGGCCCATGATCAGTCCCTGCATAAATTCACTCACCGTTCTCACTCCCTCCCCGCAGATGCGGCTTTTTCTGTCTGATCGATATTTTACTGCTCCGGCACGGCACTGGCAAGTACAACAGGAGATTTAAGCCGTTCTCACTCCGCCTGCCACAGTCATCAGAACCTTTACCTCTCTGATCCGATCCGGCTCAATCTTGGTCAGATCGTGGGACAGAACTGCAAAATCGGCATATTTTCCTTCCTCAATGGTTCCCTTTCTGTCCTCCTCAAACTGAGAGTAAGCGCTGTCTGCCGTATATCCTCTGATTGCCTCCTCCACGCTCATTTTTTCCTCCGGGTACCATCCGCCTTCCGGGAAGCCGTGATAATCCTTTCGCGTCACCGCCACATAAATGCCATCAATAGGATTGATGGATTCAATCGGGCAGTCTGAGGAGAGGGAGGTGTGAATTCCCATTTTTCTCATGCTGTTGAACCGGTAAGCATACTGAAGCCTTTCCTTCCCCACCCGCTCCTCGGCGCAGTGCATATCTGACTGCACAAACACCGGCTGCACATAGCCGATAATCCCGCCCTTTTTCATCCGGTCAAAAATATCGGGAGCTGCAAACTGGACATGGACGATTCCATGGCGGGCGTCAGCTCTGGGTTCCTCCTGCTGTGCCTTCTCACACGCCGTCAGGATCATCCGCATAGCGGCATCCCCGATGCCATGACAGGCTGTCTGCATCCCATTCCTGTGAGCCAGCAGGATCCTCTCATTTAATTCCTCCTGTGTAAACACGGCAATTCCTCTGCTTTCCGGTTCATCTGCATAAGGTTCTGACAGGAAGGCAGAACGGGGGCCGATGGAGCCGTCTGTCAGAAGCTTCAGGGGTCCGATTTTAAACCACTCATCTCCCGTCCCGGTGCGGTATCCCTCATCTAAAAATTCCTGAAACCGGGAAAGATCCGGCAAAAGGCACTGTTCATACACGCGCACCTTCATTTTTCCCTCTGC
>JAHZAR010000012.1:0-22429 GCA_019423835.1 Clostridiales bacterium | reverse complement strand
TCCTTGTAAGCCTTTACTATCTTTCTCCAGTCCTTGTCTGAAAAGGTTTCGAAGTCATCGCTCTGGACAGAGGTAATTCCCACTGCCGCAGCCTCATCCATGGCACGCAGCAGCAGCTCTTTTATCTCCTCCACGCTCTTTGCAGGCTGCTTTTCGTAGGCCAGATAGCGGGCTGTTTCCCTCAGGATTCCCAGCGGCTCCCCCTCTTCATCCCGGACAATCTCTCCTCCCTCCGGATCCTTCGTATCTCTTCCTATTCCCAGCACTTCCAGAGCCCTGGTGTTGACTGTCACCGTATGTTCGCAGACACGGGTAAATAAAATCGGATGCTCTGTAGAAATACGGTCCAGGTCATGCCGGTTCAAGAAACGGGGCTCCGGGAAAAAATAATGGTTCCATCCGCAGCCGATTACCCACTGCCCCGCCGGAATCTCCTTTTCCCTGATATAGCGGATTCCCGCCTCTACGATCTCATCCACACTGTTCAGGCCCTCCAAATGAAGTTTTGTAAGAGAATAGGCATAGTTGAGAAGATGGATATGGCTGTCATTAAATCCTGGCACCACCATTTTTCCTTCCAGATCTGTGACCTCTGTTTCCTTCTCCCTTCCCTTAAACGCTTCCAGCACCTCCTCATTGGTGCCGGTCTTTACAAACCTTCCATTTTCTACTGCAAAAGCCTGACAGCGTCCAAATCCCTCCGCCGCTGTAAATACATTTCCATTCGTATAAATCTGAATCATTTCTGCTCGTCTCCCCTTCCTGCAGTCAGCCGGCAATTCTGTCCGGACCGCTGCTCTTTCTGCTGCTGAACCCCGCTCTGTTCTTCACATCTGCCTGGAGTATGAACTTATGCAGTCTCTCCTCCATCAATCGGAATGTGCTGCCCTGTAATGTATTTTGCCTCATCGGAAGCGAGGAAGGCAAACAGAGCTGCCACCTCCTCCGGTGCAGCGTGGCGCTTCATCGGAATCCCCTCGTTTACCTTCTCAAGCATTTCCTCTGTGTATTCTGCCTTCTGCATCGGTGTGAGCACATAGCCCGGACAGATGGAGTTGACCCGCAGCCACGGTGCACATTCCAGAGCCAGAGTTCTTCCCAGAAGGATCACTGCTGCCTTTGACGCGTTGTAGTCAGCGTAGAAGGGATGCCCCTCCATTCCATTGGTAGAGGCGGTGAAGAGAATCACTCCCGACTGCTGAGGTTCCATCCGGAGAACTGCCTCCTTCGCACACAGATACATACCGTCCAGGTTTACTCCCATAACCTTTTTCCACTGGGCAAAATCTGTATCCCGGAACAGTTTTCTGATGCTGATTCCTGCATTGGAAATCAGCACATCCACGCCTCCAATCAGACAGTCCGCCGCGCGGAACCCATCTTTCACACTCTCCTCGCTGCTCACATCCACTCTCACGGCGCCGGCCAGACCCGGCAGTTCCTCTTTAGCCCTCTCGAGAGCACTGTCACTGATATCGAAGATGACCACCTTGGCTCCCTCCTCGATAAACCGCTGCGCCGTAGCCTGGCCGATACCGCTGGCTCCTCCTGTAATGATTACCCTTTTTCCCTCTAATTCCTGATAGCGCTTCATTCACATTCTCCTTTCCTGCTCTAAGGACCTGCATTCTGCCCTCACGAGCTGTTTTTCTGTCTTTGCAAAATATAAAAAGCAGATTTCATGCCAGTATTTCAAACGGCTGAAGAATCTTTTGGCGCTGATGGAAAAAAGCTGGAATTATCTGTAATTATCTGCATTTTATGTCCTGCTCTTCTTTTTCCTGCCTCAGATTCCGCGGCTGGCGCCGGGCAGATCCAAAGGCCGATCACGCAAATTTTTTCCCGGATGTAAAAATTTCGTTCCTCCCGAGGCCGGAAAACAGGCCGGGACAAAACGACACAGAAAACAGAAAGCAGGCCGGGAGGGGAAAGGGCAGCTTTCAGAAAGGACGGCATTATGCGGAGAAGCAGGCCAAATACAAAAAAGGAAGACTCCGGCATTCTTCCTGCCGGAGTCTTCCTTTTTTGCCTTATTTTCAGATATGTTCAAGTTGGTAGCACTTCATCTTGTACCGGAGATTTTGTCTGGATATTTTCAGTTTTCCCGCTGCCTCAGCCATAGTCTTGGAGCGTTTCAGCGTTTCAGAGATAATCTGCTTTTCATACTCATCCATCATCTCCTTGAGGGAGCCGGCGGCTGGGACGGAAATCGAGTTCGGAGTCTTAAACATATCATTTTCCGTGCTGACTTGAACCAGCTCCGGAATATCCTTCATGGTGATAATCCCGTTCTGCGCTGTATTGAAGGCACTTTCTATGGTATTCTTCAGTTCCCGGATATTGCCTCTCCACTCATAGTTCAGGAAGGCATTTTTCGTCAGCTCACTGATCCCGTGAATGTGCATTCCCATTTCACGATTATATTTTTCTATAAAATGTTCTGCCAGAACCATAATGTCCCCTCTCCGTTCCCTGAGAGGCGGTATCCGGAGCTTCACTACGCCAATCCGGTAGTACAGATCTTCCCTGAGCCGTCCTGCCCGCATGACCTCCGCCGGATCCTCATTCATAGCGCAGATAATCCGCACATTAAACGGAATTTCCCGATAACCTCCCAGTCTGCGGGCCTTTTTTTCCTCCAGAACTTTCAGGAGCTTTGCCTGCATGGAAAGCTCCATGGAATTGATCTCATCGAGAAACAGGGTGCCCCCGTCTGCCAGCTCAAAGAGTCCCTTTCTGGTTTCGGCCCCAGTGTAGCTGCCCTTTTCCGTTCCAAAAAAGATCCCTTCCAGAAGATTTGCCGGAATAGCGGCACAGTTCTGGGAAATGAAGGGCTTATCGGCCCGGTCACTGCATGTGTGGAGAGACTGGGCTACCAGCTCCTTTCCTGTCCCTGTTTCTCCCATAATGAGAACCGTGGAATTGTTTCTCGCCACATGGCGTATCCGCTCCTTCAGCTCCTCCATCTGGGAATCTTCTGTGATAATATCCTCCAGACAGTAATACTTTCCTCTCCTTCCCGGCAGAGCCTTCTCCTTCTCCGAGTAATGCACCGATGCACACAGTGCTCCGATAACTACACCGTTCACCTCGATAGGAAGCGTCGTGCTCAGGCAGTGAACCAGCTCATTCTTCCAGGTCCTGATTTTCTGTTCCACCTCAAAGCTGGGATGCCCGGTCCGCAGCACCTGCATAATCGTGCTGTCCTTGCTGTCCATCTGCGGATATACATCCAGAATATGCTTTCCCACCACCTCCTTGGGATAGAAAAAAGCATCGTTTTTCCATTTTGCATATTCGATATATCCCTTGCGGTCGCAGATCAGAACCGCGTCCGTATTCTCATGCATTCCGAGTGCCTGCTGTACATACTGGCTGAACATAAAACCCACCCCTTTGTTTTTCTTCTCTGCCTGCCGCACCGATGCACAGACCAAACAGAGGAAGACTTTGTTTCCAAGTCTCCCTCTGCCCGCGTCCTGCACGGACGATTATCGTTTTAAATTATCACAATTATATCACAGTACGCCCTCTCATGTTCATAAATGGTTAATATTTCACACCAGATTCTGACATTCTTTCTGCGTTATTCTGATTTTTCTACCGGTCTGTACGTCTTCCTGCTCGGTATCTCCCCTGTCTTCCACTGGAATTTTCCTGTAAATCCGTAGATAATTGCGATAATCGGGACAATCCAGTTGAACACGGAAAATGGGAGGTATGCAATACAGGAGACTCCCAGTGTTGTGGATGCGAAGGAACCGCAGAGATTCCAGGGAATCAAAAGAGAGGTTACTGTTCCCGAATCCTCCAGTGTCCTTGAGAGTGTCTGGGGAAGCATATCTTTCTTCTTATATTCCGATACAAACATTCTTCCCGGCAGAACGATGGACATGTACTGGCTGGCTGTGATTAAGTTGACCAGCACAGCGGTAACAACTGTGGTACAGACCAGACTTCCCACAGTTCTGGTGAGGATCTTCAGCTTCTCCAAAACAACCTCCAGCACGCCCAGCTTCTCCAAAAGCGAGCCGTATACCATTACGATGATCGTAAGGCTCGAGGTGTAGTTCATACTGAACAGGCCGCCTCTTGACAGAAGTGAGTCAATATCTGCAAATCCCGTCTCCGACACATAACCGTTTTCCATGATATTGGCAATGGACGGAAGTGTTTCTCCCTGCATAAAAATAGCAATAGCTGCCGCCACAATTCCGGAAATCAGAAGAGTGGGAAGCGCAGGCTTTTTCATCACCGCAAGCACGATAACCAGGACCGGAGGAATCAGGGTGATGATATTCAGATGGAACTGGCTTTCAAGAGAAGCCAGAATCGCATTCACAGTTTCTGTGTTTGCGTTGCCGCCGTGTTTCATTCCCAGGATAAAAAATGCAATCATGGCAATCACTATTCCAGGTCCCGCCGTGTAAACCATGGCCTTGATGTGGTCAAACAGATCCCCCTCTGCCACAGCCGGGGCCACGTTTGTCGTGTCTGAAAGCGGGGACATTTTATCTCCGAAAGCCGCTCCGCTCACGATCGCTCCGGCGGTCATGGCCGGATTAATTTCAAGTCCCATTCCGACGCCTATCAATGCCACGCCTACCGTTCCAATGGTTGACCAGGAACTTCCCGTGGCCAGAGAGGTAATCACACAGGCCAGACAGGCTGTTACCAGAAAGATGGATGGATTAATCAGTTTAAGCCCCCAGTAAATAATCATCGGCACCGTCCCGCTGGCAAGCCACGCGCCCATCAGGCATCCGATGCTGTACAGGATCAGAATTGTCGGAACCGCCAGCTTGCTGCCCTCAAGAATCGCCTCCTCCACTTTTGAATAGGGACATTTTTCAATAGTCAGCACCAGCACAGCCACCCCAAAGGCTGTCAGCATTGTGACGTGGAGCTTTTGATCCAGATAAAAAATTGCGGCCGCCATGGAAATAATCAAATACCCCACAATGATCAGCGAAGCCGCAAGGGAAGGCCGAAACGGCTGCTCCCCGGTCTTCAGAATCTCCGTATTGGAATTTTCTCTTCTTTTTTCCGCTTTTCCCTCATTGGCCATACATATCTCCTCCTAAAACAGTTTTCTGCGCCGGCACCTATCTTATTAAGCAATCTTCATGCCAGATCATCTTCTTCCTGAATTTCCCTGTTTCAAGGCACTTTCCCACCTCTTCCAATACCTCTTTTCTAAAAAACCGGGGCAAATTTTTTACAAGATACGCCGGTGCATGGAACCGTTTTTTTACCAGAAATATATTCAGCCAGCCGTGGGGATATTCGAATCCTGCTCTCCTCCTCTTCCTCTATTTATCTGTCCTCACATACCTGCGGAATTCATAGCACAGGTCAAAGTAGGTCTGTTCATCGCTCACATCCGTTACAAGCCAGCCCTCTTTTTCCAGATTTACCATGTAGGTGTCTGCATGATACTCATAATCAATAAAAGTAATATGCGCAGCCTTACAGTAGGGCAGAAACTGCTCATAGATACTCTGTCCTCCGATTATGAAAATATCCTCGTCCCTGTATCCGGAAAGTTTTTCAAGAGCCTCCTCCACACTGTGAACCACGCAGGCACCTTTGGCTGAAAAGGACGGATCTCTTGTGAGAACAATATTCGTCCTGCTGTCTAACGGCCTGCCTCCCGGAAGCGCCGCAAGAGTTTTCCTCCCCATGACCACTACCTTTCCAATCGTTTCCTGCCGAAACAGCTTCTGATCGGCTGGAATTGTCACTAACATCTGCCCTTTTCTTCCAATGGCCCAGTTTTTATCAACTGCCGCTATTAACTGCATTCTCTTCTCCTTTCCTCTTCCCCTGCTCTCATTGGTTCTGCCCGGTTCTCACCGGATGACGATATGCTGCACATCTCAGCTCTTTTGGGCTGTCTGCGCTTCCTGATTTTTCTTCAGGAGCTCCGGGTACTGCCGCCTCAGCGTTCTCATCATGCTGGCCGCATTGATAAAAAACGCCTCATCTGGCTGATCCTTTTTGTCTACCCTGCCGTGAAATACCCTCTCCATCTCCTGCAGGGCTTCCTCATCCGTATCTGTCTCATTCATAATCCGGATCATCGTATCCCGGCTCTCCCTGGCAGTCTTTAACAGAAAGTCCCAGATACCCGGCATGTCTTTCTCATCCACCAGACCATAATGGTTCAGGATAATCTCCCTGACCGGTATCTTCTCAGAGCGGCGGATGGACTCCTCCACCCCCCTGTAGTCCACAAGAAAGCTGGGCATATACTCTTTTTTCCGGTTCATGACTCCCACTGTTTCGCTGCAGAGCATTACCTCTTTGTTCACCACATAAGACAGGGAACATTTCGTATGACCGATGGTTTCAAAGGCATACACCTGATCCCCTCCGATATCTGCCGTTTCCCCGTCCTTTAAGGCAATATCCACCTTGAGATCCCTGTCGTCATATTCACTGTCCCAAGAGAGTCCCGAGGCCTCTGCTGCCTCTCTGCTGAGCCTCCGGATGGTTTCCAGAGCGCCCGGCTTTACCAGAATTTCCTTTGCCCGCTCCGATGCATACACCTTCACCCCGGGCCACTCTCTGCGGACAGCCGGAAGTCCTGCCACATGATCATAGTGAGAATGGGACAAGAGCACTGCGTCAAGCTCCTGTTCTCCAAGCTCCTCCCTGATTTTCTTTATCATGGCGTCAGCGGCATAGGCCATCCCAGCCTCAAAAAGAATGTTGGCTTTCCCTCTCAGGAGGAAAACCGCCCCCTCACCAACACCTGTCACATCTATAATTTTCATTTCCTTATCCACCTTTCCCGGATTTTTCCTGCTGCCCTGCGCCTTTCTCTGAAACTGCAGTCAGGACTGCCTTCGCTGAAGGCCGAATCCAGAGCCTCCATCAGGCGTCAGGCAGCAGCCTCCTGCGTTTTCGTAGTATAGCACAGAAGGACGCAGGCAGGCAAGGCGTTCCGATGTTCATATCCCGCGGGCGTTTTATTGTCATTGCATTCTGCCCGCCGGACAGGTATAATACTTTCACAGCCATTTAACATACAGCAAGAAAAAAGAAATGAGGAAATCCCTATGATTCAATTAGAAAAAACAAGTGTAATGAACCTGGAAAACGCGATCCGCGGCGCCAGAAACCCCATGAACAGCTGGAATCGTTCTGACAGCTGCTACGACGAAAATGGAACCTATATTTTAGGGCCCAATGACCTGGACCTGGCAAAACGTCTCAGAAAAGCCGGAAGCGATCACCGCAAGTTTGTGCGCCAGATTTTCGTTTCCGTGGATATCACTGCGCCTCTCTACTGGTGGAAGGAATACGACACCTACAAAATTGCCACTGTAGCCAATTCCTGCAGCACCATGCATAAAATCCACAGCAAACAGTTTACCATGGATGACTTCAGCTGCGATCACATGACAGACGGGGCAAAGGCATTTATGCAGACCGTCGTGGACAAGCTGGAGGAAACAAGGCTCAGATACCTGGAAACGAAGAGCAAGGAGGACTGGTACGATCTGATCCAGCTTCTGCCTTCAAGCTATAACCAGATGAGAACCTGCTCCTTTAACTATGAGACACTGATCAATATTTACTATGCGAGAAAGGATCACAAGCTGGCTGAGTGGCACACCTTCTGCGACTGGATCAAAACCCTTCCCTACGGGGAAGAGCTGATTGTAGCTGAAGGAAAGTAGACTCTGCGGCCGGCTGCATCCCCTACGGACAGGCTGACTGCCCTGAAGGCTCAGACATGAAACAAAAGCTCTGTGCAGAACTCCCCGGTCCGCCGGGGAGCTGAGTATATCTGCACAGAGCTTTTTTATCCTTGTCTCATCCTCTGTTTGCCTCAGCCCGGATATATTGCGGGCTTCTGCGTCCAAAGTCTGAAACTGAAACATGCAGTTTCCATCCCTTTGGATTTATGGTACAATGACCGCAAAGCGGACATTGTATCTGCACCGTTCTTTTGGCAGCAGCCGCTGAAATCCGGATATTCAAACCCGCCCGGGATTTTATGTCCAGAGATATGGAAGACTGAAAATCAGTGCCACATGGAAGGAGAACATGAGATGGATCAGACAGGCCGAAAAAAAATTCTGATTGCAGATGATGAACAGGATCTCAGAGAAATCCTGAAAATGATTTTAAGTGCCGAAGGGTACGAGGTAGTAGAAGCAGAAGATGGGGCACAGGCAGCCAGGCTGGCGGACGAATCCATTGATATGTATCTTTTAGATGTCAATATGCCGGGGGAAACAGGCTTCGAGGCTGCAAGAAAAATCCGGGCCCGCTTTCAGGCGCCTCTTCTGTTTCTCACAGCCTACTCAGGGGAAACAGATAAGGTAAATGGATTTTTAATCGGAGCAGATGACTACATCGTGAAGCCCTTTTCCAATCTGGAATTGATCATGCGGATCCGTGCCGTGCTTCGCAGGGCAGATCAGAGCGCCGCTTCGAACACGGCAGACATGATACCGGAAAATAAGGAGGGAAGGATTCCCATCGGCGATTTGCTTCTGGATACGGAAAGCCAGGCGCTGATAAAGGACGGAGCTGTAATCAGCCTGACCTATACGGAATACCGAATCCTGGAGCTGATGGCAAAACACAGGAAAAAAATCTACTCCCTGGACAATATTTACCAGAGTGTATGGGGGGAGGACGCTGTGGGCGACGGCACAATTATGGTCCATATAAAGAATATCCGGAAAAAAATGGGCGACAATTCACGAAATCCGAACTATATTAAAACAGCCTGGGGAAGGGGATATTACATTGACTGAACATCGTGTACGCGAGAGACAGCTCGCCTGGGAGCTGATCCTTTATTTCTGTATCAGCCTGATCTGCTCTGCTGTTTTTTATCTGTTTTTATACGGAGGAGCCGCTTCCATCGCACAAAATTACCTGCACTACAGAGGGTGGGTTCCGGCGAGAGAATGGATTTCGGCTGGGAGGCTGTGGCTGAAGAGGTTGTGTGCCATGGGAGCTGTCCTGTTTTTTCTCTGGATTTTCTTTATTCTGCTCTCTAAAAAAGTGTCCTACCTTCTGGCCATCATAAAAGGAATCGAAAAAATGGATGCCAGAGCCATGGATTTTTCCATTCCCGAGGAGGGCAATGATGAGCTGACAGAGCTGGCCGCATCCATCAACAGGCTTGCCCGTTCCCAGCGGGAGCTTCGTTTCCGGGAGCAGGCTCTCCGGGACGAGAGGGATCGCTTTATCCGCTCCATGTCCCATGATATCCGCAATCCTCTGGCTGCCATCCTCTCCCGCTCTGAATATATGCGGGAGCGCGAAGCATGGAGTGAGGAGGAAATCAGAGCTTATATTGACAGTGTATACAGCCGGGCCGGCCAGATCAGGAAGTTGACCGACCGCCTGTTGGACAAAAATGTCCGAAAACTGACACATATTGAAAACGGGCGGCTCCTGATGGAACAGATAGCCAGCGAATGGGAGGCGTCTCTGGAGGAACACTTTCTATGCCGGCTCTCTTACGATTCCTGCAGAAATTTTGAGTGGACCGTGGATCCAGGAGAACTTCAGAGAATTTTCGACAATCTGATGACAAATATTGAACGGTACGGAAACAAAAACTGTCCTGTGAGTCTGGAAATCAAAACCGGAGCCGACTCCCTCTGCATCACACAGGAAAACGGTATTTCTAAAAATGCCGTTCCGGAAACGGAAAGCCGCGGACTTGGAATTGCCGGAATCCGCCAGATTGCAGAGCTTTACCAGGGCAGTGTCGTTATAAAGCGGACACCGGAACTTTTCCACATTGAAATAGTTTTAAAGGGGCTTGTCATTCTTTAGAATTCTTCAGAAATTGCTGCCACTTTTTTTCAGAACTTCCTGCTACACTGGGAGCATGAAAACGAAACACATCATTCCATTCGTTTTTGAGCAGATAAAAAAGAAAAGAGGTACAAAATATGGCATTAGGAATTTTAATGATACTGTTTGTTGTGATGAGCGTCCTTGGGGCTATCGGTATCCTGATTCTGTTTCTGGCCAGAAAATCGCGGCTCCAGAGCGGAGCAGTCTATGTGATGGCTGCCTACAGCCTTCTGATAGCATACCTGGGAGCCACCAGCCTGCCGTCCAACTATCTCTCCGCCCAGCTGTTTAGATGGGCAATCGGAGCTGTGGGAATCGCAGGCGCGTTTCTCTACTGGAAGAGCACAGAAGAAAGCTGGAAGCTGGCCGGAAGACTGCTGGTAGCCGCATCTGTCGTTCTCGGTATTGCAAAACTGTTTCTTCTCTAAAATTGAACCGGAGGCGGCATGCTCAGACTGTGGGAGTATGCCGTCTCCGGTGTTTTTTGTTCTCTCTAGTTCCAGAAATCCGTTTTTGTCTCCAGATGAATGCTCGCCGCCTTAAATACCGGATTCTTTCCTTCTCTCTTCTGTTTCAGGTAATCATTCATACAGCGCACAGCCGGGCCGCAGAGGATCAGGATGACAGGGAGATTGATAATTGCCATCAGCCCCATAAGCACATCCGCCGTGTTCCAGGCCACGCTGAATTCCATCGTAGAGCCAAAGCACACAATCAGAGCTGCTGCGATTCGGAACACAAGCATCAGGCCTTTGCCCGGCTTCTTGTCGCAGATATATCCAAGCCCCATCTCTGCATAGTAGAAATTTCCAATTAACGTAGTAAAAGCGAACAGGCAGAGTGCAACTGTAATAAAGACAGTTCCAAAGCCACCCAGCGTATTGGCCACTGCCGCCTGTACGTAAGGCATTCCCTGAAGCTCTGTGCTTGGCTCGATGCCGGAGCACAGAAGCATGAACGCTGTTGCAGAACAGATCACGATAGTATCAATGTAAACGGAGAGCATCTGCACAAGCCCCTGCTTTACCGGATGGGATACCCCTGCAGATGCAGCCGCGTTGGGAGCGGAACCGACACCCGCCTCATTGGAGAAAAGTCCTCTCTTGATTCCCTGCATAATGGCGGATCCAGTAAATCCTCCAAATATCGCCCGGAAATCAAAAGCCTGTGAGAAAATATCCGCAAACATTCTGGGAATCAGATTCAAGTGGGTCACAATAATCGCAAGAGAGACAAGGATATAGAAAATTCCCATTACAGGAACGAGAACTCCTGTGACCTTAGAAATCTGTTTGCTTCCTCCGAATATGCAGAGGGCAAAAATCACGGCCAGCACAACTCCCACAATCAGAGGCGTTGTGGACGGGTCATAAAAGCTGTATGCCCGGAAGGAATCTGCAATGTTAAATGCAGCTACCAGGTTGAATCCTCCCATGTAGGTTACAATCAGAGTGCATGCAAAGAGAATGCCCAGCCACCGTTTCTTTAACACAGCCTGTATGTAATAGGCCGGCCCCCCGTAGGAGCTTCCGTCATCTGCCCTCCTCTTATAAATCTGTGCCAGTGTACTCTCGATAAATGCAGAGGCGCTGCCTAAAAGAGCTACCAGCCACATCCAGAACATGGCCCCTGCTCCTCCGATGCAGATGGCTGTTGAAATTCCTGCAATGTTTCCCGTTCCCACTCTGGACGCCGTGGATACCATCAGCGCCTGGAAGGAAGAGATGGATTCCTTGTCGTCGCTGGGCTCCCTTACCACCCGGATTGCCTCCCGCAGACAGCGAAACTGCACAAACCTTGTCCTGATCGTAAAAAAGATGCCTGCCCCGAGGAGCAGCACAATCAGAATATAGGTATACAGCCAGTTACTCAGCGTATTGATAATTTCCGCGAACAAATTGAAATCACCTTCCCTTTCCACAATTTTTTCATTTACTATTCCTTCTTACGAAACCTTTGGGTTGCCTGCCAAACCTGCCCTCATCTCTTTCCCCCTTCCAGTCACCTGTCTCCTCTGTGACCGCGGCTTAAATTTAGCATTTTTTTAATCTTATTTACGCATTTTTATTATAATATATCACCCCTTGTCTGCACAACAAATTTTTAACAATACTTTAACTTCTGACTGCCCTTTCCTGTTCTTCCCACGCAAACATGTGAAGATTCAGCCTTTCAGAAACATATCGCAGCATGGCCTGGCCTCCTATACTGTTTCCCTTCGGATCCAGGGACGGGCCGTAAATGCCGATTCCCATTTTTCTGTCCACAACAGAAAGGATTCCTCCTCCTACTCCGCTCTTGGACGGAATTCCAACCTCCACGGCAAATTCGCCGGAACCGTCGTACATACCACAGGTGAGCATAATGGTTTTGACTGTGCGCACCACCTCTCTGTCCAGAAGCCTCTCTCCCGTTTTCGGATGGAATCCTCCGTTGGCCAGCACAAGACCGAAACCTGCCAGACTCTTTGCCGTAACACTTAAAGAGCACATCCTGATATACAGCTCCAGGCTTCTCTCCACATCGCATTCGATGATCCCCTTGCTCTGGAGCAGATAGGCGATAGCTCTGTTTCTGGCACTGTGCTTCATTTCCGAAGCACAGACCTTCTCATCCAGCCTGATCTTCGGATCCAGACAGAGCTTTCCCGCATAGTCTGACAGCTCTTTAAAGCTGAATACAGGCATCAGGTAGCTGGCCACTGCAATCGCCCCGGAATTAATCATAGGATTATAGGGATAATTGCTGGTCATATCCAGCTTGAGCAGGGAATTGAACGCATCCCCTGACGGCTCCATCCTGATTTTTTCAAACACCTTGTCAAAACCGCAGTGCTGAAGCGCCACGCACAGGGATATTACCTTTGAGATACTCTGAATGCTGAACCGCTTTGCCGAATCCCCGGTCTCAGAAATTTTTCCATCTCTCGTATAAATACAGATCCCCAGCTCCTTTTTATCAGCCCGTGAAAGCTCCGGTATGTAGGAAGCGGTTTCTCCGCCAGGCACTTCTCTCATCCCTGCAAGAAGAGCCCCGTTTAAAATCTCAGCCATCTTCCTGTCCGGCACACCGTCACAGCTTCTCCCGCACCCTTCCCGGAGTGCCCCTGCTCTGCCTTTTTCCTCTGCCATCTCTCATTCCCCCTGTCCTGTCTGGATCCATTCTCCCACAACTGCGTTTCCCGCTGTCCTTTTACTCCAATATACCATATTTTTCTGAAGGGGCCTAATTCTCTATACCTATATGGGTATAGCATATTGCTACAACAAAAACCGACATCAGCCACTTTTTTATGATATAATGACTGCAAAGCAGTCATTATATCTGCGCATGCCGGTTTCAGCATTCACTGCTGAAAGCCGGGCGCTGAATTCCGCCGGAGGCTGTTATATCCGGAGGATACGGCATAATGACGATATACAATCCTGTTTTGGGAGGTCAGCTATGAATTTCGATTTGAATCTGAAGCATCTTTCCTACTTTATAGCAGTTGCCCGCCTTGGCTCCATCAACAAGGCAGCACAGACCCTTTACATATCCCAGCCCTACCTGGGGAAAATTATAAAGGAACTGGAGAGTACGGCGGGAACGGTTCTGTTTGAGCGCACACGCAGCGGGGTAATCCTGACGCCTGACGGGCGCGACTTTCTGGAACACGCCGACACCATCTTGAGAGAGGCCAAAAAGCTCCAGCGCTTCTCCGGCTCCTCTGATACTCCCTCCCATTCCCTCAACGTGTCCATGACGCGCTTTTCTCACATCATGGAAAGCTTTATCGAGATCATTCTCCGGCACAGAGAGGAGCCCTCCTTTCTTCACCGTCTCAGGGAAGGGACTGCACAGGAGGTGATTGAGGATGTCTATTCCGGCCAGTTCAGCGTAGGCGTCATTCACCTCGATCCGAAAAACTGCGGGCAGATGAACTCCCACATTTCCTCTCTGGGGCTCTCCTATACCTTCCTGGCCCACGTGCGGCCCCACATCATCCTCTCGGCAAACCATCCCCTCATACAGGAGGGACGTCCTGTCACGCTCCGGAATCTGGCCCCCTACGGCTTTGCCAGGTACCAGGATGCAGCTGAGGATTACGCCTACCGGATTTTTTCGCAGAACGCTCCGTATAACCTGAACTCGGGTCCTAAAATCGTATACCTGGACGGCCGCGCCTCCCTGATGCACCTGCTCTCCAACAGCGATTTTTACAGCATCGGCATTCACGATTTCTCAGCTCAGAGCTCCACCTACCAGGTCATCTCCATCCCTATTGAGGAGTGCCCCGACTGTCTGGAATTTGGCTGCATTCTCCCGAGAGGCGGCGCTGTTTCCGGCATTACCGGAGAATTTCTGGAAGAATTAAAAAACAGGCTTTCTGAGGGCAGCACAGCCCCTGGGCAGGCGGAAATCAAAGCATAACCGTTGACTTTTTTATTGTTCTTTCCTATAATACATCTGAATTGAATATGGCGAGGTGTCTGCGTTTTCATTCCGCAGAAGAATAGAGAAGTGAGGTGAAAATCCTCCACGGTCACGCCGCTGTGAAAGAAGAGTTGCCCCCACAACGTGTCACTGGGCTCTGCCTGGGAAGGCCGGGGACAATGAGGACACTTGAGTCAGAAGACCTGCCCGCCATAGGAAACCGGCAAAGCTTTCTGCGAAGGACAGAGGCTCTGCCAGACGGCCTTTACCCAGCCGTCGGCGCTCTTCACAAAGCTTTCTGTGATGAAGCGCTTTTTTGCGTGTCCTGGAAGTACCAAATCCTGAGACAGGAACACTGCAGGCCATTGGTGCAGATGGGTGCGCACAGCGAATGAAAGGAGTTTATGATGACGAAAACGAGAAAAACACAAATCCTTCTGGCAGCTCTGCCTGCCGCAGCCCTTGCCATTCCCTTCCCGGCCTATGCCATGCACATCATGGAGGGCGCTCTTCCAGCCAGGTTCTGCGTGGCCTGGGGACTGATCTGTCTGCCCTTTCTTCTGGCAGGCTTTTTTTCCATCAGAAAGACGGTCCGGGAAAACCGCCGCGCCACTCTGCTGGCTATGTCAGGGGCCTTTATCTTCGTGATCTCCTCCCTGAAAATCCCTTCTGTCAGCGGAAGCTGCTCCCATATGACAGGAACGGGACTGGGAGCGATCCTGTTCGGACCGTCCGCCGTGTCTGTTCTGGGGATTCTGGTGCTGATTTTTCAGGCGATCCTTCTGGCTCACGGCGGCCTGACCACCCTGGGGGCCAATACCTTTTCCATGGCTATCGCAGGCCCCTTTGTCTCCTGGCTGCTCTACCGGATCCTTAATAGCTGCCGGGTGAACAGAAAAGTCTCCCTATTTGCAGCCGCATTTCTGGGAGATCTCCTCACCTACTGCGTGACTGCCTTCCAGCTTGCCCTGGCTCATAACTCAGCCACCTCCTTCTCCATCGCCCTCAGAGAAAATCTGGTTATCTTCGCGGGAACTCAGATTCCCCTGGCCGTGGTAGAAGGACTTCTGACCGTTGCCATTGTCATCGGGCTGGAATCATATGCCCGTCCGGAGCTGGCTGCTGTAGGATTTTTAAAGGAGGGAGCTGAATAATGGAAAGAGAAGATCATTTCACACTGGAAAAAAGAGAAGGGAAAGCCGGATCCGGCCCTAAAACGGCAGGGAAAAGCAGCCGGGCCCTCGTGGCGGCCCTCCTGATCGGAGCCGTGCTGATCGCATTTGCCCCTCTGTTTCTGTTAAAAGACGCCGAATTTGGCGGTTCCGATGACCGCGGCAACCAGCTGATTGAGACGACGGATCCAGGCTACGAGCCGTGGGCCTCCCCTGTCCTGGAAACACTGCTGGGAGGAGAGCTTCCAGGGGAGGTGGAAAGCATGCTGTTCTGCCTTCAGACAGGAATCGGGGTGGGCGTGATTGCCTTTTGCATGGGCCGCTTTGTGGAGAGGAAAAAGTGGATGAGACAGTGCGGATCCTCTGAGGATTCGGATCGCTGCCAGACAGGAAGAGAGGAAGGATAAATGCTTTTCATTGACAGCTTCAGCTACCAGTCACGGCTTCGCTATATCAACACAGGTGAAAAATTCGCCTGCTCCATTCTCACCCTTTGTCTCTGTGTGGCAGGGCGTTCCGCCTGGCTGAATCTCTATGTCATCCTGGTCATGACAGCTCTCACTGTCCTGGCCGGGGGGCTCTCCCCCGTCTCCTACCTGCGCCTTTTTCTGATTCCCCTCAGCTTCCTGGTAATGAACTCCCTGATTTTAGGGCTTTCTCTGCGGGAGACTCCCTTAGAGCTTTTTTCCCTGCCGGTGGGAAGACTGTATCTGACAGCCGGCAGGGAGACTCTCTCTGCCGCTGCGCGCATGGCTGCCACTGCCCTGGCAGGTGTATCCTGCCTCTATTTTCTGGCTCTCTCCACGCCGCTTTCAGAGCTTCTCCTGTTTCTGAAAAGGCTGCATCTTCCGGGGCTTATTGTCGAGCTGATGATGCTGATTTACCGGTTTATCTTTCTGCTCCTGGACTGCGCCGGAAAGATCTCCGTGGCCCAGCATTCCAGGCTGGGGAACCGCGACTTCCGTACCTCCCTCTCTTCCTTTGCCTCCCTCGTCTCCTGTCTGTTCATCCAGTCTGTCCGCCGTTCCGGCATTCTGTATGACGCCATGGAGGCCAGATGCTATGACGGGGATTTTTCTGTTCTGAGCGAGTCCCTGCCGCCAAATCCATCCCATCTGGTTCTGATAACCGCCTTTGAAGCCTCGGCCTGTCTGATTCTGTGGCTGGCTTCCTGATTCGTCACTCGTCACTCATCATTCACCATCCAGTAAAGGAGACCGCCATGAAGCAAACAGAACTGACCAGAACCTGCTGCCAGGGCAGGACAAATAAGGAGACCGAAGCATCCGCAAGATCCGTCCGTCCGGAAAGTGAGGTGATCCTTCAGGCAGAGCACCTGTTTTTCTCCTACGATCAGGGGCGCAGCTGTTCTCTGAGGGATCTCTCTCTGAAAATCAGGCGCGGCAGCAAAACAGCCTTTCTGGGGGCCAACGGCTCCGGAAAGTCGACTTTTTTTCTCTGCTGCAACGGCATCCGCCGCCCCACATCCGGCACCCTGTCTTTTGACGGAAAACCGGTGGAATATTCCAGAAAGGAGCTCTTAGCCCTCCGCCGGAAGGTGGGAATCGTGTTTCAGGATCCAGACAGCCAGCTCTTTTCCTCCAGCGTTTACCAGGAGATCTCCTTCGGAGTCATGAACCTGGGATTTCCTGAGGAGAAAGCACGGCAGGCCGTGGAGCGGATTCTGGACGAAATGGAACTGACCGCCCTGAAAAGCCGTCCCGTCCACACCCTGTCAGGGGGGCAGAAAAAGCTGGTTTCCATTGCCGATATTCTCGTGATGGAGCCGGAGCTGGTCATTCTGGATGAGCCGGCCTCCGCCCTGGATCCCAGGCATACGGAGCTGGTCTATGATGCCGTTGAGCGGATGACCGATAAGGGAATCACCGTCATGATGGCCACCCATGACGTGGATTTCGCCCTGGCCTGGGCCGATGAGGCCGTGGTGCTAAAGGATGGCTGCGTCCTGCGGCAGGGGACGCCGGAAGAAATTTTTACCGACAGGGAGCTTCTTTCCCAGGCAAATCTCTCTGTTCCGGCCGCCCTGCGCCTGTTTGACTCCCTGTGCCGCAGGGGGATCCTGGCCCCCTCTCTTCCCATCCCCAGAAATTTAGATGAGCTGGAAAGCTATCTGGCCTGAAGGAGACCTCTGGCCGTAACCTGGCTGTGGACTGGTTAGGAACCGGCTGCGGTCAGGCTACAGCCTCACCTCCCCGAGGCGGAAGGAATAAATTACCGTCTACTTCACCCTCTTTTTCTCCATATGCATCAGTGCCCGCCTGTAATAGTCAAGCTGGATCCCATACCGTTCCCTCAGTGTCTCTTCCTTTTCCACATAGTCCGTCTTGTAGTCCACCAGCACCAGCTCTCCGTCCTCCTCGAAAAAGGCGTCGATAATTCCCTGAACCAGCACCAGCTCATCGGAGTTGAAATCTCCCATCTCTCTGGCCGGAATGCCGATGACAAACTGGCTCTCCTTTTTCAGCCTTCCCTCTCTCTGGGCGGCCGCCATCCGCTTTCCAAGGTCTGAGCTGAAAAATGGCCAGATGACAGACTCTCTTACCAGCTCCCTGGAATCAGCAGTCATTTTCCCCTCTTCCACAAGCCTGTCAAGCTGCTTTTTTATGTCAGACTTTTTCCTGATCTCATGAAAGGAAAGAAGCTCCATAGCCCTGTGGTAGGCAGTTCCCCGTCTCGCCCCCTGATCCTCCTTCTCCTCACCGGACAGGAAGGATGGAATCGTCGGGAGGAATACGCTCTCTTCCAACAGCTCCTCCTCTCCCTCTTTTTTAATGTCGGACACAGACATTTTTGTGTTCAGCCGCAGCTCATCCTCCCAGGGGTACTGAAAGGCGAAGGACTCGTCCAGCCTCTTTCTGTACTCCTCATCTCCCATCAGCCCGAATATCTGAGAGGCAGGGGACTCCTCCCCGGCCGGCCACAGGAGCATATCCCTGGTCACCTTTCTCTTCACCTGCTCCCCGATCTCTTCACTTAAAAGCTCCTTCGCCATCACTTCGCGCATCCAAATCCGGCAGACGCCCCCCTCCATGGCCATCAGCACCCAGTCCAGGTAAGAGCCAGCCAGGGACAGGAGGGTAAAGGCAAGCCCTCTTTCCCCTGTGTCCAGAAGCTCTTTCCATTTTTCCAGCTTTGCTTCCAGATTCCGGTCAGAGGCTGTCAGGATGAGTTTCTCCTTGGCCCTCGTCATGGCCACATAGAGGACCCGCAGCTCCTCCCCCATATTTTCCAGATCCATCCTGCGCTTCAGCACATTTTTCTTGAGGGTGGGAGCCTTAAGCCTTGTCTCAGCATTCAGATAGTCCGTCCCGATTCCAAACCGGGAATCGATCAGAATCTTTCCTCTGGTATCCTGCCTGTTAAACTGCTTTCCCATAGCAGATACAAAGACAATGGGAAATTCCAGTCCCTTGCTCTTGTGAATACTCATAATCCGCACCGTATTGCCGCCCTCTGCTGCAGTGGAGGCCTCGCCGAAGTCTGTATTGTACTTTTTCAGCTTTTCAATATATTTGATAAAATGGAACACTCCTCTGTAGCTTGTAGCCTCATAGGCTGCCGCCTTCTCCACAAGCATGTCCAGATTGGCTCTGCGGGTCTCCCCTGCAGGCATGGCGGATACATAGTCATAATAACCGTTCACATCAAAGATCCGGTAAATCAGCTCATGGATGGGCAGATAAACGGCCTCTCTCCTCAGCTGCTCCGTCACCCGGAAAAAACAGGCCAGCTTTTCCAGGATTTCCGGTTCCCGCTCTCCTTCTGCCCGCTCTCCTTCTGCATAGGGATGCATCTTCTCTTCTGCCTGTCCGCTCTCTCTCAGATACAGGCAGACAGCCCCGTACATTCCCCGATCCTGTCCCCGGTCCGCAGAATGTTTAAATCTGGCCGCGATCTCTGCCAGCTCCCGATCCGTCAGCCCGAAAAACGGGGCCTTTAAAACGGCGGTAAGGGGAATATCCTGCATGGGGTTGTCCAGCACTGCCAGAAAATTCAGCATAGTCTCCACCTCAATGGTGGTAAAATAGCCTGTCTTTGACTCGGCAAAGGCCGGAATGCCCTGGTGTGCCAGAGTCTCCACAAAGCTCTCCGCCCACCCTGAGACGCTGCGCAGAAGGATGACAATATCTCTGTACTCTGCCTTCCTGTAGCGCCCAAGTTCCCTGTCCCAGACGGGGCATCCGCTCTCCGGATCGGTCAGCTCTCTGATCCGCTTTCCGATCATCCTGGCCTCCAGCTCCTGCCTTGTGTAGTCGGAGATGTCATCGTCCAGCTCCTCCAGCACACTGTCCTTTGTGTTAATGAGGAGGAGCTCCGTGGAAAACGGATCTCTCTGCTCCAGTACATCTGTGTCCTCTTCGCCTTCCCCTGCAGTCTGCCCGGCCTCAGCCTCAGAAAACTCCGCCCCTTCCCGGCGCCTCTCCTGCGGCAGGGGCTCAAAGGAGGCTCCCGGGTGAAGGGCCGTCTCCTCTGTGTAGGAGATGGATCCCAGATTCTCCGTCATAATCCGGTAAAATACGTCGTTGGTGCTCTCCAGTACCTGCCTGCGGCTTCTGAAATTCTGGTGAAGCTCAATTTTCTGATAAAGACTGTCTTCCTTTGTGTAGGAATGATACTTTTCCAGGAACAGCTCGGGTCTGGCCAGGCGGAATTTGTAAATACTCTGCTTTACATCTCCCACCATAAACACATTGGGCGTTCCGAACCGTTCCCTGGACACTGCCCTGATAAGAGCCTCCTGTACCAGATTACTGTCCTGATACTCATCCACCAGAATCTCGTCAAACTGCCCGGCCAGAAGATCGGCCGCTTCGCTGGGCCTGTGTCCTCCCCCCTCCTCTGCTTCCCGGTACAGCACCTGAAGGGCCAGATGCTCCAGATCGTTAAAGTCCACCAGGTTTCTCTCCCTCTTCTTCGCCTCAAACCGTCCGGCAAAGTCCTCCGCCAGTGTGAGGAGCATGAGAACCGACTCGCTGCTGCCTGCCAGATCCGCAAGGATTTCCTCCTCGGAGGCAAACAGGAACTGCCCCTTCATCTTCTCCACAGCCTTCTTGATCCGCTTTCTGCACTCAGACACCTTCTCCTTCTTGTCCTGGTTCACCGGTGAATGTTTCCCCCGGACGGCAGCCAGCTTCGGAAATTCAAAGCCTGACGCCGCCTGCACAAAGCTGTCGTACCCAGAGACCTCCCGAAGCTTTTCGGCGTTTGACAGATCGGAGAGAATCATGGGGAGATAGACCCCTGGCCCGTCCTCCTCTGAGCAGAGCCTGGCAGCCTCCCGAAGCTGCTCCGCCCACTCAGATGCCTGCATCCTCACATCTGCCAGCAAAAACTGCATCCACCCGGTTCTGTCGAGAGCCTCCACGGAGGTATCCGACAGCTCTCTCCTGCACTCGTCTATCCACTCCTTCGGCCAGGGATTGCTCTGGGAAAAGCTGTAAACCTGGCAGATGTAATCGTCTATCCCTCCGTCTGCCTTTCCAGACGCATAGGTTTCCACGAAATTTTCAAAGGCCGGATCACGTCTCCCATACCAGTCCTCCAAAAGCTCTTCCATTACCTCCCCACGCAGCAGAAGCATCTCGCCCTCATCTCCCACACGGAACGCAGGGTCAATATCCAGGCTGTCAAAATGCTCCCTCAAAATATGGAGGCAGAAGCTGTCAATCGTGGTGATCTGGGCATACTGCACCATAATCGCCTGCTGCTGCAGATGCTCATTGCCCGGATCTTCTTCCAGCTTCTTCTCGATGGCGTCGTGGATCCTCTCGCGCATCTCCGAGGCCGCCGCCTTGGTAAATGTCATCACCAGCAGCCTCTCAATGTCCCCTGGCCTCTCCCCGTCCGTGATCATCCGGATAATTCGCTCCACCAGAACCGCGGTCTTTCCGCTCCCGGCAGCAGCTGAGACCAGGAGATTCCTGTCCCTGCTCTCAATTACCTGCCTCTGCTCCTTTGTCCAGTTTACTCCCATGACTCTGCACTGCCTCCGTTTCTGTCTTCCTCTTCCTCCGCCTCAATCTCCTCCCAGACCGCCTCCGGCTTCATTGCCTTGAAACGGCGGAAGGAGTAGCCCTCTGTCTTCAGATCAAAGCCGCAGATTCCGTGATAAGGACAGTAATCGCAGGCGGTGCGGTCTCCCCGCTTGTAGGGATCCACCGTGATCCTTCCGTCCAGAATCTCCCGTCCCATCGACTGGATTTTCCGGTTGATAAACCCGGTCAGGGCCGCGAAACGCCTTTCGCTGGCTGCCGAGGATCTGGCCTCCTGAATGATCCCTGCCTTGAAAGCCACCGGGATCACGTCAGACTGGGTCTCTATCTCTCTGTCCAGATGGGAGATGGCCTCTAAATCACTGTTTACAAGTCCGTTCATCCTGAGGGCCCTCAGGATTTCCTCCCGGGTCTCCTCCTCATCCATGCCCTCTGTCTTTTCCACCATGGGATCCGCGATATTGTAGTAGAAAATTCCCGCCGGCACGATCTGCTTGTCCGGATGCTTTCTCTGCTCCTTCTCCATGGCCGCATCCAGATATACTACCAGCTGCATCTGAAGCCCGTAGAACAGCTCTGTCAGCTCAAATTTCGTCTGCCCCGTCTTGTAGTCAATAATCTTTACATAGATTTTGTCCTCATCCTCACACAAATCCATCCGGTCAATGCGCCCCTGAAGGTGAACGGCCTCTGTCCTGGAGACAGGAATCTTCATGGCCTTCAGATTGTCTGCCGGTGTAAAGGTAAGCTCAAAGCCGGCTGGCTCGAAATCCCCCTTCTTGAGCTGTTCTGTGAGGGCCCACACCGTTCTGTCTGTAATCCGCTCTACACGGCGCCCCAGATATTCATTTCTGGAGGATGCCGACACCACCGTATTCCCATACTCCGCTGTCACCGCCGAGACACAGCGTCCCACAAGCTCCTTCCTGTCCTCCGGAGAGAGGGTGCGAAAGCTCCTGCCCTCCTCCTTCATGGTCTTAAAAAACAGGT
>JAHZAR010000121.1:4805-6708 GCA_019423835.1 Clostridiales bacterium | reverse complement strand
CAACAGCAACTCGTTTATCTTATCACAACCCGCTGTATTTGTCAACAACTTTTTTCTTTTATTTGAAAGTTCTTTTTGTTTTTAACTTTCCTCGCATTCAGCGATGCATCAGATTTTATCACTTTTTTTCTTTTGTGTCAAGCACTTTTCAGAACTTTTTGTTCTTTTTTGAGGCTTTTTGTTTTTTTCTGATGCCCTGTCGCTCAAGGCGAGTATTATAATAGCAAAGCCTTTTACAAAAGTCAACTACTTTTTTCAATTTTTTCCATTTTCTTTTTATTCAGAGTAAATGCAGAGGTAATATCCGCTTCTGTCCCATCTGTTCACCAGACTGTATCCCCTCCCGGGCCGGAAAAGGAAGTTTTTTGCCGGCCTTCCCCAGACTAAAAAACTTCCTTTTTCCTGACTTCTATCTTCCATCCACTGTAAACCAGAATTCCACTCCGTTATCCCAGTTTTTCACTCCATAAGACTGGTGATGGCTTTCCATGATAGCCTTAACAATGGACAGGCCGATTCCGCTTCCTCCATACGCCCTCGTCCTCGCCTTGTCCACCTTGTAAAACTTGGTCCAGAGATTGGGAAGAGCTTCCTCAGGAATCGGAGTGCCTGTATTGAATACAGAAACCCGGATTTTTTCTCCCTCCGGGATCATTTTTACAATAATCTTCTTCTCTCCTTCCGCATGGTGGATCGCATTGCTGAAATAGTTCGTCACTACCTCCTCAATTTTAAATTCATCTGCCCAGACGTACACAGGTGCTGACTGGTCAAACTCCGCTGTAATTCCATTCTGCTCCAGAAGAATACCCGACGCCGCGATCACTCCGCTTATCAGCTCTGTCAGGTTGAACCGCTCCATCACCGTCTGATCCTTTCCGAATTCCAGAGCAGTCAGGGTCAGAAGCTGCTTCACCATCTTGTTCATCTTTCCTGCCTCATCCATGATAACATTGCAGTAATAATCGCGGCTCTCCTTTTCCTCTGCCATCCCCTCAGTCAGGCCTTCTGCATATCCCTGAATCAGGGCAATCGGTGTCTTCAGCTCATGGGAGACATTTGCAATAAAATCCTTTCGCATCTCATCAATCTGAACCTTCTCCTCAATATCCCGCTGAAGCTCATTGTTGGCTGATTTAAGTTCGCTGATGGCTTCCTTGAGCCGGTCTGACAGCACATTCATGCTGTGGCCCAGTCGGCTGAGCTCCTCTGTCGTGTGAGGCGTATCCTGATATTTCGCTTCGAAGTCAAGATCCGACATTTTTTCAGACAGGACAGAGAGCTGCTGAATCGGAGCTGTGATCTTCTCTGTAATAAAATACAGAAGCACAGCGCTGATCACGATCGCTGCCAGCCCCACATCCATCAGGAAGCGGTTGGAAATCTGCACACTCTCCCGGATACTCTCCAATGGTGTTGACATAATAAATATTGTTCCATTGTCTGAGAAGAATCCCCAGCTTTCCAGAAAAAAGGTCTTCGTCCTGGGATCAAAGGATTTCTGGATCACATAGTTGTCAGACTGGGCAAGAATTTCCTGATTCATCTGCCCCTGCCCGAGAATGTAGGTCTGAACTCTCTCCCGCATCACTTCAATATCCCGCGCCGAGGAGAGAAGTGTTTTATTGCTGATGCTGTCATAGATCAGAATGGTAATGTTGGATGTGTCGCGAAGCTCCTGCACAACCGCCGCCAGCTCCCTGGCATTTGAATTCGCTGCCTCCTCGTCCTCATTGAGGACAGCATCCACGCCGTCCAGCGCACTGGAGCCGGATTCCCTCTCCCGCCTTACAATACTGTCGATCTCTGTATAGGCCTTCTCGAGAATATCCACCTTGTAATTCATGTAGTAGCCTTCCAGGGCCCAGTTATTGGTACACCAGACAGCGGTTATCACAAGGGC
>JAHZAR010000121.1:0-4795 GCA_019423835.1 Clostridiales bacterium | reverse complement strand
TAACGGTAAACTGCCAGCGGATCGACCGCCGCTTCATGACTCTACCTCAAACTTATAGCCCATTCCCCAGATCGTCTTGATGTATTCTCCCTTTGCTCCCAGCTTGCTCCTGAGCTTTTTTACATGTGTGTCAATGGTTCTGGCATCCCCGAAATAGTCGTAGTTCCAGACATTGTTGAGAATCTTTTCCCTGGACAGCGCGATCCCCTGGTTTTCGGCAAAATAGGTCATCAGTTCAAATTCCTTGTAGCTTAAATCCACCGGTTTCCCGTCAATCTCTATCTGATGAGCTGCCTTGTGGATTCCTCCCACATCGATCACGTCTTTTGTCCCCGGGCTGCTCCTTCTGAGTATCGCTTCCACTCGGGCCACAAGAATTTTAGGGCTGAAAGGCTTTGAAATATACTCATCAACGCCCAGTTTGAAACCCTGCAGCTCGTCCTGCTCCTCCCCTCTGGCTGTCAGCATGAGAATCGGAACCTGGGAATACTTTCTGATTGTCTTTAACACCTCCCAGCCATCCATTTTCGGCATCATCACATCTAAAAGAATTAAGGCAATATCCTTCTGCTCAAAGAAAATGTCTATAGCCTCCTCGCCGTCTCCGGCCTCCACCACCTGGAAGCCCTTAACGGTCAGGAAATCCTTTACCAGCTTCCTCATCCTGGGTTCATCGTCCACCACTAATATTTTCAGTGTCTCCATATCTGTGCGCCTCTGCTTTCTAAATCCCGTTCTGTTTTTCATTCTCTGCCATTTTTATGGCTCTATCTTAACAGATTACAAAAAGCATTTCCACCATTTCACAGATATTTCACTTTTTATGCCTTCCAGGAGAGCAGGCATGGC
Source organism: Clostridiales bacterium (assembly GCA_019423835.1). Taxonomy (GTDB): domain Bacteria; phylum Bacillota; class Clostridia; order Lachnospirales; family Lachnospiraceae; genus Otoolea. Next base: position 3,946 of record JAHZAR010000121.1, on the reverse strand, counting down.
AGAAGGCGGTTATCAGGAACCCAGAAATTCCGGAAGCCAGGTTATGATTCCCGGCACATAGGCAAATATCATCACTGCTGCCATTTCTATCAGAAGAAACGGAAGAACCCCCTTTACGACATCATTAAACTTCAGTCCTGTCACTGAACCGGCCGTAAAAAGGTTGTATCCAAATGGCGGAGTCACATAGCCGATTACCAGATTAATCACAAAAATCATTCCCAGATGGAGGGGATCAAGGCCAAGCTCGATCCCCATAGGAACAATCACCGGCGCTATAATGATAATGGCAGCCACGGTATCCATGAGGGCGCCTACCACAAACAGCAGAACCATCAGAACCAAAAGATACGTATACTGGTTTGTGATAATGCCGGACAAAGCTCCTATAATATACGTGGAAACCTGTGTTACCGACATAATCCAGGATAAAAGATTGGCGGCTGCGATAATGATATCAACCATGGCCGCAGTTTCCATTGACTTTACCAGCGCCCTGGGAATATCGGAAATCCGAATTTCCCTGTATACAAATACTCCCACAAAAAGCGCATAGACCACGCCTGCGGCTGCCGATTCAGTAGGCGTAAAAATTCCGCTGTAAATTCCTCCGAGAATAATGACAGGAAGCAGAAGGGCTCCCAGGGCGGACCAGGTATTTTTCAGAACCTCTCTGACTGAAAAGCCAGTCCCCCTGTGTCTCAGAATTTCAGGATTTCTGACTGCTATGATCATATTTACCGCAATCAGCAGCACAGCCAGAAAAAGTCCGGGGACAATTCCTGCCACAAACATCTGGGGGATAGAAATTCCCATGGTAACTCCATAGATGATCATGGGAATGCTGGGCGGAATAATCGGCCCCAGCGCCCCGCCTGCCGCCGCCATTCCCGCTGCCGTCTTTAGAGGATATCCATTCTTTACCAGGGACGGAATCATAATGCTTCCAATGGCCGCCACTGTCGCCGGCCCTGAACCTGTAAGAGCTGCAAACACTGCGCAGGATACAATTGTAACCACTCCGAGTCCTCCAGGCATCCATCCCAGAAGGCTTTCCGCCCACCGGATCATTCTCTTGGAGATTCCCCCGCGATCCATCAGATCTCCGACGAATACAAACAGGGGCACGGCGAGAAGAGGAAAGGAATCAAGTCCTGTCACCGCCCGCTGACATACAAGCGCAAGAGGCTTCATATCCGTTGCCAGCAGAAACCAGATACCGGATCCGAGAATAGAAAATGCAACTGGAACACCTATGAAAATCAGACCCAACATTATAAGAAACATAAATCCTACCATTTTCCAGTCTCCTTTCCCCTGAAGCTCTGAATCTGCCGCAGAAGATTCAAAACTGAATAAAACAGGACAAACACACCGCACACTGGAGCAGCTCCATAGATCAGCGCCATACTGACTCTGAGCGCCGGGCTCAGCTGCAGCCTTACGGCATAAGCCACCTCAAATCCATACCAGATTAAAACGCCTGCCACAAGTATGATGATCAGGCTGACTGCTATTTTCAGCACCGTCTGCGCCTTTGCAGGCAGCAGATCCGTCACTGCTGTGACTGCAGCATGGGATTCTTTCTGTGTGCAGATAGCCGCTCCCAGAAAGTTGGACCAGATAAATGCATATCTGGCCAGCTCTTCTGTCCATGAAAGTGAATGATTAAGTACAAATCTTGTAAACACCTGAAGGACACAGGCGAATATTAAAACTGCAAATGTTGCGCAGACTAAAAAATGCAGCAGCCGTTCCACTGTCTTCTTCATTTTTTCAACCCGTTCCACTCTTATTCCTCCCCTCTTTCCATTTGCTCCCCGCCGTCTTTCTCTCATTCTGCCCCTTTTTCCAGCGCGGACATCAGATCTGCTACATAGGTGCCTCCTATTTTTTCAGCCCGGTCCGTGTAGAAAGAACCAAGGATCTGCTGAAACTCCTCAACTTTTACATCTCTCACAACCGTCATGCCGGCATCTTCCATCTCCTTCAGCATCACCGACTCCAGCCGGGCATTATTTTCCCTGCTCTTTATACCGGCCTCAACCGCCGCCTCTTTCAGAATTTTCTGTTCCTCCTGGGTCAGCTTGTCATACAGGTCTTTCGAGGTACAGATTAGCAGAGGCGAATAAAAATGGCCTGTCATATTCAGATATCCGGCAATATCCGGGAAGCCGTTCGTATATGTCACACTGATGGGAATATCAAGGCCGTCAATGGTTCCCTGCTGCAGCCCTGTGATCGTTTCAGACCATGCCATGGGTACCGCATTGGTTCCAAGGGCTGCATAGGTCGCAATATAGCTTTCTGTCTCCATACATCGAATTTTCAGCCCCTTAAAATCTTCAGGCTTTCTTACTGCCTTATTTTTCGTCACGAGATGCCGAAAGCCTCCCTCCCCCCAGGCAAGAGCCTTGACACCGTATCTGTCATATTCTTCCAGCACAGACTGACCTATATCACTGTCCAGAATCCTGGCGGCTGTCTCACTGTCTTTAAAAATAAATGGCAGATCAAACAGTCCGGAAGCCGGAACATAACCGCTGGCGTAGGCATTGGTCATGACAGCCATATCCGTTGTCCCGATCTGCATTCCGGTAAACATCTCTCCTTCCTGTCCAAGCTGGCCTCCTCCCATCACATCAATCCTCATTTTTCCCTCGCTCTTCTCTTCCACCAGGTCTGAAAAGCTCTTGGCAAAAATGTAGTACGGATCATTTTCCACGGCTGCTGTCGTGAATCCAATCTGAAATACTTTTTGTGTCTCTTCCTCCCTGCTCTTTGAACATGCCGTCATTAAAACAGCTGCCGCAGCCAACAGACACAGCGCACCTGCCGCTTTCTTTTTCACGTTTTCTCCTCCTTCCTGACTTTTGTCACCCGACTTCTCCTACCAGCTCTTCCGGAACTTTCTGAACCATATCTCTGATTTCTGCTGGTGAAAATCCGCTTTTTAAGAGAGCACAAATAAATCGCTTCATTCCTTCCACCGGCACTTCTTTTCCTGACTGGCCCCGATCGGTTGCCAGATATACATTCGACAGACCGACGCATCTTATATTCCAAGCCATCTCTTCCAGCGTACAGTCTCCATCTTCCACATTTGCCCAGTTCTTTTCAATCCTCACTCCCAGTTCTGCCAGTTCTCTCTGCACAGAGGCCGGAACTACAGTCCTTCTCCACTCCGGATGTGTTAAAACCATGTTTATTCCCCTTTTTCTGCCTTCCCGGCAGACCAGAACAGCCTCTTCCATTCCCACATGTCCTGTGGCCAGGACAGCCCCGTAAAAATGAACCAGCTCAAAGATTTCATATATCTCTTTTCTCAGTTTTCCCTGCCCGTCAATGATTTTTATCCCTGCCCGCTTGAAAAAATCTCCAGGCATATCCCCAAATTTCAGGCAGTTGTCCGCATCGCGGGTGGGAAGCCAGATAAACCTTCCTCCCAGCTGAAGTGCACTCTGCACTGCGTACGGATTCAGGCCGCCGGCCGGCCAGTTGAGCACCAAGCCTCCGTAGGCTTTTGCTGTAAATTTCTTGGTTCGATTAATTGCCTCCGCTCTTCCCACTGTACTCTCATAGTGATTTTTAATCATGATCCCTGCCATACCGGCATCCTGGGCCTGCTGAACCATCTGGTAATCATGAACGGATCGGTCGATATGAGAAGGTGAACTGTGGGCGTGAAGGTCATACGCTCCTCTCAGCAGCTCTTCTGCCATAGCCCAATATTGCTCCATCCGTTTTTCTTTTTGCTGCAGCCTGAGAAAAGTATAGCATGCAGAAATTCCAGAGAAAAACAAGTAGATCTTTCTGTTTTTTCTGAAAAAACTTGTGCTGTATGAGAAAGAACAGAGCGTTTTATTTCTTCTTCCCTATAAAATAAGCATTCCGGAATCTTTTCTTTCAAAAGTTTTCTTGTTCTATATTTCTATTTTTCTTGTAT
>JAHZAR010000120.1 GCA_019423835.1 Clostridiales bacterium | reverse complement strand
GTATAGCTGTTCTGCCAAGTAGAAGCCAAAACGCCATTTTCATACTGAACTTTGTCCAGCGGGTACCATACTCCTGTTGCTGCTACCCGCTCCAGCGGATCCGCACTCAAGATCGTAAGCTCCAGTTCCAGAACCTTGGAAAAAGATTCCAGCAGCGTATTCAGATAAACCTGAATATCCTTCAGTTTCAATTTTTCACCCCCGTCCTTTTCGGCTGAAAACTTCTTGCAGCATTCAGATTCGTTCTCAAAGCATGGAAGAATGACTCCTCGCACCCTTTCGCATTTTAGAAAGTGTTCCGTTTATAAATAGAAAAGCCCTGAATTCCTTACTAAATTAAGGCTCTTCAGGACTTTTTATCATGCCGGCTGTGGGACTTGAACCCACACGGTGTTGCCACCAAAGGATTTTGAGTCCTCCTCGTCTGCCATTCCGACAAGCCGGCTGCTCAAAGACATTACTATTTTAACAAAAAATGTAAGTCATTGCAACCGTTTTTTTAATTTTTGCGTCAATTTGTATATTTTTCTGCTCTTCTTCTCTCCCACCGGACAGAGAGCAGCCCGGAAGCTGAGTACCGTTCCCTCCGGGCTGCTGCCGCTCTGGCATTTGAAACAGAATTCAGATTTCTGCCTCCCTAGTGGTGGAACAGACGGATGCCTGTAAATGCCATCACCATGCCGTACTTATTGCAGGTTTCGATCACATTGTCATCCCGCACAGAGCCGCCCGGCTGGGCAATGTACTTTACGCCGCTCTTGTAAGCTCTCTCAATATTATCGCCGAAGGGGAAGAAGGCATCGGAGCCCAGCGTTACCCCCTGCATGTTGTCCAGCCATGCGCGCTTTTCCTCCCTGGTGAATACCGGCGGCTTCTCCTTGAAGATCTTCTGCCACGCCCCCTCAGCCAGCACATCCATATACTCCTCACCGATGTAGACATCAATGGCATTGTCCCTGTCAGCCCTCTTGATTCCATCTACAAACGAGAGGTTCAGAACCTGAGGAGCCTGACGGAGGAACCAGTTGTCTGCCTTCTGGCCTGCCAGACGGGTACAGTGTACCCTGGACTGCTGTCCTGCCCCGATTCCGATAGCCTGTCCGTCCTTCACATAGCAGACAGAATTGGACTGGGTGTATTTCAGAGTGATCATCGCCACCATCATATCAATTCTGGCACTGTCGGGAAGCTCCTTGTTCTCTGTCACAATGTTTGAGAACATCTCTTTATTGATGTCCAGCTCATTTCTGCCCTGCTCGAAAGTGATGCCGAACACCTGCTTTCTCTCAATCTTCTCCGGCTCATATTCCGGATCGATCTCAATTACATTATAATTTCCGTTTTTCTTGGACTTTAAGATCGCAAGCGCCTCCTCCGTGTAGCCCGGAGCGATGACGCCGTCAGACACCTCCCGCTTAATCAGTCTTGCCGTGTCTCCATCGCAGACATCCGACAGGGAGATAAAATCGCCGAAGGAGGACATACGGTCAGCTCCTCTGGCTCTTGCATAAGCGCAGGCAAGGGGAGAAAGCTCGCCCATATCGTCCACCCAGTAAATCTTTCTTAAGGTTTCATCCATGGGAAGGCCCACAGCAGCTCCTGCAGGGGACACGTGCTTGAAGGATGTGGCTGCCGGAAGCCCTGTAGCCTTCTTTAATTCTCTGACCAGCTGCCAGCCGTTAAAGGCGTCCAGGAAATTGATATAGCCTGGTCTGCCGCTGAGCACTCTGATGGGAAGCTCGCCGCCGTTCTCCATAAAGATTCTGGATGGCTTCTGATTCGGATTGCAGCCATACTTTAACTCTAATTCTTTCATATTGTCCGCCTCTTTTCTCTATTCGTTCACATTTCCGTTCTTATTGATAATTCTGCTTCGCTTCTCTCCTGTGACAATGTCAATGTAGCGGACAAACAGGGATACCTTGTTGTCCTCATTTAAGCTCTCCCAGAGCATATCGGCGAAGGCGTCCATATCATCCGGGATCTCCACAGGCTTTGGCTCTCCCTCAAAGCTCGGGAGCGGATTGCCGTCATGCATGTAGGTGTGAATAAACCTTCCCTCTCCCGGAAGAGGATTCTCATAAGCAAAGGTATACCGCAGGCAGGAGTCGGGACATCCATTGTCGCTCTTCAAAATAGACATGGCGAAATTGTAATGTCCGTTCTCAATGTGCATGATTCCTGATATGCGGGGAGTGTAATTCGGCCCATCCGGCTCAAACTCACGGCTCCTTAAGGACTGCTCAAAGGTGAGCTGGCGATCCATTCCCTCATAGATGGTGTCTGTCTGATCCCCGTTTGTGACAATGGTCTTGTTGCCCAGCACACGCACGGGAGCATAAATAATCAGGCTCGGATCCGTCAGCTTGGACGGATCGAATGCCTGGGTGCGGATTCCCTCCCCGTCCTCCACGAACACGCGGTTTCTGCTGTTTTCACTTCTTCCCATAATGAAATAGGCGGCCACTGCCTTTGTGCCGTCGGCGCTTCTTCCAATCACGATTCCCCGGCCCGGGTACGCATTATTCTTGAGTTCCTCAGAAAGTGAGATCTTGTTCACCTTTTCATCCTCCCTTTGCGGTAATTTCTAAAGTTTCTGACCTTATTATATACCATCCCTCTTTTTATTGCCAGTTATAAAATCTGAAGTGTTTTTAGAAGCCTTGCTTATAAAAAGTTAAGAATTATTAATAGAAAATATCTGACATTTCACGACAAAATATTGTATAATGACCGCAGAGCAGTCATTATACCTGCGCAAACCGGTTTCAGCATTCACTGCTGAAAGCCGGGCGCTATATTCCGCCGGAGGCTTCCATATCCGAAGGATATGATATAATGTCCGCAAGAAAGAATTTTCAGAATTGCGAAACAGGCAGCTTTCCGCCGCCAAAAAGGAGGAACCACTATGCGAAGAAAACATCTTTTCCTTGCAGCCCTTCTGCTCGCTGTTGCAGTCACCGGCTGCAAAAAAAAGGAGACCATTGATCTCTCCAGCCTGCACACCACGGAAGCGGCAGAAATTCAGGAAAATGAAACTGATACACCAACAGAGGGAAGCACCCTTGATCTGACCACCGACAAGGACACAACGGAGTCGGAATCTTCCGGTAGCAGATATTCTGTCACTACCTCCATGGAAACCTATACGGAGGGAGGCGTGTCAATTCAGTATCCGGCTCTCTCGAACCTCTCTGACAGCGGACTGGAAAAGAAAATAAACGACATGCTCCGCACAAACGCCATTGCTGTGGCAAAGGCCAAGGGGCTTCCAAAGGAAGGCAGCACTCTGGATATTAAGGCTACCATAGAATCTTCTAACTTAAAGCGCCTTGTGGTCTCCTACAAGGGGACTCTTAAGTCCTCCGGGAGCACGGAGCGGATCTTCTATTCCAATACTGTGGATCTGGAAAATGGTTCCAGCCTGCAGCTGTCCGACTATGCAGACGCCTATACCATTGCAGGATATCTGGCCTCCGGAGAATACAGCTTTGCCGAGGCGCCTCAGGGTGACGAGGCAGCCGTCAGGGCCTGCATAAACGGAGGGGGAAGAGAGACCGACTACTATTATAAAAAACTCTCATCCGCGGATTTTTCAGACAGCGATGCATATCCTGAATACTGGAGCTTCGAACGCCAGGGCGTTATCTTCGTCGCTGTTCCTGTCAGCCAGGAGCTGGGCAGCTACGCTCTGATCAAGTACAGCCCGGACAACAAGTAGAAAGGCGGCCCGAAAAAGCCTTCCGGCCTGGAATCATAAATGAACATAGAATGAAGGAGATATGAGCCATGGAAAATGTTACAATTTTTGACCACCCTTTGATTCAGCACAAGATTTCCATTTTAAGAAACAAAGCCACAGGAACAAATGAATTTCGTTCTCTCATAGAGGAGATTGCCATGCTCATGGGCTACGAAGCCCTCCGGGATCTGCCTCTCGAGGATGTGGAGGTGGAGACACCGATTGAGAAATGCATGACTCCTATGCTGGCCGGCAAGAAGCTGGCCATTGTCCCGATTCTGCGGGCCGGCCTTGGGATGGTAAACGGCATTCTGGCCCTCGTTCCCTCCGCCAAGGTGGGACACATCGGCCTTTACCGCGATGAGGTTACCCACGAGCCTCACGAGTACTACTGTAAGCTTCCAGACCCTATTGACCAGAGAATTATCGTGGTTACTGATCCGATGCTGGCCACAGGAGGCTCTGCGGTGGAAGCTGTGGATTTTATCAAGCAGCACGGCGGAAAGAGCATTAAATTCATGGCCATTATCGCTGCCCCTGAAGGCTTGCAGCGCCTGCACAAAGCCCATCCTGATATCCAGATCTATGTGGGCCATGTGGATCGCTGCCTGAACGAAAATGCCTACATCTGTCCGGGACTGGGAGATGCAGGCGACCGGATTTTCGGAACAAAATAGCCAAACAGCAAAACAACCAAATAGCAAAGAAAGGCAGGGGAACGCACCTCTGCCTTTCTTTCTGGTTTCTGTCTGGCTCTTTGCTTACTGCTCCCGCTTTTCTGCCACTTCTCCCTGTTTCTTGTAGATGGATCTGGCATTTACGCAGCCGCGCACGCTGGAGAGCGGGTAAATATTGGACTCTCTGCCGATTACCGTGCCGGGATTTAACACAGAGCCGCAGCCCACCTCTACCTGATCGCCTAACATGGCTCCGACTTTTTTTCTTCCCGTCTCAATCTCTCCGTCCTCCGCATGGATTTTCACCAGAAGCTTATCGGATTTCACATTGGAGGTAATGGAACCGGCGCCCATGTGGGATTTGTAGCCCAGAATGGAGTCTCCCACATAGTTGTAGTGGGGAACCTGCACCTTGTCAAACAGGATGACATTTTTTAGCTCTGTGGAATTTCCGACCACAGCCCCCTCTCCCACCAGAGCGCTTCCACGGACAAAGGCGCAGTGGCGGATCTCAGCTCCTCTGCATACGATCAGAGGGCCGTTTAAAAAGGCAGTCGGGGCAACCTTGGCCTCCCTGTGAATCCAGATATTCTCTCCCCTCTTCTCAAACTCCTCCTCCGGAAGCGTATTTCCAAGTTCCTTTAAGAATTCTTCCAGCCCCGCCAGAGCCTCCCAGGGATAAGTAAAGCCTGAAAGGTAACGGGCTGCCATTGTATGGGTCAGATCGTAAAGATTCTGTATTGTCATCTCAGTTTTTTTCATTGATGGTTCCTCCTGTCTTTGCACTCTTTTTTCTGCTATTTTTCACATTTTTTTCGGCTTCCTTTGCACTGGCGGCTCCCTTTCTGCGGGGCTGCCCTGCACCTTTGTAGCTTGCTGCCGCCAGCTCAAACTGGCGCCTTAAGCCTGCCTGGTTGGCCGTGTGGACTGCCGCATAGGTACGGCCGGCCACAAAACGCTCCAGCTTTTCCATGTACTCCTTTTCTGTGATGCTTCCCTCCGCCACATAGGTCAGCCCCTTCTCCCAGCTGGCTGTCAGCTCCGGGTTCAGGAGCTGGCGGATGGAGGCATTGACCACCTCATAGATCAGCTCTCCAAGGAGAGTAGGCGTAATCACCTGTGTTTTGTGATTCAGGGACAGATAGCTGATGCCCATAAGCTTTTTCAGAATTTCCGCCCTGGTGGCGCTGGTTCCGATTCCGCTTCCCTTGATCTGCGCCCTCAGCTCCTCGTCCTCTATGAGCTGGCCTGCATTTTCCATGGCCAGAATCATGGAACCGGAGGTATACCGCTTGGGCGGCGAGGTTTCCCCCTCCTTGATGGCCAGCCCGGAAAGCTCCAGAGTCATGCCTTTTTTCAGCTTTTCCAGCATGGCGGCAAAGGCCTCATCCCCGATCACCGTCTCCTCCTGATGGCTGTCGCCTGCTGACGGCTCCCCGCCGTTTTCACCTGCTGCACCGGCCGTATCTTTTGTGCCCTCTGCATTCTCATCCTTTTTTCTGATGCCGGAAACGTCCGCCACCTTCAGATATCCCGGCTCCTTCAATATCTTGAAGCTTGCAAAAAAATGTTCCGTTTTCGCAGCAATCTCCAGACTGTACTTCCGGTATACGGCAGGCGGATAAAAGATACTCAAGAATCTTCTCACAACCAGCTCATAGACCTTTGCATTCAGCGGCGGCAGACTTCTCACCGCCCCTGTCTGTCCGGTGGGGATGATCGCATAGTGATCCGTAATCTGTTTGTCATTGACATATCTGGTCTTTGCGATGGTCTTCCAGGCCGTCCCCTGGAGCACCTCGGCCGCAAAGGAGGCACAGGGCGAAAATCCCTTCAGTCCGGAAAGATTCTTCCCGATCTCCTTCGCCACTGCCGTGGAGAGGACTCTGGCGTCCGTTCTTGGATACGTCACCAGCTTCCTCTCATACAGCTCCTGCACAATTTTCAGTGTCTGGTCAGGACTTATCTTGAACATTTTTGAGCAGTCGTTCTGCAGCTCTGCCAGATTGTAGAGAAGGGGGGGATTCCTGGTCTCCTTATTCTTTTCCACAGAGAAAACCGTTCCCGTTACAGGGCCCTCTGCGGACAGCCAGGCAATCAGCTCCTGTGCCTTCTCCCTCTCCTTAAAGCCATTGTCCCTGTAGAGAACCGGCGACTGGAAATACCGGGAACCCTGGACAGCCCGCCACTCCGCGCTGACCTTCATTCCATCCTCCGTAAAGGTTCCTATTACGCGGTAAAAGGGAGTTTTCACGAAATTGCGAATCTCTCTCTCCCTCCGGACCACCATCCCCAGCACACAGGTCATCACCCGCCCCACCGAAAGCACGGTCCATTTTTCATTGGTGACG
>JAHZAR010000119.1:2857-6914 GCA_019423835.1 Clostridiales bacterium | reverse complement strand
CGGGCTTTTAAGGCTCACCAGGCGGGCGGCGGAAAACAGCCGCCTGCCGCAGGTGGAGACTGTGGATCTGAGGGAGGAGCTGAAATCCGGAAATAAGACCATGTTCAGCAGGCGGCTGACAGAGCTGGTGGAGGACAGGCTAAGCCGGGGGGAACAGATAATGCTGTTTATGAACCGGAGAGGCTACTCCAGCTTTGTGTCCTGCCGCTCCTGTGGGGAGGCCGTCAAATGTCCTCACTGCGACGTGTCTCTGACGCTTCACAATAACGGAAGGCTCTGCTGCCATTACTGCGGCTACTCCGTTCCCATGCCTGAGAAATGCCCGGCCTGCGGCTCGCCTTATATTGCCGGTTTCGGAACGGGAACCCAGAAGCTGGAGGAGATGACGAAGAGACTGTTTCCAGGGGCAAAGGTGCTCAGGATGGATGCAGATACCACGTCGAAAAAGGGAGGCCATGAAGAGATTCTCTCGGCCTTTGCCTGCGGGGAGGCTGATATTCTGATCGGAACCCAGATGATTGTGAAGGGGCACGATTTCAGGAATGTGACCTTAGTGGGGATCATGGCGGCGGATCTGTCCCTCAACACGCCTGACTACCGCTGCGCCGAGCGCACCTTCCAGCTTCTGGTGCAGGCGGCCGGGAGGGCCGGACGGGGAGAGAGGGGAGGAAATGTGGTAATCCAGACCTACAGCCCGGAACACTACAGTATTGAGGCGGCGGCCAGACAGGATTACGAGGCCTTCTTCCGCAGGGAGATGGCCTACCGCCGGATGATGAATTATCCGCCCGCCTGCCGGATGTCGGCAATTCTCCTGATGGCCAGGGATGAGGCGATCCTAACGGCTTTCGGCGATGAGGTCCTGGGGAAGACCAAAGACCTTCTCGCCCGCCGCCGGGAGCCATTCCAGCTGATCGGTCCAGTCAACGCGCCGGTTTATAAAGTTAATGATATATACAGAAAAATTTTATATATCAAGAGTCAAAATTATGATATAATGAGCCTTGCGGCGGGGGGCGCCTGCGGATATCGGCATAAGGCGAAAAAAACGCACGGGGCCGAAGGACGATGTGATAGAATGGCTGCAGAACAGTCAGTCGATCCGCGCCTGCCTGCCTCTGAAATCACTGTGGAAGACCAGACGCTTTATGCCGCCGGAGATCCGACATCCGGCGGAGCTGACAGGATGGGCGTTTCCGGACAGGGGCAGGCTGGGCCTGTATCCGGCGGAATCGACGGGATCCGGGAATGTATCGATTTCCTTCAGAAATCAAATCCTGGGTTCAGCTCTGTGTCTGTACAGTACGATGTATGGTAGGACGTATGTTCCAGACGAGATAAAGCAGAAAAAGGAGAGAGTGAAGATATGGCAATCAGAGAAATCAGAACGATTGGCGATGAAATCCTCAGAAAAGAGTGCAAGCCGGTAAAGGAGATGACACCGCACACGGCAGAACTTATCGAGGACATGTTTGACACCATGTACGAGGCAAACGGCGTGGGGCTTGCGGCTGTGCAGGTCGGTGTCAGGAAACAGATTGTGGTTATTGATGTGGAGGATGGAAACCAGTATGTGCTGATTAACCCGGAGATTCTTGAGACAGCAGGAAGCCAGACGGGACCTGAGGGCTGTCTGAGCGTTCCCGGAAAATCCGGCACCGTCACCAGGCCCGATTATGTGAAGGTGAAGGCTCTCAATGAAAAAATGGAGGAGTTTGTCCTGGAAGGAGAAGGACTGCTTGCGAGAGCTATCTGCCACGAATGTGATCACCTCTATGGCGTCCTCTATGTGGACAAGGTAGAGGGAGAGCTTGAGGATGTGAATGCAGATTTCGAGGAAGAATAGAGCAGAAGCAGGACGGGAGGAATCCCGGACCGAACCTGAGAAAAGGCTAAGGAGTTGGTAAGCGTATGAAACTTGTATATATGGGAACCCCGGATTTTGCAGTTCCCGCCCTCACGGCACTGGTAGAGGCGGGGCATGAGGTGGCGGCTGTGGTGACACAGCCTGATAAGCCCAAGGGCAGAGGAAAGGCAGTTCTGATGACTCCCGTGAAGGAGAAGGCTCTCTCCTACGGGATTCCGGTCTACCAGCCGGCGAGGGTAAAAAAAGACGAAGAATTTTTAAAGACGCTGAGAGAGATAAACCCGGACGCCATCGTGGTGGCTGCTTTCGGGCAGATTCTGCCAAAGGAGATTCTGGAGCTCCCGAAATATGGCTGTGTCAATATCCACGCATCCCTGCTCCCCAAGTACAGAGGGGCTGCTCCGATCCAGTGGGCAGTGATTGACGGGGAAAAGGAAAGCGGCATCACCACCATGATGATGGACGTGGGCCTTGACACGGGAGATATGCTTGACCGGGTAGTGATTCCTCTGGCAGAGGATGAGACGGGAGGAAGCCTCTTTGAAAAGCTCTCCATGGCAGGGGGGCCGCTGATCTTAAAGACCCTTGAGGCCCTGGAGAACGGAACGGCTGTGCGCACAAAGCAGCCTGAGGAGGGGGCAACCTACGCAGGCATGCTTGATAAGTCTCTGGGCAATATTGACTGGACAAAGAGCGCGGTACAGATCGAGCGTCTGATCCGGGGGCTGAATCCGTGGCCCAGCGCTTATACAAGGTACGGCGGAAAGACCATGAAACTCTGGGCGGCAGATGTGCTGGAGGGGACATTTGAGGGAGAGCCCGGCCAGATTATAAAAGTAGAAAAGGACCGCTTTCTCGTCAGGACGGGAGAGGGCGCCCTGGCGGTAAAGGAGCTTCAGCTTGAGGGAAAGAAGCGCATGGATGCGGCGGCCTTTCTCCGGGGATTTGCCCTGAAAGAAGGAGAGATCCTCAGCAGGGAACAGGGACAGGATGTGTGAGACCGGTGGGAGCTGCCCGGTGAGAAGGATACGGAGCAGGAGACAAAGGGACGGAATACACACGGCAGAGAAGCCTGCGGCGGAAATACCTGCTGCAGGGATAAATAATCAGCCATAGGGGGAAAATGAGTAGAAAGCCAGAGAAGCAGAGACGGAGACGGCAGTAATTAATTGAGTTGAGTAAAGGAGTCTTTCATCTATGTACTATGGTTATGGATTTTATCCGTTTTTTGATCCAACAATGATATTGGTTTTAATTGGTGTAATCCTTTCATTGGCAGCGTCTGCCAAGGTTAAAAGCACGTTTGCCAGGTATTCGAAGGTGCGCTCCATGACAGGGATGACGGGAGCGGAGGCTGCCCAGAGACTTTTGAACAGCCAGGGGATTTACGATGTGACAGTCCGCCATGTGTCAGGCAGCCTGTCGGATCACTATGATCCCCGGACAAAGACGGTGAATCTGTCGGATGACGTCTACAGCTCCAGTTCTGTGGCAGCCATAGGAGTCGCAGCCCACGAGTGTGGTCACGCCATCCAGCATGCAGTCGGCTATGCCCCCTTAAATTTCAGAAGTGCGCTGGTTCCCATCGCCAACTTCGGCTCACAGATTTCCTGGCCGCTGATTCTGATCGGAGTTCTCATCGGAGGTTTCGGCTCCCCGATAGTCCAGCTGGGAATTATCCTGTTTTCACTGGCAGTTCTGTTTCAGCTTGTTACCCTCCCGGTTGAGTTCAATGCATCCTCCCGTGCAGTCAGGCTGTTGGATTCTACAGGAATTCTTTCAGGAAATGAGGTGGACGGGACAAGACGTGTTCTGGGAGCGGCAGCCCTGACCTATGTTGCGGCAGCGGCAGGTTCGATTCTCCAGCTGCTGCGCCTTATTATACTGTTTGGAGGAAGAAGAGATAATGACTAGACCGGGAAGCAGGAAGCCGGAAAAAAGAAAGCAGAGAGAAAAGGAAAAGACGGGAGGCGTTCAGAGAACGCCGGATGCAAGAGAGATTGCCGCCGACATTCTCATGGAGGTGCTGGAAGAAAAACAATACAGTCATAGGGTTCTCCTGAATGCCCTGAAGAAATACCAGTATCTGGAAAAACAGGAGCGTTCCTTCATCAAGAGAGTGGCAGACGGGACTCTGGAACGGCTGATGCAGATAGATTTCATCATTGAGTCATGTTCAGCCATTCCCCT
>JAHZAR010000119.1:0-2847 GCA_019423835.1 Clostridiales bacterium | reverse complement strand
CGCACCATTCTCAGGATGGGAGTGTACCAGATCTGCTATATGGACCGGGTTCCTGATTCAGCGGCCTGCAATGAGGCCGTGAAGCTGACGGCAAAACGGGGCTTTTCAGGGCTCAAGGGGTTTGTAAACGGAGTTCTCAGAAATATTGCCCGGAAGAAAGAGGAGATAAGCTGGCCTGACGACAGCGTCAGATACTGTCTGCCCCAGTGGATTCTTGACCAGTGGGAGCCGGAATATGGAGAGAAGGCTGTGCAGGTGATGGCGGAGAGCTTCCTGAGAGAGAGACCTCTCACAGTCAGGCTGAATCTGAACCAGGCTTCCAGGGAGGAAATTCTGGAGTCCCTGAGAGCTCAGGGAGTGGAGATCATTGAAAGCGGCTACTCCGATCAGGTGGTATTTTTAAAGAATGTGGATTACCTGGAAGGGCTGGATGCCTTTGCAGACGGCCTTCTTCAGGTACAGGATCTCAGTTCCTCACTGGCCGGGGATGCGGCAGGAGTGCAGAAGGGCAGCCATGTCATTGACGTCTGCGGAGCTCCGGGAGGAAAAAGCCTTCATATTGCAGAGCTTTTGAACGGCACAGGGCTTGTGGAGGTCCGGGATCTGAGCGAGTCAAAGATTGCGCTGGTGGAGGATAATATCCGCCGCTCCGGACTTTTCAACATAGAGGCCAGGGTTCAGGATGCCCTGGAATTTGACAGAGATTCTGAGGAGACAGCGGATCTGCTCATTGCCGATCTGCCGTGCTCCGGGCTTGGAATTATGGGCCGCAAGCCGGACATCCGCTACAATATGACCAGGGAGCAGACCCTTGCGCTGGCCAGGCTCCAGAGGGAGATCCTGTCGGTTGTCTGGCGCTATGTCAGGCCCGGCGGAACGATGGTGTACAGTACCTGTACTATTGACCGGGCGGAAAATGAGGAAAATGTGGCCTGGATACTGGAGAACCTGCCCTTTGAGCCGGTGGATCTGACGGGGCGGATCGGGGAGGAGCTGGCAAAAACCCTTTGCCGTGACACGAGAAAAGAGGGGTATGTGCAGCTTCTTCCGGGCTTTTACCCGGGAGACGGCTTTTTTATCTCCGTATTCAGACGGAAGGCAGAGAGCAGGTAAACGGCAGGATGTGAAAGGCCTGCTGCATTGAGATGGACAGAGGGCAGGTAGAAAAGATGAGTGAGAACAGGAAGGAAATTTTGACAGCAGAAGGATTTCTGAGAGAAGGACAAAAAAACGAAAAACAGGAGTCTGGAGGCGGAACGGTTTCAGAGACAGATATCAAGTCCATGACGCTTCCGGAGCTGGAAGCGTATCTGAAGGAGATGGGCGAAAAGCCCTTTCGGGCAAAGCAGCTCTACCAGTGGATGCATGTCAAGCTGGCAGCCTCCTTTGATGAGATGACGAACCTTTCCAAAGGCATGAGGGAGAAGCTTGGCAGGCAGTGCTTTTATGCCTCCCTGACACCGGTGGATGTGCGAATCTCAGCCGTGGACGGAACCAGAAAATACCTGTTTGAGCTCGCTGACGGGAATGTGATCGAGAGCGTGCTGATGCGCTACAGGCATGGGAATTCTGTCTGCATCTCTTCCCAGGTTGGCTGCAGGATGGGCTGCCGTTTCTGTGCATCTACGCTGGACGGCCTGGAGAGAAACCTGAGGCCTTCTGAGATGCTGGAGCAGATCTACAGGATACAGCGGGACACGGGAGAGCGGGTCTCCAATGTGGTAGTGATGGGCTCAGGGGAGCCCATGGACAATTACGACAGTCTGATCCGCTTTATCCATCTTCTGACCGATGAGAACGGTCTGAATATCAGCCAGAGAAATGTGACTGTTTCCACCTGCGGCATTGTGCCGCGCATCCGCCAGTTTGCCGAGGAAGGGCTGCAGGTGACGCTGGCTCTGTCTCTTCACGCGCCGAACGACGAGGTGCGGAAGACCCTGATGCCTGTGGCAAGGAGCTATGCCCTCAGGGAGGTGCTGGATGCCTGCCGTTACTACTTTGAGAAGACGGGCAGGAGGCTGACCTTCGAGTACAGCCTTGTAAAAGGAGTCAATGACAATCTGGATGAGGCCAGGGCTCTGGCAGACCTTATAAAAGACCAGCATGGCCATGTGAATCTGATTCCGGTCAACCCGATCAAGGAGAGAGATTTTAAGCAGTCTGACCGGAGAGCCATAGAGGATTTTAAGAATTATCTGGAAAGGCGGGGCATCAATGTCACGGTGCGCCGGGAGATGGGCCGTGACATTGACGGGGCCTGCGGGCAGCTCCGCAAAAGCTATATTGAGAAGGAAAGGACGTAAGGAAGATGAAAGCCTGCGCTTTGACGGACATCGGGCGGGTGCGGTCAGTGAATCAGGATTCGCGCTTTGCCACAACGGAACCGATTGGACCACTCTCAAATTTGTTTATCGTTGCAGACGGCATGGGCGGCCACAGAGCCGGTGACCGGGCTTCCAGGCTTCTCATTGACAGCCTGACAGACTACATAAGAAACTGCGGCGACCAGACGGCAGTGGAGGCTTTGAATAACGGCATTGCCGAGGCCAACCGGAAAATCTATGAAGCAGCTCTGGCGGATCAGAGCCTGAGCGGAATGGGAACCACGCTGGTGGCAGCTACCATAGAGGGCTCTACCCTCTATGTGGCCAACGTGGGGGACAGCCGCCTTTATCTGATTGAGAGAGAGGGAATCCGCCAGGTGACAAGGGATCACTCCTATGTGGAGGAGATGGTTTCCCTGGGGCAGATGAACCGGGGAAGCGCCGCGTACAGGGAACAGAAAAATATTATCACGAGGGCAGTGGGAATTACTGGTCATGTGGATGTGGATTTTTTTGAGGTGAG
>JAHZAR010000118.1 GCA_019423835.1 Clostridiales bacterium | reverse complement strand
CATTACGTGGCTATTATACTTCGGATAAGGGAAATTATCAATAGTTTTTTAACAAAAAAATAAACTTTTTTTCATTGATTCTTTTGTTATTATGTATGAGTTCCCCATCAGAAGTGCCTCACCTCCGATACACTCATATCATAATACACCTTAACCTAAAATACAATAACATTTCTCTGTGCATTTTCTTACAGAATCATTACAGAACCAAAAAATTAATCAAAAATTGTACTAATATCAATACAATATTAAGATTTGAGCTGTACTTTTACCGGTTTCATGGTATAATGTTCATATTTAATTATATAAGGCTGTTTTTTGAACAGCAGCCGGAAAGCAGGTATTATGGATCGATATGGATTGATTTGCAGAAATATTCTGGAACAACCTGATATTACACAGAGGGATTTAGCGAAGCGGCTGGATATTTCCCTCGGAACAGCCAACAGACTGGTGAATGACTGTCTGGCCCAGGAGCTGGTTACAGTAGATTCTGAAGTGAATCATTATGCATTGACAGAGAAGGGAATGGCACTGCTGCTTCCTTATAAGGTAGATGGGGCATTAATCATGGCGGCAGGCTTCGGCTCCCGCTTCGTGCCTCTCACCTTTGAAATGCCCAAGGGACTTCTTGAGGTGTTCGGGGAGCGGATGATTGAACGGCAGATCAAGCAGCTCCACTCTGCCGGCATCACGGATATCACCATTGCAGTGGGGTACCTGAAGGAAAAATTCGACTATCTGATTGACAAATATCAGGTTAAGCTCCTCTATAATTCCGAGTATTCTTCCAAGAACAATCTGGCCACCCTCTATCACGCCAGAGAGATTCTGCGGGGAAAGAACATGTATATCCTCTCCTCAGACAACTGGCTCAGGGACAATATGTTCCACGCCTATGAGTGCGGAGCCTGGTATTCTACTTCCTATATGGAGGGAAATACCTCTGAATGGTGCGTAAAAACCAATAAGAAGGGGCGGATTACATCGATTTCCGTGGGAGGCCATGATTCCTATGCCTTATATGGGCCTGCTTTCTTCTCCCGGGAATTTTCGGAGGAGTTTCTTCCTATTATAGAAGAGTATTATCACCGGCCCGGCACCGAACAGTTCTACTGGGTAAATGCTCTCATGGAGCATCTGCAGGAACTTTCCCTTTTTTCCAACCCGCAGCCCGGGAATCAGGTCTATGAATTTGAAAATCTGGAGGAGCTCCGGCAGTTTGATCCCAAATATCAGAATCACTCTGATAATGAGGCCCTTGCTCTCATTTCCAGAGTTTTCAAGGTACCGGAGGAGGAGATTACCAATATCCGCTGTCTCAAGGCAGGAATGACAAATAAATCGTTTCTGTTTGAGCTTCATGGAAAGCATTACATCTGCCGCATTCCAGGGCCGGGGACAGAGCATCTGATCAACCGGAGACAGGAAGAGGCCGTTTACCGCGCTGTCAATCCTCTTCACATGACAGAGGATATTGTCTATTTTGATGGGAAGACCGGATATAAAATCGCCCATTACTATGAGGGGGCACGCAATGCGGATCCCCACAGCGAGGAAGACATGAAGCTCTTCATGAAGGAACTTCACAGACTCCACGAATCCGGCCTGTCGGTTCCCCACTCCTTCTCTCTGCGGGAGCGGATCGATTTTTATGAGAGCCTGTGCCGGGGCAGGGAACGAATGCTGTTTGAGGATTACTCTGAGGTGCGCGGTCACATGAACCGCCTTTTGGATCTTCTTGATCTCACGGACAGACCTCCGTGTCTCTCCCACATTGACTGTGTTCCGGACAATTTTCTGATTCTCCCGGATGGCTCCGGCAAAATCATTGACTGGGAATATGCGGGCATGCACGACCCTCTGATCGACATTGCCATGTGCGGTATCTATTCCTATTATAATGAGGAAGAAATGGATCATCTGATTGAGCTGTACCTGAACCGCTCTCCCGACAGGGAAGAACGCTTTGTCATCTATGCCTGCGCGGCTCTGGGTGGTTTTCTCTGGTGCCTCTGGGCAGTTTTCAAGAGCAGCCTGGGAGAGGAGTTTGGCGAATATACCTTAATTATGTACCGCTATGCGAAGCTCTATTATAAGAAACTGCAGCAGCTGGGTGCGCTTACCGATTAGAGCAGCTCTGAAGCTCTCAGGATCCAATATTTCTACTGCAGCATTTGCCCCGGCATAGATGTACCAGGATATAAAATATGCTGTGAATATGTTCCTGTCCGGTTATCTGAAACAGTTTCAGCACATCTATACACACAGCATATTTTTATGCTACAATGGGATAAAATGGATTATTCGATTGAGACAATTACACAGGAGGAGTTTTTATGATACAAAGGAAGCGGCTGCAAATCATCGGGCTTGCCTGCCTGCTGGGGGCGCTCTCGCTGCACCCGGCCATAAGCGCATTTGCGGCCTGGACAAAAGTGAACGGTGTCTATACAGACAGCGCGGGAACTGCCATTGCCGGAGTGGCCGCCAGAGGGATTGATGTCTCTCACTGGCAGCAGAGCATTAACTGGAATGCGGTAGCTGCCGATGACATTCAGTTTGTCATGCTTGGAACCAGATACAATAATGCGGTGGATCCTTTTTTTCAGTCCAATGCTGCCAGCGCCGCTGATGCAGGGCTGAAGGTTGGCGCTTATATTTACTCCTATGCCACAACCACGCAGATGGCTGAACAGGAGGCTGATTTTGTTCTGAATCTGATTAAGGACTATCCCATCTCCTATCCTGTCGTTTTCGATGTGGAGTCCTCGGAGATGAGCGCACTCTCTCCTTCTTCCCTCAGTGCCGTGATCAATGCTTTCTGCAGGAAGATTCGGGATGCAGGCTATTATCCCATGGTCTACGCCAATGACTACTGGCTCACCAATAAAATTGACATGAACGCCGTGTCCTATGACGTCTGGGTTGCCCGGTACGATGTGCGCCACTCCTACTCCAAAGCTGCCATGTGGCAGGCTACCAACAGCGGAAGTGTCTCCGGAATCTCCGGCAATGTAGACATTAACTTTGCCTACAAGGATTTTTCTTCCCTGATTCCGGCAAACCAGTGGAGAAATATCGGCGGAAACTGGTATTACTATAAAGACTACAAAATGCAGAAGGGATGGATCAATGACGGAAACGGATGGTACTACATGGGAGAGGATGGAACTCCCCGAAAGGGCTGGATGCAGCTGGGCGGAAACTATTTCCATCTCGACGAATCCTCCGGTAAAATGACAGTGGGATGGTTTCGCGATCCGTCTAACTCTAAATGGTATTATCTGAAGGAGGACGGTGCTCTGGCCTACGGCTGGCAGCAGGTTGACGGAAAATGGTTCTATCTCGGGACAGACGGAGCCATGATGACCGGATTGCTGAAATCCGGTGATACCTACTACTATATGAAGAGTGATGGTTCCATGGCTACAGGCTGGCGAAATATGGATGATGCCTGGTATTATTTCAATCCCAACGGAGAACTGCTCCGCGGATGGGCTGACATTGAAGGTTCCCGCTATTTTATCGGAACGGACGGAAAGATGGCTACCGGCTGGAAGGAAATGGATGGAGACTGGTACTACTTCGGCACAGACGGGAAAATGGCTGTGGGATGGAGGCTGGTTGACGGACGGTACTACTATCTTGCCGGTGACGGAAAGATGAAAACAGGCTGGCAGCAGATCGACGGAGGCTGGTATTTCTTAAATTCTGAGGGAAAACTCCGGGTGGGATGGCAGCAGATCGACGGAAGCTGGTACTATCTGGGTGAGGACGGAAAAATGCGCACGGGGTGGCAGCAGGTGAAAGGCCTCTGGTATTATCTCGGCCAGGACGGGAAAATGCTGACAGGATGGCAGAAAATCGGAAATGAGTATTATTATCTGTACACTGACGGCCGCATGCTCACCGGATGGCTCGATGATAATGCCGGAAACCGCTATTATATGAGCACCAATTCCGGCCGCATGAGCCGGGGATGGCGGCAGGTTGACAATAACTGGTACTATTTCAACAGCAGCGGCCATATGGTAAAGGGATGGCTGAAGGAGGACGGAAAGTATTATTACCTCGATCCCTCCACAGGCGTAATGGCCTCTGACTGCTCCAGAGTTATCAGTAATGTAACCTACACCTTTGCCAAAAACGGCGTCTGCCAGAATGAAACGAACTCCATGAGCGGTGTGACAGCCGCAGACCCAGGATCAGTCTCCTCCAGTTCCGGAACGGGAACTTCCGGCAGCGGAAATTCATCGGCTGGAAGTGAGCCTTCCGGAAGCGGGCCCTCTGGAAACAGCGGCCAGACTTATCCAGGAAATCCAGGAGGCTCCGGCAGTGCCGGGAATTCAGGCTCTCCGGGCAGCACTCCGGGAGGCAGCGCTCCAGGCGGTTCCGGAACTTCCAGTGCCCCAGGCAGCGCACCTGGGAACATATCCTCTGGTTCTTCACGTCCAGGCTCCGGAGGCTCTGATTCCAATGATTACTATACAATTGAGCCAGGCCTGACAGGAGGCCCCGGAAGATAATATCTGCATCTTCCCATTCGGTCAGCAGGCAAATTGAGCATGAAAAGGGCCGTCCGGCATCAGAAATATTTCTCCTGATGCCGGATGGCCCTCTTTTCAATATTTCTTTTCTCTGATTTATGGCCTGAGCCTATACCTCAAAGATCAGATCTCCGTAGCTTGGCATCGGCCAAAGCTCCTTGTCTACGATCATTTCCAGCCTGTCTGCAGGACGGCGGAGATCCTCCATCGCCACCGTCACAATATCATGGTAGGCGTAGGCTCTCTCTTTATTTCCTTCTACTTTCGCAGCCTTTTCTGTTTCCTCTGTCAGCCTGGCAAGAGCAGTTTTCATATCGGACAGCAAATCGGATGCTTCCAGGAGAAGCTCCTTCTGCACACTAGTGTCCGCTTCAGGACAGGCTGTCTGCACAGCAGTCAGGGACGCAGCCAGATTTGTCGTGTAGCGGATCACTGCAGGAATAATCTGCTTTCCTGCCATGTCGATCATGGTTCTGGCCTCAATATTTACGGTCTTGGCATAGGACTCATACTCAATCTCAGCTCTGGACTCCAGCTCTGCCCTTGTATATACGCCAAAGTTTTCAAAAAGACGGATGGCCTTATCTGTGATCAGAGAATCGACTGAATCAATCCCACACTTGAGATTCGGAAGTCCGCGGCGCTCTGCCTCTTTTACCCACTCCTCTGAATAACCGTTTCCGCTGAAAATAATTCTCCTGTGTTCGGACATGGTGCGTTTGATAAAATCATGCAGCGCCATATCAAAATCATCGGCTTTCTCCAGTTCGTCGGCAGCCTCTTTAAAGGCCTCTGCCACAATCGTATTGAGGACTACGTTTGGGGAGGATACGGAATCCGAGGAGCCCACCATTCGGAACTCGAATTTGTTTCCTGTAAAGGCAAATGGCGAGGTTCTGTTTCTGTCTGTCGCATCCTTCACGAAATTAGGCAGTGTGGCAACTCCCGTGCTCAGACGGTCTCCCTGTTTGGTATGAGTAGCCTCTCCTGTGCTGCAGAGCTGTTCTACAACATCCTCCAACTGCTCTCCAAGGAAAATGGAGATAATTGCCGGCGGAGCCTCTGCGGCTCCCAGGCGGTGATCATTTCCTGGCACTGCCGTGGACTCCCTGAGCAGATCTGCATGTACATCCACAGCCTTCATAATACATGCCAGCACAAGCAGGAACTGCATGTTGTCGTGAGGCGTATCTCCGGGATTTAACAGATTGATCCCGTCGTCTGTGGACAGCGACCAGTTGTTATGCTTTCCTGAGCCATTCACTCCGGCAAAGGGCTTCTCATGAAGCAGGCAGGTCAGCCCATGATGACCGGCAATCCTCTTTAATGCCTCCATCATCATCTGGTTGTGATCCACAGCCACATTTACCTGTGTATAGATGGGAGCCAGCTCGTGCTGTGCCGGAGCAGCCTCATTGTGCTGGGTTTTGGCTGTTACGCCAAGCCGCCACATCTCCTCATTTACTTCCTTCATAAAGGCGCCGACTCTTGGACGGATGCTTCCAAAGTAATGATCATCCATCTCCTGTCCTTTTGGCGGCATAGCGCCAAACAGAGTGCGGCCTGCATAGATCAGATCCTTTCTCTGAAGATATTTCTCCTTATCGACCAGAAAATACTCCTGCTCCGGTCCTACATAGGGGATTACCCGCTTGGAGGTTGTATTTCCAAACAGACGCAGGATTCTCAGAGACTGTTCATTGATCGCCTGCATGGAGCGCAGAAGAGGCGTTTTCTTGTCAAGAGCCTCCCCCCGGTAGGAGCAGAAGGCTGTCGGTATGTAGAGAGTCACTCCCCAGGTGTCCTCCCTCAGAAATGCCGGCGACGTACAGTCCCAGGTAGTGTAGCCTCTGGCCTCAAAGGTAGAGCGCAGACCGCCGGATGGGAAGGAAGAGGCATCCGGCTCGCCTTTGATCAGTTCTTTTCCGGAAAACTCCATAATGACCCGCCCGTCGCTTCCAGGCACAGAGATAAAGGAGTCATGTTTCTCAGCTGTAATTCCTGTCAGCGGCTGGAACCAGTGTGAAAAATGGGTAGCCCCCCGCTCAATAGCCCATTCCTTCATTGCATGGGCCACCACATCCGCAATGGATGGATCCAGTTCCGTTCCGTCTTCAATGGTCTTTTTCAGCTTTAAATAGACATTCTTAGGAAGGCGTTCTCTCATCACGGAATCATTGAATACATTCTTTCCGAAAATCTCGGATACATTTGTGATGCTGCTCATCTGAATATTCCTCCAATTTATTATTTGCCAAATCATCAGGGCCGTCCCTTGGCGGCTGCCCTGGAGATTGTCTTTCTTTTCCATATGCCAGTTCTCTGTATAAAAATTCCTGAAACAGACAGTCCAGCATAATATTTAGGAAAGAAAATAAGCCCGCCTGCCCGGATTTTTCTGCTTTTGCGCGCAGAAGTCCGGGCAGGCTGGCTTATCTCACCTGAGGGACAGCTTAAGCTCTTCCAACGGAACCGAATAATTCCATCTTCTCTTTTACTGTCGCCTTGATTGCCTCTGTGCCAGGAGCAAGGAGCTTACGGGGATCGAATCCCTTGCCCTCAAGGTCTTTGCCTGCTTCTATATATTTGCGGGTTGCATCAGCGAATGCTAACTGGCACTCTGTATTTACATTGATCTTTGCAACGCCTAA
>JAHZAR010000117.1 GCA_019423835.1 Clostridiales bacterium | reverse complement strand
GCTGTGCTTTTCCTTTGCCTTTCTGATAAAATGGTACAGATCTGCCGCCTGAACGCCCAGATGCATACGGTTAAACTCGATGATCGGAGTGTCCTGTTCTCCCATCAGTATGTGGTGCTGATTCAGCTCTCCATGGCAGAGATAATGCTCCGGCTCCCGTCCCTCCCAGGTCATCCTCTCAAGCCCTCTCTGAGCCTCAAGGGCCTGATCAAAGAACAGGCTGAAGTTTCCAATCACACACAGCTCAAAGTCTGACTTTCCCCTTCTGGCACTGATAAAGCTCCTGGCCCTGCGAAGCTCTCGGTTGTGGCGCTTCATCTCCTCCTCCATGGGCTCAGACAGAATCGAACCCAGATTCCACTCCTCCCGCACCGCCACTCCTCTTAAAATCCGGTGAAGCCGGGCAATCTGGGCAACAGCGCGCAGGATTTCCGGCTCATCCCTGACATCACATTCTCTCTCCGAAAACCAGTCCTTGACAATATATCTCAATCCGTCCTGCCCCACTGACTGAAGCTCCCCCTCCCGGTTTCTCACATACTGATCCACCTGAGTAAGCCCCTCGTTCTTCAGAACATTCAAAACCTCTTCCTCAAACTCAAGCCTCTTTTTCGTCCCCTTGTACTCCCGGAGGAGCTTAAGTCCCCTGTCAGTTTCGCATATCCAGGCGCCGCGGCCTCTCCTTGCGGAGCTTACCTCCATCTCATACTGTTCCAGAACCTCTGTATTCCTGTCGTTCACACGTCACCCCTCCATACCATTCACTGGCTTTTTCTGTAACTGTTTTCAGCTAATTCTAAGGTATGTACAGGGAGATAAAAATATGTTTCCGACCGGGGAGATTCTCCTGTCAGGACAGAGCAGCCATTCCTGTGCTACCCGATGCTCCTGCCCAGGTTTCTGGCCTCCTCCGGGTAGCGGCTCTTTTCAATTTCCTCCGGAACTGCACAGTCGGCAGCGTACACCGCTCCGGCATCCTCCCATCTGAGATACTGACAGACTGCATGGTAGTGGGCCTTCAGCGCCTCCACAGCGGATTTGTCATCTGCACAGGCGGCCAGCATGCAGGCCTTTTTGGCGCTGCCCCTCAGTTCCTCATTAAACGCATAAAAGCGATCGATGGCTGTTTTCAGCTGTGCGGACATTCCGAAATAGTAGAGGGGCGTCACAAATGCCACCAGATCCGCCTGACTGACTGCCTCCCTCACCACGTTCATATTGTCCTTGTGAACACAGACTCCCCCATGCTTCCGGCAGTAGTCACATCCCAGACACGGACGGATATTCATGGAGGCCAGATTCAGGCAGGTAACCTCATTCCCCGCCTCCTCAGCTCCTTCTGTAAATGCCTTTACCAGAACGGAAGTCGTCCCGTTTCTATGAGGACTTCCGGCTAACACTGTAATTTTCATCGCTCTTCTCCTCTCATTTCCTCTCCATTCTGCAGGCCGCCGCAGGTGGCTCTGCCGGTTCCATCACAGCTGCTCCCGACAAGCGTTTCCAGCGCTTTCCCCCTAAAAACCAAAGTAGGAATGAATGCCGGCTGTCAGCCCGTCAGCCAGGCGGTTCAGCGTATCCTCAGAGTGGCTGGAGCCTTTATCTCCCAGCTCAATATCCACACTTGGCACAGTAGAATAGGAGGTCTGTGTCAGATCCATCTCCATGGCTCCGCTGGAAAAAATTTTATTTCCGGCGCCGCGCAGCCCCTCTACCAGAGCCTCGCCCAGGCTGTTGTGCTGCTGCCAGTGAGAGGCCACCGGCTCCATGGAGCGGTATCTCTCATTGGAGGGGACGCTCATAAAGAAGCAGCCCTTATCATTGGAGGTGGAATCCCAGTGCAGAGAAATATGACAGTCTGCATAATGGTTCGCAAGCACTGTACGGGCAATATTATCCAGCTGCACATCTTCCCCGTCCCGGATCATCAGCACATCGTATCCCTCCGCCAGCAGGCGTTCCTTCAGGATCTGCGCCATCCGGAGAGTCACTGCAGCCTCCGGTGTGCCGTCTGCAAATGTCATGCCGGCCGACACCGCAGCGGCGGTTGTGGCGCCTGATGCAGTAGTGCCTCCCGTCACCTTGGCGCTTCCGTCCGGGTGGCACAGAGTCTTCACACTGCCTCCTCCGGCTGTGCCGTGGCCTGCATTCAGGCCAATAGTCCTGTTCTTTCTGTTTTCCGCTGTGCTCTTATAGAGGACGGCCTTTCCGCTGTTTATCCTGGAAAATTCAGCATACTGGAAGCTGCTGTTAAGCCCCACCTCTGTCCTGTCCTGCAGATAAGCTGCGGTTCCGCCCTGTTCTTTGCTCTCTGTTTTTTCCGGCTGTCCGCCTTTCTCCCTCTCTGCCAGGTACGCGGAGGATACATAAAATTCTCCGCTCTCCGTCCTCACCACACTCCATCCGTTTCCCTCGTAAAGCCGCTCCAGAACTGTGCCTCCCGGAACTGTGCCCTTTATATTGTTCCCCTCTGTATCCGGGGAGGTGCGCAGACGGAGGGCATCGGCCGTGACGGTCACCGTGTCGTTTCTGGCTGTCATGCCCTGGCTCTCATAAGCGCTGGCCATTGTCCGGGCTGCCTCCTGCCCCTTTCCGGACGTCAGCACTTCCTCCTCCGCCTGTCTCTGCACCGCCGCAGCGCGGCTCTCTCTTCCATTTCCCGCTGTCACAGCCCCTCCGGCTGCCAAAACCGCACAGAATGCCATGCAGGCTGCCGGAATCATGTACCTCTTTCTCATGAACCTCTCCTTCTCGCTCTCTCATCAGAACAATACTGTCTGAACTCAAAAACCTCATGAAATACTCTCATTATATCACAGAAATTCTGTTCTTCGGCTGTCAATTTTCTTACGAAAAGAGTTCTTTTCATTTTCTTTTCACCCTGCGCAGCCTGCATTTCTACAGAAAAAGGAGTGCCCGAAGCCGGAAACGGCTTCGGGCACTCCCTGTTGTTCTCTGAGCCTGACTAACGTGCCCGGCAGACCGCCGGACACTGTTTTTGCTACTCCTCGCTCAGTTCATCTTCATTTAATACGATCTGCTCTGCCTCGTCTAACTCTCCGCTCTCGGGATACTCCTGGGAAACGCCGGCTTCCTCCCCGCGCATAGACGCCTCAAGCTCCTCGCCGTCGGTGCTCAGCTTGATGGAACGGTATCTCTTCATACCGGTTCCGGCCGGGATCAGCTTACCGATCAGAACATTCTCCTTCAGACCGATCAGGTTATCCACCTTGCCGTTGATAGCCGCCTCTGTCAGAACCTTCGTGGTCTCCTGGAAGGAGGCAGCGGATAAGAAGGAATCTGTTGCAAGGGAAGCCTTTGTGATACCCAGCATAACCTGGCGGCCCACTGCCGGCTCCTTGCCCTCTGCGATCAGGGCCTCGTTCATATCGTTGAACTCCAGAATATTCATGGAGGTTCCCGGAAGAACGTCGGAATCGCCGCTCTCCTCAACCTTGATCTTCTTTAACATCTGGCGCACAATCATCTCGATATGCTTATCGTTGATCTCCACGCCCTGTAAGCGGTAAACTCTCTGTACCTCCTGGATCATGTAATCCTGTACAGCACGCACACCCTTAATCTTCAGGATGTCGTGCGGATTTACACTACCCTCTGTCAGCTCGTCGCCTGCCTCAAGCACTGCGCCGTCCTGAATCTTGATTCGGGATCCGTAAGGGATCAGGTAAGTCTTGGAGTTTCCTGTCTCGTTGTCCGTAATAATGATCTCGCGCTTCTTCTTCGTATCCTTGATAGTAGCCACGCCGCCGAACTCGGCGATGATCGCAAGTCCCTTCGGCTTACGGGCCTCGAAAAGCTCCTCGACACGGGGAAGACCCTGTGTGATATCGCCGCCGGCCACGCCGCCCGTATGGAAGGTACGCATGGTAAGCTGTGTACCAGGCTCACCGATGGACTGTGCAGCGATAATTCCGACAGCCTCGCCTACCTGCACAGGCTGCCCTGTAGCCATGTTGGCGCCGTAGCACTTCGCGCAGACACCGATGTGGGACTTAAAGGTTAACACGGTACGGATCTTCACAGAGTTTCTGCCCTGCTTCTCAAGGGCCTTCATAACAACGGCAGCCCGCTTCGGCGTACACATATGGTTCGCCTTGATCACGATCTCACCTGTATCCGGATCCACGATATCCTCGGCAATGAAACGGCCTGTGATGCGCTCCTGGAGGCTCTCGATGGTCTCCTGTCCGTCAGTAAAGCCCTTGATCTCCATGTATGGGATCTCGCCCTTGCCGGCACAGCAGTCGTCCTCGCGGACAATCAGATCCTGTGAAACGTCGACAAGACGTCTGGTCAGGTAACCGGAGTCGGCTGTACGCAGAGCCGTATCGGAAAGTCCCTTACGGGCTCCGTGAGCGGAGATGAAGTACTCCAGTACGTCAAGACCTTCACGGAAGTTGGACTTGATAGGAAGCTCGATGGTGTGTCCCGTCGTATCTGCCATCAGGCCTCGCATACCTGCCAGCTGCTTGATCTGCTTATCGGAACCACGGGCACCAGAGTCAGCCATCATGAAGATGTTGTTGTATGCGTCCAGTCCTGTCAGCAGGTCATGAGTAAGCTGGTCGTCTGTCGCCTTCCAGGTCTCGATAACCTCTTTATATCTCTCCTCCTCGGTGATAAGACCGCGGCGGAAGTTCTTTGCAATTCTGTCAACGGTTGCCTGCGCGTCGGCAATGAGCTTCGGCTTGCTTGCAGGCACAGTCATATCGGATACGGATACGGTCATGGCGGCCTTTGTGGAGTACTTGTAGCCGATGGCCTTGATGTCGTCCAGGGTGATCGCCGTCTGGGTAGCCCCGTGGGTATTGATAACCTTCTCCAGGATCTGCTTCAGCTGTTTCTTTCCTACGTGGAAGTCAACCTCCAGCTTCAGCTCATTGCCCTCAATGCTTCTGTCCACAAAGCCCAGATCCTGAGGGATGATCTCGTTAAAGATAAAACGTCCCACGGTGGACTCTACCATTCCCGTCCTGACAGTTCCGTCCGGCATCTCCCTTGTCATTCTCACCTTTACCTTGGAGTGAAGTGTTACCTCCTTGTTCTCATAGGCAAGAATGGCCTCGTTCACGTTCTTGAAGGCCATGCCCTCTCCCTTTACGCCCGGTCTCTCCTGAGTCAGGTAGTAGATACCGAGAACCATATCCTGGGAAGGAACGGCCACAGGGCCTCCGTCGGAAGGCTTTAACAGGTTGTTCGGAGACAGAAGGAGGAAGCGGCACTCTGCCTGCGCCTCTACGGACAGCGGAAGGTGAACAGCCATCTGGTCGCCGTCGAAGTCCGCGTTGAAGGCGGTACATACCAGCGGGTGCAGCTTAATCGCCTTGCCCTCTACCAGAATCGGCTCGAATGCCTGGATACCCAGTCTGTGCAGGGTAGGAGCGCGGTTTAACATAACCGGATGCTCTTTAATTACGTCCTCCAGCACATCCCACACTGCCGGCTGAAGGCGCTCTACCATCTTTTTCGCGTTCTTAATGTTCGGAGCGTACTGCTTTGCAACCAGCTCCTTCATGACGAACGGCTTAAAGAGCTCAATGGCCATCTCCTTCGGAAGACCGCACTGGTAGATCTTCAGCTCCGGTCCAACGACGATAACGGAACGTCCGGAGTAGTCCACTCGCTTTCCGAGCAGGTTCTGGCGGAAACGTCCCTGCTTGCCCTTTAACATATCGGAGAGGGACTTTAAGGCTCTGTTTCCAGGACCGGTTACAGGGCGTCCGCGGCGTCCGTTGTCGATAAGGGCATCCACGGCCTCCTGCAGCATCCTCTTCTCGTTTCTCACGATAATGTCCGGGGCTCCAAGCTCCAGAAGTCTTGCAAGACGGTTGTTTCTGTTGATAATTCTTCTGTATAAATCATTTAAGTCGGATGTGGCGAAACGGCCTCCGTCCAGCTGTACCATGGGACGGATATCCGGCGGAATTACCGGGATAACGGTCATAATCATCCACTCCGGCTTGTTTCCGGAGTTTCTGAAGGCCTCCACTACCTCAAGCCTCTTGATGATTCTGGCTCTCTTCTGGCCAGTGGCATCCTTAAGCTGTTTTCTCAGATCCTCGGAATCCTTCTCAAGATCAATTCCCTTTAACAGCTCCTGGATCGCCTCAGCTCCCATTCCCACGCGGAAGCTGCCGTAGCCGAAGTTCTCCACCGCGTCGCGATACTCTTTCTCGGAGAGAACCTGCTTGAACTGCAGGCTGGTTTTTCCCGGATCCAGTACGATGTAGGATGCGAAGTAGAGCACCTTCTCCAGGGTTCTCGGAGAAATGTCCAGGATCAGTCCCATACGGCTCGGGATTCCCTTAAAGTACCAGATATGGGAGACCGGGGCGGCGAGCGCAATATGGCCCACGCGCTCCCTGCGGACGCTGGCCTTTGTGACCTCGACGCCGCACCTGTCACAGATAACGCCCTTGTATCTGATCTTCTTATATTTGCCGCAGTGGCACTCCCAGTCCTTGCTCGGTCCGAAGATTCTCTCACAGAACAGTCCGTCCTTTTCAGGCTTTAAGGTTCTGTAGTTGATTGTCTCCGGCTTCTTTACCTCGCCGTGGGACCACTCCAGGATCTTCTCAGGGGAAGCCAAACCGATTTTGATTGCATCAAACGTCAATGGCTCATAAGTTTCATTTGTCTCTGGCATGAGCGGTACTCCCTTCTATTTATTCTTCCTCGTCAGAATATGAATCATCCTGATCGTTCACATAGTCATCCGTGTAGTCATCTGAAAAGCTTTCAGATTCTACAGAGGCCAGCTCTCCGTCCTCCTTGAATTCCTGACGCTGAAAGCCCATGCTCTCGAAGGATTCGTTCTGTGAGTAGCTCTTGCTGTCGCCTTCCAGAATCGAGCGGATGTCGGTGTCGCCGTAGTCGATATTCTCGCTCAGCTCTACCTCGGAGCCGTCCTCCCGCAGTACCCTCACGTCCAGACCTAAGGACTGAAGCTCCTTTAAGAGTACCTTGAAGGACTCCGGTACGCCCGGCTCAGGGATGTTTTCACCCTTGATGATGGCCTCGTAGGTCTTCACACGTCCTACCACATCATCGGACTTAACGGTAAGGATCTCCTGTAAGGTGTAGGATGCACCATAGGCCTCCAGAGCCCAAACCTCCATCTCTCCGAAACGCTGTCCGCCGAACTGTGCCTTTCCTCCCAGAGGCTGCTGTGTAACCAGGGAGTCTGGTCCGGTGGAACGGGCATGGAT
>JAHZAR010000116.1:5884-7256 GCA_019423835.1 Clostridiales bacterium | reverse complement strand
TGCTCTTGTCGTTGTTCTCTACATGATTGTCCAGAAGAAAAACGAGGAATACACACAGGTGGTGTTGGGGCACCAGGATTATGAGAGCAGAACGATCCCCTACAGACGCGGAGACATTGTGGATCGGAATGGTTCCTATCTGGCTACCAGCGAGAAGGTTTACACGCTGATTCTGGATCCGAGGCAGATGTACTCCGACGATAGGAATGAGTGTGTGGAGCCGACCATTCAGCTTTTAAATGAATGCTTCGGCTTCGACACTGCTGATCTGAGGGAAACTATCACAGGAAGAAAGGACAGCTCCTATATCCGCTACAGGAAGCAGATGACCTTTGAGGAAAAGGAAAAGTTTGAGACTGCCTCCAGAGAGAGAAACGAAGCATTCAAAAAAAACAGCGAGGCAAAAAAGATCCTGGGCGTGTGGTTTGAAGATGAGTACCGAAGGGTGTATCCAAACGGCGCCACTGCCTGCAATGTGATCGGCTTTGCCCAGAAGGATGGAAGCGCCGGCTCAGGAGGTATTGAACAGTACTATAACAGCGAGCTGATTGGAAACAATGGCCGTGAGTACGGCTATCTGACGGACGATTCCAACCTGGAACGAGTGATCAAGCCTGCAGAGAACGGCAATACAGTGGTGTCTACCATTGACCTCAATATTCAGAAAATCTGTGAAAAATACATTGACGAGTGGCAGGCTGGAATTGGAAGCAATGTGGCGGCAGTCATTGTGATGGATCCTCAGAGCGGAGAGATTCTGGCTATGGATACCAGCACGCGATATGATCTGAACAATCCCTATGATCTGAGCGCCTACTATTCTCAGGAAGAAATAGACGCCATGGACGAGAAGGCAAAGTCAGATGCCTGGTACAAGCTGTGGAGAAACTTCTGTGTCAATGATACCTATGAGCCAGGTTCTCCCCAGAAGGCCTTTACTGTGGCAGGAGCGCTGGAGGAGAATATTATCAATGGAAATGAGAGCTTTGACTGCGGAGGTTTCCTCTCCATCGGAGGATACGATATTCACTGCGTCTCCAGGTTCGGACACGGTCCGACGTCGGTCGTGCAGGGACTGATGAAGTCCTGCAACGTGGTCATGATGAATATTTCCCGGATGGAGGGAACAGAGCTTTTTGCCAAATACCAGAGTATTTTCGGTTTCGGGCAGAAGACGGGGATCGATCTTCCGGGAGAGGCCGACGCGTCTACCCTGATTTACACAGCTGAAACTATGGGACCCACCGATCTGGCTACCAACTCCTTTGGACAGAACTATAACTGCACCATGATTCAGATGGCGGCAGCTTATGCTTCCCTGATTAACGGCGGCTCCTACTATGAGCCCCATGTGGTAAAGCAGATCCTCAAT
>JAHZAR010000116.1:0-5874 GCA_019423835.1 Clostridiales bacterium | reverse complement strand
AGCAGGGCTCGGTGGTGGAGAAAAAGGAGCCCCTGCTGGTAAGGGAAACGGTATCCCAGGAAACCTCCGATTTTATCAATGAGGCCCTCTACCAGACTGTGTCAGGTGAGGGCGGAACTGCCGGAGCAGCAGCTGTGGAAGGGTATGAGATAGCCGGAAAGACGGGAACGGCTGAGAAGTATCCGAGAAGTGCCAGGAATTATCTGGTTTCCTTTATCGGATACGCACCGGCTCACGACCCGCAGGTACTCTGCTATGTGGTGCTTGACACACCGCATCTGGAGGGAAAGGAGCAGGCGCACTCCACCTTTGCCAGCGAGATATTCAGCAAGATTATGGCAGAGGTACTTCCTTATATGAATGTATTCCCGGATTCTGACACAGCGCCTGCCGATGAGGAGATGGCGGAGCTTCCGGAGGGAATTATCAGCCAGGAGCCGGAGGAAGGCGAGGCGGAGAGTACGGAGGTGCCGACCAACGCAGACGGAGAAACCTACCCTGTCTACGATGAGGAATTTATCGATGAGGGTGTGAGCTATCCGGAAAGGCTGCCGGGCAGTACGGAACCGAGCGGAGCTGAACTGGGAGAGACGTCAGGCGGAGGCAGTCCGGGAGGACAGCCTTCAGAGACGGGAACCGGTGAGAGCCAGAGCGAAGGCGCGGAAAGTGCGGCAGACCAGGCATCGGCTGAAGGCCAGGCGCCGGAGGGCAGTGCGGCGCCTCCGGAGGGAGGAGAGCCGGTTTCGCCGGCATCAGGCGCCCGGGGAGCAGCCGGTACTTAGAGAGAAGGGCAGGAGCGAATCCAGGCTGCCTGCATTACAAACACATAAAATGTTTTTTTCCCAATATACTGTACCAAGCAGAGAGAAAGACGCCCTCTCTCCCTGAGAGGATGGGCGGTGAAGGAGTGCGGTATGGAGCGGAGAAGAACGCGACACAGAGAAAGAATAGCTCTTCTGTGCGGACTCTTATGCCTCTGCATGGCTGGTCTGACAGGACGGCTATTTTTTCTTATGACTGTTCGGGCGGAGGAGGACAGCGCCATGGCAGAGGATCTCCACCAGAGAGAGCGGTCAATCAAGGCTGCCAGAGGGAGAATCCTGGACAGAAATGGAACGGTCATCGCGGACAACAGGACAGTCTGCACGGTTTCTGTGGTACACAATCAGATAACAGAGCCGGAGAGGACGGCAGAGGTTCTGAGCCGGGAGCTTTCCATCCCTCTTGAGGATGTAAAAAAGAAGGTGGAGAAATATACGGCCAGGGAAATCATAAAGACAAATGTGGACAAGGAAATCGGAGACAGGATCCGGGAGATGGCCGTTCCGGGCGTCAAGGTAGATGAGGATTACAAGCGGTATTATCCCTATGACAGCCTGGCATCCAGAGTGCTGGGGTTTACAGGCGGGGATAATCAGGGGATCATCGGACTGGAGGTGCAGTATGAATCCTGGCTCAAGGGAGAGAACGGCCTGATCCTGACGCTGGCGGATGCGGCCGGAGTGGAGATTGAGAATGCAGCCGAGGATCGCATCGAACCGATACCGGGACACGATCTGACGGTGAGCCTGGACGTCAATATCCAGAAGTATGCAGAGCAGGCTGCCCGTCAGGTGATGGAAAAAAAATCGGCAAACAGTGTTTCCGTCATTGTCATGAATCCGAAAAACGGGGAAATTCTCGCGATGGTGAACGTGCCGGAGTTTAACCTGAATGAGCCTTTTACCCTGACTGCAGGGCTGGAGGCTGAGCATAAGGAGGAGGGACAGACTGTATGGCTGCCTGCAGCTGCCGAAGCGCAGGAGGAAAAGGCGGATGAGCCCTCAGAACCGGGCGGCGGCGAAGAGGAAGCGAAAAAGAAACAGGATCTCCTGAATCAAATGTGGAGAAACAAGTGCATTAACGATACTTATGAGCCCGGCTCCACCTTTAAGATTATCACAGCTGCTGCAGGGCTGGAGGCAGGCGTGGTGGATCTGGATGACACCTTTTCCTGCCCCGGCTTCCGGATCGTGGAGGATCGGAAGATCCGCTGCCACAAGGTCGGCGGACATGGCGGTGAAACCTTTCTTCAGGGGATGATGAATTCCTGCAATCCAGTGCTGATCGATGTGGGACAGAGACTGGGGGTGGATAACTATTACCGGTACTTTGAGCAGTTCGGGCTGATGGGAAAGACGGGAGTGGATCTGCCCGGGGAGGCAGCCACAATCATGCACCGGAAGGAAAACATGGGAGCTGTGGAGCTGGCCACCGTATCCTTCGGGCAGTCCTTTCAGATTACCCCTCTGCAGCTCATCACCACGGCGTCCTCCATTATTAACGGAGGAAACAGGGTGACGCCGCATTTTGCCCTGCGGGCAGAAAATCCGACTGCCGGTACGGTTCATGAATTTGAGTACAGAGAAAAGGGAAGAATTCTCTCAGAGGAAACAAGCGCAGCCATGCGGTACATTTTAGAGCAGGTGGTGGCGGAGGGAAGCGGAAAAAATGCGAGGATAGAGGGCTACCGCATCGGCGGAAAGACGGCCACCTCGGAAAAACTGCCCAGAAGCAGAAAAAAGTATATTTCCTCCTTTCTGGGGTTTGCCCCGGCGGATGATCCGCAGGTGATTGCCCTGATTACCATCGACGAACCGGAGGGAGTCTACTATGGGGGAACCATAGCAGCCCCGGTGGTGGGGGATATTTTTGAAAATATCCTGCCATATCTGGGAATTCCAAGGGCAGAGGAGGAGTCAACTAACAGTTGATTATTCCAGGAAAAAGACGTATACTAATCAGGAGTCTTGGGATCGTGAAAAACAGGTAGGCCGCGTGCTTTCGGAGCTGTGGCCGCAGTATCACAAAAGACTACATAAGAATCTGAGGTGTGACATGGTAAACGAAACAATTCTGGCAGTTATTACGGCATTCATTATCAGCGCGGTCATGTGTCCGATCGTGATACCGTTTCTGCACAAGCTGAAATTTGGCCAGCAGGTCAGGGAGGACGGCCCGCAGGCCCATCTGAAAAAACAGGGAACTCCGACCATGGGCGGGGTGGTGATTCTGGGAGCAATCGTGATAACCTCCCTCCTCTATATCAGAGATTATCCGAAAATTATCCCGATCCTGTTTGTGACAGTGGGGTTTGGCATTATCGGTTTTCTGGATGATTATATCAAGATTGTGATGAAGCGGTCAGAAGGATTAAACCCGAAGCAGAAGCTCCTGGGCCAGTTTGTGATTACAGGCATTTTTGCCTATTACCTGATCAGCAGCAGGGAGGTGGGAACCTCCATGCTGATTCCGTTCACCGGGGGCTTTGACGGCGGATTTTTTCTGGAGCTTCCGCCGGTTCTGTTTGTGCCGGCCCTGTTTTTTATCGTGCTGGGTACGGACAATGGGGTGAATTTTACAGACGGCCTTGACGGGCTCTGCACCAGTGTGACGATTCTGGTGGCTACCTTCTTTACGATTGTGGCCATCGGTGAAAATACAGGCATCAGTCCCATTACCGGAGCTGTGGTGGGAAGTCTTCTCGGCTTTCTGCTGTTTAATGTATATCCGGCAAAGGTATTTATGGGGGATACCGGTTCCCTGGCTCTGGGAGGCTTTGTGGCATCCAGCGCTTTCATGATGCAGATGCCGATCTTCATCGCTCTGGTGGGGCTGATTTATCTGGTGGAGGTGCTGTCGGTGATTATTCAGGTAACCTACTTCAAGAGCACAGGAGGAAAGCGGATTTTCAGGATGGCCCCGATCCATCACCACTTCGAGCTGTGCGGGTGGTCGGAGACAAGAGTAGTGGCAGTATTTTCAATTATAACGGCAATCCTTTGCCTGGTTGCGTACTTAGGATTATAGGAGGAAATAGACAATGAGTCAGAAAGTATTGGTAGCAGGAAGCGGAATCAGCGGAATTGCAGCGGCAAAGCTCCTTCTCGACATGGGGGGAGAGGTAGTTCTCTATGACGGAAACGAGAAGCTGAGAGAAGAGGAGCTGAGAAAAAAATTTGATGAAAATGCGAAGGTGAGCTTTGTGCTCGGCGAGCTGACACGCACCGATCTGCTGGGCGTGGAGCTTTCAATTATCAGCCCGGGAATCTCGCTGGAGGCTCCTTTCGTGTCTGTCATCGATCAGGCGGGAATCCCTATCTGGAGCGAGATCCAGCTGGCTTACCACTGTGCAAAGGGAAGGCTGGCGGCCATCACAGGAACCAACGGGAAGACGACGACGACGGCTCTGACGGGAGAGATCATGAAGGCCCACTATGACAGCGTGTTTGTGGTGGGAAATATCGGGGATCCCTACACAGCCCACGCCCTGGAAACCACAGAGAAGTCAGTGACAGTGGCGGAGGTTTCCAGCTTCCAGCTCGAAACCATCATGGACTTCAGACCCAATGTCAGCGCCATCTTAAATATCACACCGGATCACTTAGACAGGCATAAAACCATGGAGCGCTACATTGAGATTAAGGAGGGCATCACAAAGAACCAGAAGGAAAACGATGTGTGTGTCTTAAATTACGATGATCCGGTGCTCAGGGAGTTCGGGGAAACCCTGAAGTGCAAGGTTGTCTATTTTTCCAGCCGCGAGAAGCTGAAAAAAGGCCTGTTCCTGGACGGCGATCAGATCGTCTGCAGGGATGGAGAAACAGTGACGGAGATTGTAAATATTCATGAACTCAAGCTGCTGGGACGCCACAACCACGAGAATGTCATGGCAGCCGTGGCCATTGCCATGAATATGGACGTTCCCATGGACACGATCCGCCGGGTGGTAAAACGGTTTGAGGCGGTGGAGCACCGCATTGAATTTGTGACAGAGCGGTTCGGTGTAAAATATTACAACGATTCCAAGGGAACGAACCCGGATGCAGCTATGCAGGCGATCAAGGCTATGCCGGGGCCGACGCTTCTCATCGCCGGAGGCTATGATAAGCACTCGGAATATGACGAGTGGATCGAGAGCTTCGGCGGCAAGGTGCGCTACCTGGTATTAATCGGACAGACCAGGGACAAGATAGCAGAGTGCGCGAAGCGCCATGGCTTTACGGATATTATGTACGCGGAAGATCTGAAGGAGGCTGTTCAGGTCTGCGCTTCCTATGCGAATGCGGGGGACAATGTGCTGCTCTCCCCGGCCTGCGCAAGCTGGGGAATGTTTAAGAACTATGAGGAGAGGGGACGCATGTTCAAGGAGTATGTGAGAAGCCTCTAAAAGGAATCTGAACGCTGGTTCCGGCAGGACCCGGCTGCAGCCGTTTCAAAAGGGCTGTGCCGGGCCTGACTGAATAGGAAGGGGTGATACGATGGCCGATGCGCCGAATACGCCGAAAAAAAAGAAAAAAAAGCCGCACCGGTTTTATGATTACAGTCTTCTTCTGGCCGTAGTATTCCTGACCGTGTTCGGTCTGATTATGATCTACAGCGCCAGCTCCTACCGGGCGCAGCTTGTGCAGGGAGATGCAGCTTACTTTGTGAAAAGACAGGGGGCGATTGCGGCCTGCAGCGCGGTGGGAATGCTGATTATTTCCAAGATGGATTACCACTGGTTTGCAAGGTTTGCCTATCCGGCCTACTTCGTCTCCCTGATCTGTATGGTTGCCACCATGCTGTTCGGCGTGGAATCCCACGGAAAAAAGCGGTGGCTGCAGGTCGGACCCATTCAGTTCCAGCCGACGGAGATGGTAAAGATTTCACTCATCCTGTTCCTGGCAGTGGTGATCTCCCGTCTGGGGTTAAAAATCAACGAGTTTAAGAAAGTCCGCGCGATTATTATCTGGTGCGGCATCCCGGCTCTGCTGATCACAGAGAACAACTTAAGCTCCGGAATCATCACCTGCGGAATTGTGTTTGTGGTTCTCTTTGTGGCCTGCAAAATCA
>JAHZAR010000115.1:6593-7269 GCA_019423835.1 Clostridiales bacterium | reverse complement strand
TATGGCCTTCTAAAATTTCTACCCCTTTATAATTGCATAGCTGTTTTAAAATATCCCGTAAATCTCTTTTATATTGATTATAAATTATTTTTCGTCTATACTTAGGGGTGAAGACGATATGGTATTTGCACATCCATTTTGTATGTGCCAGATCATTTGCTTTCTTCGCCATTTAATTCACCTTTCCTTTCTTTTGATAGTGGCTTGGACACCTCTATTATAGATGGAAAGGTGAATTTTTGTATAACTTCTTGACTCGCACCCGCATAGCGGGTGGTTTTTTGTTTCCTACGTCTCCGTTTTTCGGAACACGAAAAACTCCGTCGTACTCAACAGGCTAAAGCCCATAACCAAAAAATTCCCGGCCGATAATCAGCCGGGAATTTTGTCTTGATTAATTGTATTTGCGTTTTCTAGCAGCTTCAGATTTCTTCTTACGTCTAACGCTTGGTTTCTCGTAATGCTCTCTCTTGCGAATCTCCTGCTGAATGCCAGCCTTTGCACAGTTTCTTTTGAATCTGCGTAAAGCGCTGTCTAAGCTTTCGTTATCTTTAACGATTACATTTGACATAGCTCACACCTAACCTCCCTTCAGTTGTGTAATAAGTGCATATTAATACAACTGTTTGGGCATTTTTTTAGCACTGTTATGATTATACCACAAATCCCATATTCG
>JAHZAR010000115.1:0-6583 GCA_019423835.1 Clostridiales bacterium | reverse complement strand
CAACAGGATTTTTACAAAATTTGAAAAATTATTTATATTTTGTCGGTTTGGCGTTCCGGACATCTGCTGCATGGCCGGCTATTTCACCTGCTCTGCAGTGACTTCCTCTGCCTTCCTGAGCGCATCCTCCACGCCGGCCGGATTCTTGCCGCCGGCCTGAGCCATGTTCGGACGGCCTCCGCCGCCTCCTCCAACCAGGGAGGCGATGGCTTTGATCAGGTTTCCTGCATGGGCACCCTTCTTCTGGGCTCCCTCCGTAGCAGAAGCCATCAGGTTTACCTTTCCGTCCTGGACGGAGGCAATGACAACCACGCCCTCGCCCAGCTTCTCCTTGAGCTGATCGCCCAGGTTCCGCAGGCCGTTCATATCCACACCGTCCACTCTGACTGCCAGGAGCTTAACGCCGTTTACCTCCTTTACCTGGTTCATGACGTCGCCAAGAGAGTCATTGGCCAGTCGGCTCTTTAACTTCTCGTTCTCAGAGTGAAGGGTCTTCAGCTCATCGAGCATTGCCTGCAGCTTGTCGTGGAGAGCAGCCGGTGTGGTCTTCACAAGTCTGGCAGCCTCGTGAAGCTCCTGCTCCATCTCGTGATAGTAGTTCATAAGCCCTGTGCTGGTCAGCGCCTCAATACGCCTTACGCCGGCTGCAATTCCCGCCTCAGACACAATCTTAAATGCAGAGATTGTGCTGGTGTTTGGCACATGGGTGCCTCCGCAGAGCTCGGTGGAGAAATCTCCCATCCGTACTACACGCACAGTCTCGCCATATTTTTCGCCGAACAGCGCCATCGCTCCTGTCTTTTTCGCGTCGTCCAGGCTCATGATATCAGTCACAACCGGAAGGGAGGCCGCTATCTCATCATTTACCATTTTTTCAACTGCTGCTATCTCATCAGGAGTCATAGCGGAAAAATGGGTAAAGTCAAAACGGAGCCTGTCCTTTGTCACAAGAGAGCCTGCCTGCTCTACGTGAGTTCCAAGAACTGTACGCAGGGCCTTGTGAAGCAGGTGTGTAGCAGAGTGGTTTCTGGCAGTCAGCTCCCGGTTCTCTCTGTTGACGGTGAGAGTCACCTGATCGCCGACCCTGAACATGCCCTTTGTGACGGTTCCCACATGACCTACCTTGCCGCCCTGGAGCTTGATTGTATCCTTTACCTCAAAGGTACCATTCTCGGTGGAAATCACGCCGATATCTGCCTGCTGTCCGCCCATGGTAGCGTAGAAGGGGGTCTCCTTCACAATGATGGTACCGTTCTGTCCGTCCGTCAGAGCCTCCACCAGCTCGTCCTCTGTGGTGAGAACCGTGATCTCAGACTCATGTACCAGTCTGTCATAGCCCACAAACTCTGTAGTGACAGACGGATCGATGGACTGGTAAACAGTTACATCCGCTCCCATATAATTTGTGGTCTTTCTGGCTGCTCTGGCAGCTTCCTTCTGCTTCTTCATGCAGGCGGCAAAGCCCTCCTCATCTACGGAAAGCTCCCTCTCCTCCAGGATTTCCTTCGTCAGATCCACCGGGAAGCCATAGGTATCATAGAGCTTAAACGCATTCTCGCCGGAGAGCACCTTCTCACCGTTCTTTGCCATCTCAGCTTCCATCTCATTTAAAATGGAAAGTCCCTGGTCGATGGTCTTGTTGAACTTATCCTCCTCCTCTGTGAGGACTTTGAAGATCATGGCCTTTTTCTCATCCAGCTCCGGGTAGCCGTCCTTGGAGAGCTCGATGACCGTCCTGGAGAGCTCTGCCAGGAACTTGCCTTCAATTCCCAGCTTTCTTCCATGACGAGCCGCACGTCTTAAAAGTCTTCGGAGCACATAGCCCCGTCCCTCGTTGGACGGCATGATTCCGTCGGAGATCATGAAGGTGCAGGATTTGATGTGGTCAGTCACAATTCTCAGGGACACATCCGTCTCGTGATCCTTCTGATACTCCTTTCCTGCCAGAGCGCAGACACGGTCGAGGAGAGCCTTGTTTGTGTCAATCGTAAACAGGGAGTCCACATCCTGAACGATAACTGCCAGACGTTCCAGGCCCATTCCCGTGTCAATATTCTTATGCTCCAGCTCTGTATAATGGCCGTGACCGTCGTTGTCAAACTGGGTAAACACGTTATTCCACACCTCGATGTAGCGGTCACAGTCGCAGCCCACAGTACATCCTGGCTTTCCGCAGCCATATTTCTCACCGCGGTCATAATAGATCTCAGAGCATGGACCGCAGGGGCCTGCGCCGTGCTCCCAGAAGTTGTCCTCCTTGCCGAAGCGGAAAATGCGCTCCGCCGGAATTCCCATCTCCTTGTTCCAGATATCGAAGGCCTCATCGTCATCCTGATAGACAGACGGATAGAGGCGGTTGGGATCCAGTCCCACAACCTCTGTCAAAAATTCCCAGGACCAGTGAATCGCCTCTGTCTTAAAATAATCTCCGAAGGAGAAGTTTCCGAGCATCTCGAAAAATGTGCCATGGCGGGCCGTCTTTCCGATGTTCTCAATATCTCCTGTGCGGATACATTTCTGACATGTCGTTACACGTTTTCTCGGCGGAATTTCCTGGCCTGTAAAGTATGGCTTAAGGGGGGCCATACCGGAGTTGATGAGCAGCAAGCTGTTATCATTATGCGGAACCAGAGAAAAGCTCTTCATCGCCAGATGTCCCTTGCTCTCAAAGAATTCCAGGAACATCTTTCTCAGTTCGTTTACACCGTATCTTTCCACGTTGTTTCCTCCTGCCTGTTACATTTAAGTAATATTTTATCCATTGGTATATCCTATCACATGAAGAAGGGTTTTTCAAGGTGCAGGTGGGAGAAAGGGGGGGCTGTTCCTGAAAAAGCAGCCTGGCATCCATCCCAAAACAGCCAGAGTCCGCATTTCCCATTACCGTCTCCCATGAGAATCGGATATACAGCAGACCGGCGCAGGGACTGCTGCCTGGTCCTTCTGTCCAAGGCAGATATTCCTGCGCCGGTTTTTCATGTCACTGTGTTTCCTCCTGGGGAAGACAGCTTCCGTAGGAGTCCAGAAGAGCATAGGCCCTCTCTCTGGTAGATTTGGCAAGAGACGCTGTGTGTTCCAGTCCCTCCAGCGTTCCTCCCTTATAGCGGGAAGCTGCTTTCCTGGCCTCCTCGTCTTTCTTCCTGATCCACTCCCTCTCTTCCTTTTTCAGTGCCTCCGCCTCCTCAGTGTCAAGACGGCTTATAATGTCTTTGTAGATCGCATTCAGCTCATCATCCCAGAGCTTCAGCTCATAATCCGCCATATTCAGATAAGACCAGGTGCTCGTATCTGTCCCGGAATTTTTCAGCTGCTCTACCAGTGCCTCTGTGTCTGCCAGCTCCTGCCGGTAGTCCTGCTCGGTCAGCTCCTCCCTGGTTCCCTCAGAGGCTGTCTCTGCCTCTGGGCTGACAGCAGCGCTCCCCAGAATTTCGTCGGCTGTCTTTTCCCGGCCGGCTGACGGAACTGCCGGTTCTGTCCCGTCTCCCCCCGAAAGTGCCGCAGCTGCCGGTACGGATCCCAGCCCGGAATCCGCCCCCTTCTTGGCTCCCTCAAAAGCAGCTCCGCCTGCAGTGCTGTCTGTCCTTTTGCCTGCACTGTCCCTTTCTCCTGGCTTGCTGCTGTCTGCCTGCAGGGAAAACGGTCTGCTTCGAAGGCCGGCAGCCGTCTTTCCTGTCTGCCCCTTTCCCGCATCTTCCGTCTTTTTGCCCTTTCCAGATGAATCTGTCTGTGGGGAATCCTCTTTCTTTACCTTCTTCTGAGTGCCATCCGCCGAACGGCCTTCTGCCTGGGATGCTCCGGCGGATGAACCGCCATCGCTGGTTTTCCCTGCCCCCTTTCTGTCCGCCTCTGTCTTGTTCTCTGACGCGGTCTTTGAGGTTCTATTCTCCAGGCTTTCCTTCTCTGAACTTTTCTTTTCTGAACTTCTTTTTTCTGAACTTCTTTTTTCCGGGCTTCTTGCCGCTGCCGCTTTCCTCGATTCAGCCTGCTTTCCCGGATTTTCAGATGCCGCCACATCCTGCACCGTTCCGGGAGCCTTTTTCGTTTCCTGCCCCGTCCTGTCCTCCGGCGGCCGTTCAGAGGCATCCTTTTCCTGTGAGGGTTCTTTGACAGTTCCGGTCTGTGCTTCTTTGGTCTGCACGTTTTCTTTTGTTCCGGCCGTTTTTATCTGCGAAGCACCGCTCTGTACTTCTGCCGGCACAGTACCCTCAGAGCCGGACACAGAAGAAGACAGCCCAGATATCCCCGCA
This sequence comes from Clostridiales bacterium, assembly GCA_019423835.1. Lineage (GTDB taxonomy): Bacteria > Bacillota > Clostridia > Lachnospirales > Lachnospiraceae > Otoolea. The sequence goes on along the minus strand of JAHZAR010000115.1, from coordinate 2,336 downwards.
TCTGCTGCCTGTTCTGCAGAAAACAGACGGTTTTCTGCGGTGTCTGCGCCGGCAGCCGCCGCTTCTTCCTCGGTCTCAGACATCTGAGCACGGTATTCCTGTGCTGTATACCCGCCGGCAGCCAGCTCCCCGGCCTTCCCGGCTCCCCCTTCGTCCCCGGATACAAACCGTCTCACATGGAAGGTTACAAAAAAACCAAACACGCAAATCAAAAGAACAGTAATGATAAATTCTCTATTTTTCAATCTGAGCCATTCCTTTGCACACTTTGATATAGATACCATATCATAAATGCTGCCGAAAGAAAAGAAGCAGAAGAAAGACGTAATATTTTGTAAGATTTAATTAATTTTTTCCCCTGTGCCTGATTCAGGCCGGCATCACAGATGCCGGCCCGCCTTGCCTCGTCATGATTTGGCTGTTTTCTGTCCGGAGCCTTCCGGCTCCCCAGGGGCAGTCTTTCCCCCGGTCTTCTCTCTAGGAAACTCCCGGATCGATCAGAAGATTTTCCCCATCCGCCGCAGAGGTTGCCAGGAAATCGCACCGCTCATTCTCCGGATGCCCATTGTGTCCCTTAACCCAGATAAACGTGATCTGATGGGGGGCGGCAGCTGCCAGAAGACGCTGCCAGAGATCCACGTTTTTGACCGGCTCGTTTTTTCCTCTCTTCCAGCCCTTTCTGATCCAGCCTTCGATCCAGTGCTGATTAAAGGCATCCACCAGGTATTTTGAGTCTGAATAAAGTTCCACCTGACAGGGGCGGTTCAGCGCTTCCAGCCCGGCAATGGCCGCCATCAGTTCCATCCGGTTGTTGGTTGTCCGCCGGTATCCTGCCGACAGTTCCCTCACATGAAGCTGTCCCCTGCTGTCTGTATAGTGAAGAACGGTTCCAAAACCTCCCGGCCCGTCAGGGTTTCCCCTGGCGGCTCCGTCTGTATAAATCTCTACTTTCAAATGTCTGTCCTCTCTGTCTGTTTCTTTTTTGAGGGCTAGCGATCCCACTTATCGCAGAGGGAATTGATCTGATCTGCAAATTTTGCCAGATCCTTATTGGCCCCTCCCTCATTGTCCATCACGACGCGGCGGAGGCGATCCACAGCAGCCAGAAGCCTTCCGAATACGCCGGCTGCCCGCTTGGTCGTCTCTCTCTCCTCCTCTCTGCGGAGCAAAACGCCCTCTGTGATTGTCTCAAATTTTCCTTCGGCCAGATTATAGACGGTTCCGCTGAACGGCGCGAAGGCATTGATCCCATACTCTTTTTCCAGTTTTTCGGCAAAATGTGTGCAGACCTCGTCATCGCCGTGAACCACAAAAACCTGCTTCGGCTTATCCATAAAACTGTTGATAAAGGCGAGAAGGCCGTTCTGATCCGCATGTCCGCTGATGCCCTCAATCTTCTCAATGTGGGCCTCCACATCAATGGTTTCTCCGAACAGCTTTACCTCCTTTTTCCCCTCAATAATGCTGCGCCCCAGCGTTCCCACTGCCTGATAACCGGCAAACAGGATCGTGCACTCCGGCCGCCAGAGGTTGTGCTTCAGATGATGGCGGATTCGTCCTGCGTCACACATCCCGGCCGCCGAGATGATTACCTTGGGCTTGTCATCAAAGTTGATGGCAATGGACTCCTGGCTGCTGACCGACAGCTTCAGACCCTTAAAGGCAATGGGATTGATCCCCTTCTTTACAAGGGCCTTTGTCTCATCGTTATAGCAGTCCAGCATATTCTTCTTGAACACCTGGGTAGCCTCCACGGCCAGAGGACTGTCTACGTACACGTCAAAATCGCCGTGTCCCGTCACCAGTCCCTCCTCCTTGATTCTTCTGATATAGTAGAGTACCTCCTGGGTACGCCCTACAGCGAAAGCCGGGATGACCACATTTCCTCCCCGGTCCAGGGTTTCCTGGATCACTCTGGCAAATTCCTCAATATGGTCTGCTGAATGGCGGTGGAGCCTGTCCCCGTAGGTGCTCTCCATCACCACGTAGTCTGCCTGGGCTATATACTGAGGATTGCGGATCAGAGGCTTGTTCATGTTTCCGATATCGCCGGAGAATACAATCTTTTTGGAGCATCCGTCTTCCGTCAGCCACACCTCAATAAATGCAGAGCCCAGCAAATGTCCTGCATCCGTAAACCGGATCTCCACCCCCTCCGAGAGCCTTATAATCTCGTTATACTCGCAGGGCACAAAGTGCTTCAGCACCCCCTCAGCGTCATTCATCGTGTAGAGAGGCGGCTCCTGAGGACGGCCGGCCCTCTTTGCCTTCCTGTTTTTCCACTCTGCCTCTGACTCCTGGATGTGGGCACAGTCCTTCAGCATGATGCTGCACAG
>JAHZAR010000114.1:5097-7305 GCA_019423835.1 Clostridiales bacterium | reverse complement strand
AGGGCTCCGTGGAGGCTGTAAAGCAGAGCCTTACCAAGCTCTCCAACGAGGAGGTTATGGTAAAGGTGATCCACGGCGGCGTAGGTGCGATCAACGAGTCCGATGTAAACCTGGCGGCAGCCTCCAACGCGATTATCATCGGCTTCAACGTGCGCCCTGATGCGACAGCCAAGTCTATCGCAGAGAGGGAGAAGGTTGACGTGAGACTGTACCGTGTCATTTACCAGGCAATCGAGGATGTGGAGGCAGCCATGAAGGGTATGCTGGATCCGATCTTCGAGGAGCAGGTAATTGGCCATGCGGTTGTGCGCCAGACTTTCAAGGCATCCGGCGTAGGAACCATTGCCGGCTCCTATGTGCTGGACGGAAAGTTCCAGAGAGGCTGCAAGGCGAGAATCACCCGCGACGGCGAGCAGATTTTCGACGGCAACGTGGCGTCCTTGAAGCGATTCAAGGACGATGTGAAGGAGGTTGCAGCAGGCTACGAGTGCGGTCTTGTATTTGAGAAATTCAATGACATCCAGGAAGACGATATGATTGAGGCATATGCGATGGTGGAGGTTCCGCGCTAACAGGCGCGGGACGCCGTCCGATGCCGCAGCAGACTGGAAAGCGAGGAAGTATGCGAAAAAACAGCATTAAGAATACAAGGATTAACAGCGAGGTTCAGAGAGAGTTAAGCGAGATCATCAGCCGTGAGATTAAGGATCCGAGGATACATCCCATGACGACCGTAGTGGCTGTGGAGGTAACGCCGGATTTAAAGTACTGTAAGGCATATATCAGCGTCCTTGGAAGCGAGGAGGCCGGAAAGGAAACCATTAAGGGCCTAAAAAGCGCGGAAGGATTTGTGCGCAGACAGCTTGCAGCCAGGATCAATCTGAGAAACACACCTGAGATCACCTTTGTGCTGGATCAGTCCATCGAGTATGGCGTCAATATGACGCATCTGATCCATGAGGTGACGAAGGATCTGGACACAGACGAAGCCCAGGCAGATGAAGATGAGCTGTAGGGCCGGCTGTGCCGTTTTACACAGACACAGTCTCAGGCTGCTTGACAGGATTTGAAGCCTATACACAGAAAGGGCGGCAGGAACGCCGTCCTTTCAGCTTATCAGGAGATGATAAAATATGAATCAGTTATTAGAACATGCGCTGAGCGCAGCAAAAACAGCTGTCATACTGGGACATCTGAATCCAGACGGAGACTGCGTCGGCTCAGCTTTGGGGCTTTACAATTATCTGACTGCACAGTATCCCGGGCTGTCCGTTGACATTTATCTGGATCACCCGTCTGCAAAGTTTTCCTATTTGAAGGGCTTTGAAAAAATTCTCTGTGAATACGAAGAGGGAAAACGCTATGATCTGTGCATCACTACAGACAGCAGCGACAGGGAACGGCTGGGCGTGTTTTTCCCCTACTTTGAGAGCGCCGGTTCAACTATCTGTATCGATCACCATGTGACAAACAGGGGCTTTGCAGAAGAAAATATCATCTGCCCGGAGGCCAGCTCCGCCAGCGAGGTGGTATACACCCTGTTAGAGGAGGAAAAGATCGATCTGGCTGTGGCGGAATGCCTCTACACGGGAATTGTCCACGATACCGGTGTATTCAAGTACAGCTGTACTTCGGGCAGGACGATGGAGATTGCCGGAAAGCTGATGGATAAGGGGATCGACTGCACAGAGATCATAGACGGAAGCTTTTACAGAAAAACGTACGTCCAGAATCAGATTTTAGGGCGCGCTCTTCTGGAAAGCATCCTGTTTATGGATGGAAAATGCGTGTTCAGCGCGGTCAGAAAAAAAGAGATGGACTTTTACGGCGTCACCAGCAAGGATCTGGATGGGATTATTGACCAGCTCAGACTGACAGAGGGAGTGGAGGTTGCTATTTTCATGTATGAGACAGGAGTCAGTGAGTTTAAGGTAAGTCTGCGTTCCTGCCGCTATGTGGATGTCAGCAAAATCGCTGTCTACTTCGGAGGAGGCGGCCATGTGCGTGCAGCAGGCTGTACCATGTCAGGCAGCATCCATGACGTGCTGAACAATCTGGCGCCCCATATCGAGCAGCAGATTCTGGCGTGGGAGGCAGAACACGGATGTATCATGGAGTAATTAATATTTACAAGGAGCAGGGCTACACCTCCCACGACGTGGTGGCAAAGCTGCGGGGAATTTTAAAACAGAAAAAAATCGGCCATAC
>JAHZAR010000114.1:0-5087 GCA_019423835.1 Clostridiales bacterium | reverse complement strand
ATACAGGGACTCTGGACCCGGCGGCGGAGGGAGTTCTTCCAGTCTGCCTGGGACGGGGAACCAGGCTGTGTGACATGCTGACGGACCGGAGCAAGACATACCGGACGGTGATGCTTCTGGGCGCTGTCACGGATACTCAGGATACCACGGGAACCATCCTGAAGGAAAACCGCAGGGGGGCAGAGACGCTGGACGAGGAGGAAATCAGAAGGATTGCGGAAGGGTTTGTGGGACCCTACAGTCAGATCCCGCCTATGTATTCCGCCCTCAAGGTAAATGGAAAAAAGCTCTACGAGCTCGCCAGAGAGGGGAAGGAGATTGAGCGCAGGGCACGGCCGGTGGAAATTTTCAGCCTGACCATTGACCGGATCCAGCTTCCGAGAGTGACTATGACGGTTCACTGTTCCAAGGGAACCTACATCCGCACCCTCTGCCATGACATAGGGGAAAGGCTGGGCTGCGGCGGCTGCATGGAGTATCTTCTGAGAACTCAGGTGGATCGGTTTCTGCTGAAGGACAGCCTGAAGCTCTCTGAGGTTGAGGCTCTTGTAAAGGAAGGAAGAATAGAGGAGGCTGTCATCCCGGTGGATCAGATGTTTTCCGATCTCCCTGAGCTTGTCTCCGAAAACGGGACACTTGACCGCCTGCTGGCTAACGGAAACTTCTTTACAGAGGCTCAGGCGGGAAAGGGCTTGACAGGCTCAGACACAGGGGACGGCAGTCTCTGCCGTGTCTATGACAGCAGGCATCGTTTTATCGGTGTTTATGAGTATCGGGCCGGGGAGAAGCGGTGGAAGCCAAAAAAGATTTTTCTGGGAGGAGAATAGACATGGAGTACATCAGAGGAACCAGAGAATTTCAAATCGGGGAGCCGACGGCGGTGACACTGGGAAAATTTGACGGCCTTCACCGGGGCCATAAAAAGCTCCTCAAGGAGCTGTTCAGATTCCGCGGGAAGGGATACAGGACAGCGGTATTTACCTTTGAGACAACACCGGGAACCCTGATTCGGAAAAAACTCCAGACTATGATCACCACCAATGAGGAGAGGTGTGAAAATCTGAGGGCAGCAGGCGTGGATTATCTGGTGGAATACCCTTTCAATGACGAGGTGGCATCCATGACGCCGGAGGACTTTGTGAGAAAGGTTCTGATACAGCAGATGAATGCGAAGGCTATAGTGGCCGGAACAGATTTCCACTTTGGCTGCAGGAGAAGCGGAGACGTGGAGTTTTTAAAGGCTCATGCCAAGGAGCTGGGATATGAGCTGACGGTCGTGGAGAAGGCTATGGACGGCAGCCGGGAGATCAGCAGCACCTACATCAGAGAGGAGCTGGCAGCCGGGCGGATCGAGAAGGCCAATGAACTTCTGGGCTATACCTACAGCGTGCAGGGGCGGGTGGTACATGGAAAGCATCTGGGAACCGGTATGGGATTTCCCACGGTCAATCTTCTGCCGCCGTCCCAGAAGCACCTCCCGGCCTTCGGCGTCTATTACTCGGAGGTGGTGATAGACGGAAAGACCTACCCCGGAATCACCAATATCGGACGAAAGCCCACGATCAGGGGGGAGCATCCGGCGGGGGTTGAAACGTATATCTATGACTGGAAAAAGGATATCTACGGGAAGAATATCGAAGTGAAACTGCTGTCATTTCTGCGGCCGGAGCGGAAGTTTGAATCGATGGAGGAGCTGAAACGACAGGTCCTGAGCGATAAGGAAGAGGGCAGAAGATGGCATGAGAGACGGGAACGGGTGTAAGTTTCCGGTTCCAGCGAAGTCACCGGAAACTTACACCCGTTCCCTGGAAGAGAAGGAGCTGAGAGCCTGCATTCGATTTTTCTGGAAGAGAGGGAGCGTCTACAGAGAGGTTTTGTGGATGTACATTCGGATGGGAGAGGAGGTTCCGTCCGGTTCCTCGGTCTGTACGGTACACAGAAACTGCCAGCCATAGCGTTCGTAAAAAGAGGTATGGTCTGTGATGAGGTAGAGAGTATCTACCCCTTTCTGCAGCATGTCCCGGCAGATAGAGGAGAGAAGGAGGCCGGCGATTCCCTGGCACCGGAAGGGCTCCTCCACGTACAGGGCACAGAGATTTGGCGTCAGGTCCTTTCGGCTGTGAAAATCATTCTCTATGATGCCGGCGCCGGCAATGATGCGATTCTCCTCTGTGATGACGTACCACTGGGGAATGGCGGACGACGGGTCCAGACATTTTTCCATGCTTTTGGCATATTCCTCTGCCGGAACGTCCCATTTCGAGTGAAACCAGTCGGCGGCCTCAGGGATCAGTTCCGGGCAGCCGGATATTTTTCTGAGTTTGCGGGAATTTCCCGCAGGTTTCCGTCTATCCATCAGATGGGCTCCTTTCTAAAAAACATTTGGCATGACATCAGTCAGACAGAGTCAGAACGGATGCCGATACAGCAAAGCGGACAGATTTTTTCTCCGGGGGAGAGGAAAACTGTCCGCTGATTTTATATTAACTGAATTAACAATGCGGCTGATCTGGACGGCTCAGAGGGAAGGGTTCTCCTCCCGCTCCCTCAGGATCACGTCCACCTGTTCACAGACCAGGCGGATGTATTCGGAGAGAGGAAGCTCTCCGCAGCCGACTATGGTATGGCTGCACCGGTGGCTTACCGGGATGAAGATTTTACAGGCCGGGCTCTTTCCCACAGCTGCCGCCATGGCTTCTGTTACTTCGCCTAAAAGGGAGTCTGCAATGGCGATACCGATTGGCCCGATAATCAGATCCGCGTTTCTGCTGTTTACCACGACGGGATTTTCGCCGGTAGCGCCCTGGTCGGCTCCGGCCTTTAACATGGCAGCGGTGGCAATGCTGTTTGTCCCGATGGCAGTCAGAGGAAGGGAGGGAAAGCGTTTCTTTAACTGTTCCACAATACCTCTTCCCATCCGGCCGCCCTGGCCGTCGATGACCACTACCTTTGGCTGTTTCATGTGCATTCCCCCTTAAAAGCAGTCAGCCGGAAATACTATCCCACTATATCCTTGTCAGTATAGCACAAAAACTGAAAAAATGTAAGACAAAATTCTACATCAAAACGCAAATTTTTTATTTACATTGCCTGCATTTTACATTATAATGCTGATAATGGTTTACTAGGGCCTGAATTCAGGAGCTGCGGCGGCGAAAGGGAGTCACAGCCGTCTGCGGCAGCCTAAAAGCCCGGTAGGCAAGAAGAAAGTAAACGTAAACTGGTGACAATGAGAGGGAAAAAACATGAGAAGAAATGACATTCACAAAGTAATGATTATTGGCTCCGGTCCAATCATTATCGGACAGGCATGTGAGTTCGACTATTCTGGAACTCAGGCATGTAAAGCTCTTAGAAAGCTCGGCTATGAGATTGTGCTGGTAAACTCCAACCCGGCTACCATCATGACAGATCCGGAAACTGCTGATGTTACCTATATCGAGCCTCTGAATGTAGACCGTCTGACACAGATTATTGAGAAGGAGCGTCCCGACGCCCTGCTCCCGAACCTGGGCGGACAGTCCGGACTGAACCTGTGTTCTGAGCTGGCAGCAGCAGGTGTTCTTGACAAATATAATGTACAGGTAATCGGCGTTCAGGTAGATGCCATCGAGCGCGGTGAGGACAGAGAGGAATTCAAGGAGACCATGGCCAGCCTGGGAATCGAGATGGCCAGAAGCGAGGTTGCCTACTCAGTTGAGGAGGCTCTGGCAATCGCTGACAAGTTAGGATACCCGGTAGTTCTCCGCCCGGCTTACACCATGGGCGGCGAGGGCGGCGGCCTTGTATACAACGTGGAGGAGTTAAAGACAGTCTGCGCCAGAGGACTTCAGGCAAGTATGGTAGGACAGGTTCTGGTTGAGGAATCCATCCTCGGCTGGGAGGAGCTGGAGCTGGAGGTTGTCCGCGATGCGAAGAACAACATGATTACCGTGTGCTTCATCGAGAACATCGACCCGGTAGGTGTTCATACAGGTGATTCCTTCTGCTCTGCACCGATGCTCACTATCTCTGAGGAAGTTCAGAAGCGCCTTCAGGAGAAATCCTACAAGATTGTAGAGGCGATTCAGGTAATCGGCGGCACAAACGTACAGTGGGCTCATGATCCGAAGACAGATCGTGACATTGTCATCGAGATCAACCCGAGAACATCCCGTTCCTCCGCTCTTGCATCCAAGGCAACAGGTTTCCCTATCGCTCTCGTATCTGCCATGTTAGCTACAGGTATGACGCTGGACGAGATTCCATGCGGAAAGTACGGAACCCTCGACAAGTACGTTCCGTCCGGCGATTATATTGTCATCAAGTTTGCGCGCTGGGCATTTGAAAAATTCAAAGGCTCACAGGATAAATTAGGCACTCAGATGAAGGCCGTAGGTGAGGTCATGAGTATCGGAAAGACCTACAAGGAGGCCCTTCAGAAGGCCATCCGAAGCCTTGAGAGAGGACGCTACGGCTTAGGTCATGCAGGCTTCCAGAAAAAGACGAAGAAGGAGCTGCTCTCCATGCTCCACACCATTTCCAGCGAGCGCCAGTTCATCATGTATGAGGCCTTAAGAAAGGGAGCCACAGTGGAGGAGCTTCACGATCTGACACAGATCAAGAGCTACTTTATCGCTCAGATGAAGGAGCTTGTGGAGGAGGAGGAGGCAATCCTCAAGTATAAGGGACAGGTTCCTCCGGTTGAGGTGCTGCGCCAGGCCAAGTTAGACGGATTTGCCGACAAGTATCTGAGCGAGCTTCTGGAGGTTTCCGAGGAGGAGATCCGAAACGCCAGAACAGAGGCCGGAATCGAGGAAGGCTGGGAGGGTGTTCACGTGAGCGGAACAGAGGATTCTGCCTACTACTACTCCAGCTACCATATTAAGGATGAGAGCCCCTGCAGCGACAATAAGAAGATTATGATTCTCGGAGGCGGCCCCAACCGTATCGGACAGGGAATTGAGTTCGACTACTGCTGCGTACACGCTGCATTAGCCCTCAAGGAGCTGGGATTTGAGACGATTATCGTAAACTGCAACCCGGAGACGGTTTCCACAGACTACGATACCTCTGACAAGCTGTACTTCGAGCCGCTGACGCTGGAA